>NZ_PHGS01000002.1:0-487685 GCF_003031125.1 Agrobacterium sp. LAD9 | reverse complement strand
TGAAACGCCCCGGTCTCTCGCCTTCGCTGGTGAATGCCATTACCGACCACATCACCGCCTGCCTCGACAATATCTCGCCAATGAGCGTTGCCGACGAGATGGACAATGATGTGAAGACCTACCCCAAGATGCCGCGCCTGCGCGCCGGGCATATGCTGCCGGGGTGGTGAAGGGATAGTGGGTATCGCAAAGGCCGGACATGTCCGGCCTTCCTCTTTTCGAGCTATCGTGCCCGTAGCGTCGCAACCGCCAGCAACGTATCGCCGCTGATACCCACCGAGCCGCTGCCATTGAACAGGGTCATGATGGGATCGGCGACGTTCTGCTGATTGTCGTACATGATGGTGAAACGGGCGATCAGCTTCTTGACCTTATCCGGGTCCTGAAAATCCTTGATGTCGAAATATTTCTTCATCATCGCCACCTGGGTATCGACGCCGGCATTACCGAGTTCATCGGGAATGCCAAAGGTGGTCTTGATGAAGTTCTGGATCGCGGTATCGGCAAGGATCGAATAATAGGACGTCGTCCCGGCCGCCATGCGCTTGAAATAGAGCGCCAGTCGCACGCCGGCGTTTTCTTCGCCCGCCTGCGTTTCCAGCGTCTGGGTCAGATAATTGTCGAGCGTTTCATAGAGGCCGCGCCGGGTCTGGATCAGGCTGCGGTCTTCATGAAGGAGCTTGCCGTCCGTGTCGAAATTGAAGGCGGTGACGAGGCGACGGAAGACCGGGTCCATTTCCTTGTTGACGTAGCTGTTCTTGTCATCGAGATTTGACGTGAATATCTTCTGCAGCTGTTCTTTCGTCACGCTCTTGGGGTCAATGCCGAGCGATTCCATCGCGAATGTGGTCAGGCGATCATTGGCCAGGAACTCACTGAGCGTCTTGATCTTCTGCATTTCGCCCGAGAAATATTTCGCCTCGGTCGTGGCGGCTTCCTTGTCCTTAGCAGTACCGAAAGCCGATTTCTTCTTGATGTAGTCGGCCGACATGGTCTGCAGCTCGATTTCCGACTGCGCCAGAATGGGTGCACCGACCGAACCGTCCTTGGTGAAGTTGAAGAGTTCGGCAAGCTTCACATACCGATCGTCCTTCAGCGTATAAACGTAACTCTTCTTATCCTGCAGGTCGCTGGTCAGCACCCTCTGAATATCGGAGATGTTCACCTTGGTGGGATCGAGGCCGACAGCCTTCAGCGCATAGGTATAGACCGCATTGGTTCCGAGGAAATCATTGACGCTTGTGACCTTGCCAATGCTGCTCTTGAACAGCGTGAGCGCCTTTGCGTCAGCTGCCTCGTCCGCATCATTGTAATGGGTCATGTAACCGCTGGTGGTCGTCGCGGTCTGTGTCGTTGTCTGCGGCGTCGTGCCGGCCGCGAGCGTCCCGTCGGGTAGAAAGTTGAACGCGTTTTTCAGGGCGAGGTAACGCTTGTCGTTCTTGCCCATGGTCGCGATATAATTGTTCGGATCGCTGAGATCGCTTGTGAGGATGTTCTTGATCGTTGCCGGCACGATGGTCAGGTCGTTCAGATCGAAGGCCGTTCTGATGTAATTGACAAGCCGCGCATCCGACATCAGTTCCTCTACTGTCGTGATGGAACCAATCTTCGATTCGAAGTAATCGCGGTTCAGCGTCGCGACGGTCGGCGTCACACGCGCTGCGCTGCCGATATAGGAGTCCGTGATGGCTTTCAGATTGTCCGCCGTCTGTGCCCCGCCGGCAGTTACCGTGCCGTCATTCTTGAACTCGAAGGCGTTAGCGATCTGCGCCATCTTGTTATATTGGGTGACGGTGTTCGACAGCGTCGTCTGTTCCGCCTTGATCGCCGCAAGCTTCGCCTCCCACTCATCCTTCGGTGGCAAAACGGCCTCAAGCTGGGTCAGCTGGTCCTGGCGGGTCACCTTTTCCGCCTCGAGCTTCGTGCGCTCTTCGTTTGTCAGACCCGTGCCCGCAAGTTCGGTATCGATGGCCGTAATCCGGGTGGTGACCTGCGCATGCAGTTCGATATTACCCTTCATCGTCAGTTTTTCGACCGCGTCATTATAGGCCGCGCCGTATTTCTGGTTAATGTAGCTATTGGGATCGTTGACGTCGCTCGTCATCAATCCCTTGATATGGGCATAGGAATAGGTCTTCTCATCGACGCCGAAGACCTGGAAGATATAGGCGCGGGTGCGGTCGTTGCGCAGCAGCTGGTCGGCATTCGTCACCGTGCCGATGATTGCCTTGTAATAACGTGTCTCTTCTGCAAGGCTGCTGTTCAGATTGGTGATCGACGTATCATAAAGCCCGATCATCTTGTCGAGCTGTGCGTCTGTCTGCACGGTCTTTGTCGAAGAGCTGAAATTGAAGGCGGCGGCGAATTCCCGATAACGCTCGTCGGTCAGCTTGTTGGCGAAGCTGTTCTGGTCGTTCAGGTCGCTGTCGAGCACCTTTTTCATGAAGGCCTTGGCATAGGTCATCTCGCCCAGACCGAAGGCATCCATGGCATAGGAATAGAGCTGGTAGTTATCGAGGAATTCATCGACGCTTTTCACATTGCCGATGTTTTCCTTGTAATATTTCGTCTGCCGCTCCACGAGCCCCTGCTGCGACACGCGCGAGATGCTTGCCTTCATATCGCGGTTGATGAGGTCGTAGCTGAGATAAGTCGATACCATCCGTATGCCCCCTGGAGCACAGCGCATCCCCTCGGGGACACCAAAAGCTCCGGTTTTGAACCACCCATCGCGCGCCCATCCGGACGCACGGCAAGCCTTGGCATGACTATGCATGACGCGCCTTGCCCGTAGCTTGAAAGAGCACAATTCCGATCGGGATAAAAACCGCATTGTCTCGATCTGCTTTACCTAAGCGAAACCATGCCACAGTGTGTTTTGCTAACCATTTGGGAATGCAAAGTTTTCTTAACCGCGATTTTTAAGCAGTCTCGAACATGCGGCGGATATTCTCCCGACATCAGAGGACGAAAAGTCCCGATGAGAAGACCGGAAACCGGCTCTCAGGTAAAACAAGGGTAGAATAAACATGACCAAGACCGTTCTGAAGCCCGACTGGGCCGTCGCCACTCTCAGACTCGACCCGGCACGTTTTCCGCAACAGGTCACCTATGGAAAAGGCAATGGCGCGACCGATGTCGCCGTCACTCTCGATGAACGGGGCGCCGTTCTGCGAAAGGTTCTGTCCTCTTCCGGCCTGCCTCTGTCCTTCGCCCTGCCTGCCCGCGCTTTCAAGGGTGTTGCCGCCCGCGCCATCGACCATGGCGACGGACAGGTGACGGTGACCCTGGAACTGCACCATGATGATCCGGATCTCTGCGTTCCACTTCTCGTCGCTCACGATCTCTGCGATATCGCCGCCGACTGGCGCAGTTGGTCTGAAGCCTACCGCATTCCCATGCTGATGGTGGAAGCCGATGGCGTTGCCCGTCCGCTGGAAGAACATCTCGGCAAGGTGCGCACCCAGAATACCCGTCCGCGCCGCCGCCATTCCTATTTCGCGGAACGCCGTCCCCGCTTCCTCGTTCGCCGCTCCACCGGTTCGCTCGGCATGAGCATGAAGATCGAGGGCAAGGAAATCATCGCCCGCAGCTGATAATCTTCAGCCAGACAATCAAAAAGCCCGGCGCGGATGACGCGGCCGGGCTTTTTCATTCCGTATTTTCACGGCTTACGCCAGCAGGAGCGACAGGATCAGGCCTGCGAAAATCAGCACGCCGACGCGGTTGTTGGATTTGAACAGCACGAGGCACTGGTCCACGTCATCGATATCGAGCACCCAGACCTGGCGGAACAGCATGAGCGCGGCAGCGGCAAGGCCGCTATAGGCAATGATGTTAACGTCCGCCATCCAGAACGACAGGAACATCATGGCAAGGGCTGTGCCATAAAGGAAAACCAGCCAGCGATGTGTGTTCTCGCCAAACAGCAGGGCGGTCGAACCGATGCCCACCGCGGTGTCATCTTCCTTGTCCTGATGGGCGTAGATTGTATCATAACCGATCGTCCAGGCGATGGAGCCGACATAAAGCAGGACAGCCGGCCAGGCGAGCGATCCGAACTGTCCGGCCCAGCCCATCAGCGCGCCCCAGGAAAAGGCAAGGCCGAGGAAAAATTGCGGCCAGTTGGTGAAGCGCTTGGCGAAG
This sequence comes from Agrobacterium sp. LAD9, assembly GCF_003031125.1. NCBI lineage: Bacteria > Pseudomonadati > Pseudomonadota > Alphaproteobacteria > Hyphomicrobiales > Rhizobiaceae > Agrobacterium > Agrobacterium sp. LAD9. The sequence continues at coordinate 483,539 of NZ_PHGS01000002.1, read as the reverse complement.
GGATAGATCGCCACGAAAACCAGCGAGAATATGCCGGTCGCGATTGCGAAACTGTTGAACTGCAAAAGCACGACGAGCCCGGCAAGCGCCTGCAGGACGATGAAGACCTTGGCCTGCATCCGGCTCACGCGGCCGGAAGGCAGCGGCCGCGAACGGGTGCGCGCCACGGCCATGTCGATCTTGTGGTCGGCCAGATCATTATAGGTGCAGCCCGCACCACGCATCGCCACCGACCCGATGAAGAACAACGCCAGATGCCAGATCAGTGTCGCCCAGGAAAAGCCGCCGCTTGCCACCGCCACATTGGCCGCAAGGGCCGCGGACCAGAAACACGGCCACATCAACAATTGCCAGCCGATGGGGCGATCCCATCGTGCAAGCTGCGCATAGGGCCAGAGGGACCTCGGCAAAATCCGATAGACCCAGTTGTTGGATGGCGCGTCGGAAACGCGGTCTGACAAATCGCTGTGGTGAACCATAGGGATGGTTCTACAGCATCGGCGGGAAAATCGGAATGGATTTCAAAGTGCAAAGATGCGCGGTTCTTGGCGGATTGCAACACGCCACCGGCAAAGCGAAAACCTCACCGACGTTATCCTCGGGCTTGACCCGAGGATGACGTCGAACGCGGATTGGCAGAAACATCAAGGCCCGCAACGGTTTCCTGCGGGCCATCAACCTCAGACATTCGGTTTCTTGTCTCAGGGCAGCGAAAAATTGAATTTATAGCTTGCCTGAACACCGATGATGAACTGGTTTTTCGAGCCGCGCTCGCGCACCAGCGAGCTATCGGCGGCATCACCGGTCAGGCGGCGATATTCCGCAAACGACCCGACTTCGGCGTTCTCGGTGACCTTCCAGGTGATGGCGGCGCCGATGCCGGCGGAATGCAGGCCGCCGCCCGGGCTATAGGGCGATGGCGCACCGGCGGCCGTCTGCGCAGCACTTACACCGTAATAACGCTCATTGTACTTGCTGCTCACCCATGTGGCGCGCGGGCCGGCGGAAATCTGGATGCCGGGGGCGATATCGGTGAAGGCATCGACGGCGACATCGCCGACCACGCCGCTATGGCTGCGGATACCCTGACGGACTTCGCCACGAACGCGCAGCCAGTCGGTCGGATAAGCCTCGGCGAAACCACCAAGCTCGCCGCCGCGCTTGATGCGGGTCATGCCCTTGAGATCGGCGGAATCGCCCTCGTCACGCGGGGAAACCAGCTTGCCGGCCAGACCCATGCTGATCGGGCCATTGTCCAGAAGCGAAATCGAGGCGCTGTCGTTGCGCGAGGTAAAACGCGCGCCCTGCCCCTGACGGCCAAGCGAAATGATGGGCGAAAAGCCGAATTCATTCTTGTTGTCGCCCTGATATTTCGGCGCGGTGAAACCCGCACCACCGAGCTTCAGATACCAGTCGCCCGAAAACCAGCCTTCCGCATGGGCATTGCCCACGGCAAAAAGCGACAGGACACAGGCGGCGGCGGCCGCTGATGGCTTGAACATGAAAGAACCCCAGAAACGCAATACAGACAAGGTGCCCATAGAATTAGAGGGATTGTCTTTCCATTTCATTAACCAGAGCGGGAAAGCAAACCGGCGGCTACTTCCCCATCATTCCGGCCCTGAGCCGGCATGACGGGGAAACACCTTAGAACGTCACCTTCTCGAGTGGCGCACGGGTCTTCTCGAACTCCAGCAGCTTCGCCTCGTTCTGCGCAATGTAGTCGCGATTATGCGGAACGGCGTCGCGGTCCTTGGCGAGCTGGATCTGGAAGATATGGAAATTTTCGTGGGTAAAGGCCATTTCCGACCCCGCCAGATAAAATTCCCACATGCGGAAGAAACGTTCGTCGTAAAGCGCTATCGCTTCGGCTTTGCGCGCCACGAAACGCTCGCGCCAATGCCTGAGCGTATGCGCATAATGCATGGGCAGGATTTCGATATCCTTCACCAGCAGCCCGGATTTCTGGATCGACGGCAGCACCTCGGCAAGCGAGGGTATATACCCACCGGGGAAAATATATTTTTCGATGAAGGGATTGGTCGCCAGTGCAGGGCTGGGCTGGCCGATGGAATGCAGCACCATCACGCCCCTGTCGTCCAGCACCTCCGCCACCTTGTCGAAATAATCGCGATAATGCGTCGGCCCGACATGTTCGAACATGCCCACGGAGACGATGCGGTCATATTTCTTCGAGGCCGGCAGATAGCGGTAATCCTGCAATTCGAAGCGGATATTGCCGGCAAGCCCGCGTTTTGCCGCACGATCGCGGGAAACGCGCAGCTGTTCCTCGCTGAGCGTGATGCCGGTCACGTCGGCACCGGCGCTTTCGGCGATATACATCGCCATACCGCCCCAGCCGGAGCCGATTTCCAGCACGCTCTGGCCCGGCTCGGTCATCAGCTTGGCCGCGATATGCCTTTTCTTGGCGACCTGCGCCTCATAAAGGCTGATGCCGGGCGGATTGAAATAGGCGCAGGAGTATTGCCAGTCCTCATCAAGGAAGAGATCGAACAGCTTGGCGCTCAGGTCATAATGATGAGCGACATTGCTCTTGTTGTGATTGACCGGCAGATGCATCTTGATGCGGGCGGCGATGATGCGTGCCATGCCGCGCCAGACCATGCCGAAGGACAGCGCCTCGCTCAGCGTGTTGCCTTTGACCAGTGCGAGGAAATCGTAGATGTCGCCTTCTGCGACCTTCGCCCGGCCCTCCATGTACATTTCAGCGAGCTTCAGCGCCGGATCGGCGGCTATCTCCTGCATGGCGGCTTCATCGGTGAAGTTCAGAACCACCTTTTTTCCCGTGCCGTTGCCGAAAGTGCGGCTGCCGCCCGGGCTGTTGACGGTGAGATCACCGATCTTGATTATCTTTTCGAGAAGAACATGCAGAGACGACGCCATGGCACCCCCAATTGCTAAGTCTCACTTATCAATTTTGCAGACCGTATTCCTTTCGGCACAAGTTTCAAGATAGTCTTATTTCAAAAAAATTGAACGATTTCATCAAGGAAAAAGCCCCGCCGGGGTATACGGCGAGGCTTTTTGGTAAAAAATCATTTCAACCCACGGTCAGCGCCGCTTCATGGCTTCAGCCAGCGCAGCGGCAAGCGCACCACCGGTTTGCGACCCCTCGTTGCGATCTTTCGGTTTTGATGTCGCGTGGCGCATGGCGCTGGCATTGCCCTTTTCACGCACCGGCTGCGGCGCTGCCTCACCGCCATCCTTACGCATGGTGAGGCCGATGCGCTTGCGCTTCACATCCACTTCCACGACTCGCACCTTGACGACGTCGCCCGCCTTGACGACCTCATGCGGGTCTTTCACGAAACGATCGGCAAGCTGCGAGACATGCACCAGTCCGTCCTGATGCACGCCGATATCCACGAAGGCGCCAAAGGCGGCGACATTGGTGACCGTACCCTCCAGCAACATGCCTGGTTTCAGATCGGTGATCTCGTCCACACCTTCGGCAAAGGTCGCGGTCTTGAAGCTCGGGCGCGGGTCGCGGCCGGGCTTTTCCAGTTCGGCGATGATGTCTTTTACGGTCGGCAGACCGAATTGCTCGTCGATGAACGTCTTCGGATCAAGCGCCTTCAGCGCGGCGCTGTCGCCCATCAGCGAACGCAGATCGCGGCCGCAGGCAGCAACGATCTTTTTCGCCACGCCATAGGCTTCCGGGTGAACCGAGGAAGCATCCAGCGGTTCCTTGCCGTTCGGGATGCGCAGGAAACCGGCGCATTGTTCGAAGGTGCGCTGGCCAAGGCGCGGCACCTTCAGCAGCTCCTTGCGGCTGGCAAACGGCCCGGTCTGGTCACGATGGGCGACGATGGCATCGGCAATCGAGCTGCCGAGACCGGAGACCCGTGCCAGAAGCGGCGACGAGGCCGTGTTGAGATCGACGCCGACGGCGTTCACCGCATCTTCCACCACAGCATCGAGTGAGCGGCTGAGACGGCCCTGATCGACATCATGCTGGTACTGGCCGACACCGATGGATTTCGGCTCGATCTTCACCAGTTCCGCCAGCGGATCCTGAAGACGGCGGGCAATGGAGACGGCGCCGCGCAACGAAACGTCGAGATTGGGGAACTCCGCTGCCGCACGTTCCGACGCGGAATAAACGGATGCGCCCGCTTCCGAGACGATGACCTTGGTGGGCTTTGCACCGGAAGCGGAAGCCGGCATCTGCGCCAGAAGATCGGCCACCAGCTTTTCCGTCTCGCGGCTGCCCGTGCCGTTGCCGATGGCGATCAGCTCGACATTGTGCTTGCGGATGAGCAAAGCGAGTTCGGCCTGCGTACCGCGCACATCGTTCTTCGGCGGGAAAGGATAGACCGTCGTGGTTTCGAGCAGCTTGCCAGTACCATCCACGATCGCGACCTTCACGCCGGTACGGATGCCGGGATCAAGCCCCATGGTGGCGCGGGAGCCGGCGGGGGCTGCCAGCAGCAGGTCCTTCAGATTGCGGGCGAAGACATTGATCGCCTCTTCTTCCGCCCGCTCGCGCAGTTCGCGCATCAGATCGAGCGACAGCGACATGGAAAGCTTCACCCGCCAGGTCCAGCCAGCGACCTCCATCAGCCATTGATCGGCAGGCCCCGCATTGCGGATATCGAAGGCGGCGGCGATCGAGCGCTGCGCGGGCTTTACCGGTGAGGGATCATCCGCATCGACATCGATCGTCAGCGTCAGAATTTCTTCGTTCCAGCCGCGCAGCATGGCTAGCGCCCGGTGGCCGGGCACCGTCGCCCAGCGCTCGAAATGATCGAAATAATCGGAGAATTTTTCGCCCGTCGCCTGTTTGCCGTCCACGACCTTGGCGCGGAAGGTGGCGTTCTGGCGCATGTAATCACGCAGGCGGCCGAGCAGATCGGCATTTTCCGTCATGGTTTCAGCCACGATGTCGCGCGCGCCCTCAAGCGCCGCCTTCACATCGGCCACTTCGCCCTGCACATAAGCTTCCGCCAATTTCGCCGGATCGGCAGCGCGGTTTTCCCAGATGGCTTCCGCAAGCGGGCCGAGACCGCGTTCACGGGCGATTTCCGCGCGGGTGCGGCGTTTCGGCTTATAGGGCAGGTAGAGGTCTTCCAGCTCCGCCTTGGTCCCGGCCTGCATGATCTTGACCATCAGCTCGTCGGTCATCTTGCCCTGACCGGTGATGGAATCGACGATGGAGGCGCGGCGCGCATTGAGTTCGCGCAGATAGACGAGACGTTCCGAAAGCGTGCGCAGCTGGGTGTCATCAAGCCCTCCGGTCACTTCCTTGCGGTAACGGGCGATGAAGGGAACGGTCGCGCCCTCGTCCAGCAAGGCCACCGCCGCCTTCACCTGATCGGGGCGGGCGTTGATTTCGGAGGCGATGAGCGTGGTGAGGCGGGCATTATCTGCGGTCATGAGGTTCTCTGATGTCACATCTGGAGCGGCGAACATAATGTCTGATTGTGGCGTGACAACAAGAGGCGGGAACGATTCCACAGGAAAGGCTGACTTCAAGGGAAAGACGGGCATTTGCGGCGCTTTCTCCTTGACCTTTCGCCCCCCTGCCCTTAACGCCCCTGACACAAGGTTACTGGCGAATTTGCAGGGGTATTGACCATGAAAGTTCTGTTGATCGGTTCCGGCGGACGCGAACATGCGCTGGCGTGGAAAATCGCCCAGTCTCCCCTGCTCGATGAGTTTTATGCCGCCCCCGGCAATCCCGGCATCGCCGACCACGCGACACTCGTTTCGCTTGATGTGGAAGACCACGCGGCCGTCATCGCCTTTACGAAAGAAAAGGCAATCGACTTCGTTGTCGTCGGCCCGGAAGCGCCGCTGGTTGCGGGTCTGGCGGATGATCTGCGTGCCGCCGGCATCGCCACCTTCGGACCGTCGAAAGCGGCGGCCCAGCTTGAAGGCTCCAAGGGCTTCACCAAGGATCTCTGTGCGCGCTACGATATTCCGACCGGCGCTTACCAGCGTTTCAAGACTGCCGAACCGGCCAAGGACTATGTTCGTGCACAGGGTGCGCCGATCGTCATCAAGGCGGACGGACTTGCCGCCGGCAAGGGCGTAACCGTGGCCATGACGGAAGCGGAAGCACTTGCCGCCATCGACGACTGCTTCGACGGCGCTTTCGGCGCAGCTGGCGCCGAAGTGGTGGTGGAGGCCTTCCTCGACGGCGAAGAAGCCAGCTTCTTCTGCCTTTCCGACGGCAAGACCGCGCTGGCGCTCGCCACCGCGCAGGATCACAAGCGTGTCGGCGATGGCGATACCGGCCCGAATACCGGCGGCATGGGCGCCTATTCTCCCGCCCCCGTCATGACATCGGCCATGGTCGAGCGCACCATGAAGGAAATCATCGAGCCGACGATCTCGGGCATGGCCAAGGATGGTAATCCCTTCTCCGGCGTGTTCTTCGCCGGCCTGATGATTACCGCCAAGGGCCCGGAACTCATCGAATATAACGTCCGTTTCGGCGATCCCGAATGCCAGGTGCTGATGATGCGCCTGAAAAGCGATCTGCTGCCGATCCTCTATGCCACCGCCACCGGCACGCTGGACAAGGTTGAGGCGGAATGGCGCGACGACGCAGCGCTGACTGTCGTTCTTGCCTCGAAGGGTTATCCCGGCGCTTACGACAAGAATACGCCGATCGCCCATATTCCCGAGGCGAGCGAAGAGGCGAAGGTCTTCCACGCCGGAACCGCGCTGAAGAACGGCAGTCTGGTGGCGACGGGTGGACGCGTGCTGAACGTCACCGCCCTTGGAAAGACAGTGACGGAAGCGCAGGCCCGCGCCTATGCGCTGGCGGACAAGGTGGAATGGGAAAATGGCTTTTGCCGCCGCGATATCGGCTGGCAGGCTGTCGCGCGCGAAAAGGCCTGATCCTTAAGGAAAACTGGGCTGGGAGCGAATATTTCGTTCAATTTTTACCAAGTTTGCTGACCCGATGGAAACGAAACATCGGTAATACTTGCCGGAATATTGAATGGCGCACCGTGCCTCGATCACGAGGCCGCGCCGTCATTTCGGGGGTTTCGATGCGTCGTCTTTTTCTGACAGCTGTTATCGCGCTGACCGGCGGGTCGGCGATGGCATCTTCCATCGAATATATAAACGGCGTGCACGTGGCCAATGGCAGCTTCGTTCGCCGCGATTGCGCGGGTTGCCAGCCCGTGAAGGGCAAAGCCGTAACGCAAGGTTATGCGGTTCCCTCCATTGAGCCTGGCACCCAGCACACGGAAATGCGCGAAGTCGACGGCAAGCGCACCCTGGTGCGCACCGAAGCCTGGCTTGGCGGTGCGCCCGTCACCTTCGTCAGCACCAATCCCGCATGGATGACGGAAACCTCCAGCACCGCCATCGCGACCTATGACGAGGCAGAACCCGCAGCACATCCAGCTGAGACGGTTTCGACACCGGCCGGCATCGACGTGACGACGACCACGGCAGCCGTCAAGGAACTTTCCACCGAAAATGCAGCCGAGCCGGCCAGCGCCTCGGTGATCGGCGCGCCCCAGTTCCCGGATTTCAAATTGCGCGGCAACTGACCGGTCGAAGACGTTTTTGATGACGAACGTCAAATAATCGCGTCATCGCTGCATTCCCGAAATGACGCTGCAACCATGCGGGGAATGTTGCTTTCTCCGCCGCGTATTCTGCCTATAAGGCCTGATAAAGCCTTCGCTAATTAAATATTTATTCAAATTTTTAGCCGCTAAGTGGGTTTATAGTGCGATGCAGCACAGGATGAGGCCACGGCGGGGACACGCGCTTTTCTGGCCTTTTATCGCGCATCATGCGCCTCTCCCTTCTCTGAAACATCGGTACCGCGCGGCATTTTTCAGGCGCGCGATTCCAAACGCTTGTGAGCGCCCATGAAGAACCTTTCCATTTCCCGTCAACTGATCGTTCTCGTGGTGGCCCTGATGGCCGCCTTCGCCGTGGCGACGTTTTACCAGCTGAAATCCGCCACCGATGCTATCTATGAGGAACGCTACGGCATGCTGCGGACGCAGGTGCAATCGGCGATCTCCATCCTGCAATCCTTCCACGACAAGGAAAAGGCCGGAACGCTTTCGCGCGACGAGGCCATGAAGCAGGCTTACGCGACTGTCAGCGCCATGCGCTTCACTCCCGACGGCTATCTCTTCGGTTACGACTACGACGTGACGATGAAGTTCCACCCCGATGCCAAGCGCGTCGGCGAAAGCTTCAAGGGCAAGCCTGACAGCAAGGGTTTCGCCTATCGTGACGAATTGGTGCGGCTTGGCCGCAATGGCGGCGGCCAAACGGATTTCTACGGCCCGAAGCCCGGTATGGAAGGCAATGATTACGCCAAGAGCTCCTATGCCCTTGCCTTTGAGCCCTGGCAGGTGGTGGTCGTGACCGGCGTTTACATCGATGATCTGAACGCGCAGGTTCGCGGCGATGTGATGAAGGCGCTGTCGATCGGCGCGCTGATCTTCGTGCTGGCGCTTGCCGCCGCTTTCTACGTCATCCGTGGCATTTCGAAGCCGCTCGGCGACATCCACCGCGCACTTGGCGAAGTGGCCAATGAGAACGTCTCGCTCGCCATTCCCCATACCGGCCTCACCAACGAAGTGGGCATGATGGCGAAGGCCACCGCCTCGCTTCAGGACAAGGTGCGCGAGCGCCACGCCATGCAGCGCCGTGAGGAAGAACAGCAGCGGCAACTCAATGCCGAGCGCCAGAACAATCTCGACATGCAGCGCGATGAAGCCGAATTGCAGGCACGCGTCGTCGCCACCATCGGCGAGTCCCTGGAGAAGCTCGCTGGCGGCGATCTGACAGTGCGTTGCGGCGATCTCGGCAATCGCTATGCGGCGCTGCGCGACAATTTCAACGAGGCGCTGACCCATCTCGATGCCGCCATGGCCAAGGTGAACTCCAAGAGCATCGATATTGGCGGCTCCAAGGAGGAAATCCGCAAGGCCTCCAACGAGCTTTCGCAGCGCACCGAACGGCAGGCCGCCAATCTGGAAGAAACCTCCGCAGCGCTCGACGAGCTGACGGTCGCGGTGCGCCAGACGGCGGAAGGGGCGGCCGATGCGGCCAAGCGCGTCACCACCGTCAGCTCCGAAGCCATGCGCAGCGACCGGGTGGTGGAAGAGGCGATTACGGCTATGAGCGGTATCGAGCAGTCCTCCGACCAGATTTCCAACATCATCGGCGTGATCGACGACATCGCCTTCCAGACCAACCTACTGGCGTTGAATGCCGGTGTTGAAGCGGCGCGTGCCGGTGAGGCTGGCAAGGGCTTTGCCGTGGTGGCGCAGGAAGTGCGCGAACTGGCGCAGAAATCCGCCGCCGCCGCCAAGGAGATCAAGGACCAGATCGCCCGCTCTTCCGCCCAGGTGGAAAATGGCGTGCGGCTTGTCGGCGAGGCCGGCGATGCGCTGAAGCGCATCTCGGACCAGATCAAATCCGCCAACGAGATCGTCAGCAAGATCGCCCACTCGGCTGCCGAACAGGATACGACGCTACGATCGATCTCTTCGTCGCTCAACCAGCTCGATGTTGCCACCCAGCACAATGCCGCCATGGCGGAAGAAACCACGGCTTCGGCGGAAGCGCTGGCGGTGGATACCGAAGAGCTGCTGAACCTCATCCGCGGCTTCCGCGTCTCCTCCGGCCATCAGCTTCATGGCATGGCGCACGAGATGCGCATGGCGGGGTGACCACGAACGGTCTCATGCGATTGAAACAAAAATGCCGGGCACAGACCCGGCATTTTTGCGTGCTCTCCAACATGTTCCCCACACATTCGGCGTCATCCTCGGGCTCGACCCACCCACATCTTCAGCGGGGAATGGATCTCGCCTCAAGGGCGAGAATGACGGAGGAGAGTATCAGCACGTTCGGAAATGAGCCATGCCGTGTCTGCGTGGCCTCGTCTCAACGAGAAAGCGCATCCAGCCGGTCAATATCGGCAGGTGAAAATACGGCAATACCGGCCTTTTCGAGCAGCGCCGCCGTCACACCATTGCCCGCATGTTTAACGCCAGAAAACGAACCATCGTAAATCGCAAGCGACCCGCATGACGGGCTGCCGTCGATCAGAAGCGCGTGGGTGCAGCCATTGGCCCTGGCGAAGGCGAGCGCCTTTTCCGCACCGGCGATGAACTCAGCCGTGACATCGCCGCCGGTTACTTCCAGCACACGGGCGCGGCCTTCCAGCACATCGAGACCGGAGGCCCCTTTCTCGATTTCCGCCGGCGGGCGCGGCACGGGCATGCCGCCCGCCATTTCCGGACAGATTGTCACCAGCCTGCCCTCGCTCTGCCAGCGCTCGATTGCCGGGTGAGAGAAGGGTTTGCCTTTGCCGTCATAGCGTACGGGTTGGCCGAGGAGGCAGGCGCTGATGAGAATTTTGGGAGGCGCGTGGGTCAATGGTAAGTCATCCTGCGAAAGCGCAAGCCTCAAAGTACCCCCTCTGTCCTGCCGGACATCTCCCCCAACAAGGGGGGAGATCGGCAAGTGGGACGCTCCCCGCCAAAGCCGTAACATAAAGATAATCGAGAGGTCGCCACGATTCGATCTCCCCCCTTGTGGGGGAGATGTCCGGCAGGACAGAGGGGGGTGAACCGCGCACACTGACATGTACGGCTACCCCGAAACCCCTCACCCCGTGATCTTCGAAAAATCCGCAACCGTTCCGGTGGCTTCGCGGATGGCCTTCAGCAACGCCAGACGGTTTGCACGGATGGCCGCATCCTCGTCATTGACGAGCACATCCTCGAAGAACTTGTCCACGGGCGCGCGCAACGTCGAAAGCGCCTGCATGGCCGAGCGGAAATCTTCGCCCGCAACAGCCTTCGCAGCATCTGCAGACGCGGTCCTGATCGCCGCATAGAGCGCCTTTTCGGCATCGAGTTTCAACAATTCTTCCGAAACGCCATCGGCCACCACGGTGCCCTTCTTTTCCTCGGCGGCCAGAAGCTGGGTGGCCCGCTTGGCGCCTGCCAGAAGGTTGCGGCCGTCCTCGCCGGTGATGAAGGCGGTGAGCGCCTCGACACGGCGAGCGATCATCAGCAGATCGTCGGACTCAGGCGTCAGAACGGCGTCAATCAGATCGTAACGCGCGCCAAGGTCGCGCAGGTAGACTTTCAGGCGATCATGGAAGAAGGAGAGAAGGTCCGGATCCTTCGCAACGCTCAGCAGCGAAAGGCGCACGTTTTTCTCGAGCAGAATGCGCACGACGCCGAGCGCCGCACGGCGCAGCGCGAAGGGGTCCTTCGAACCCGTCGGCTTTTCATCGATGGCCCAGAAGCCGACGAGCGTGTCGAGCTTGTCGGCCAAAGCGACCGTGATCGCCACCTTATCGGCCGGCAGGCGGTCGGAGGGGCCCTGCGGCTTGTAGTGGTCTTCGATCGCGGCGGCCACGCTCTCGTTTTCGCCTTGCAGCGTCGCATATTTACGACCCATCAAGCCCTGAAGTTCGGGGAATTCACCGACGGCTTCGGTGCGCAGGTCAGCTTTCGCGAGCACCACGGCGCGGTCCACCAGCGCATCATCGGCGCCAACGGCCGGGGCCAGCGCCTTCGCCAGTTCGCGAATACGCGTTACACGCTCGCCCTGCGATCCGAGCTTGGCATGGAAGGTGACGTTCAGTGCGTCGAGCTTAGCCATGCGCTGGTCGAGCGGCTTCTTGAGATCGAGGCCGAACTTCGCAGCCGATTCCTTCAGCGTTTCCAGATCGGGCAGATCGCCCTGGTCGCGGTTCCAGAAATGGCGGGCGTCCGAAAGGCGGGCGCGCACGACCTTGCCGTTGCCATGGATGATTTCCTTACCGCCGTCGCTTGCCTCGATATTCGAGATCAGGATGAAGCGGTTGGAAAGCCCCTCTTCCGCACCCTGATTACGGGTGACGAAACACTTCTGGTTGGTCTTGATGGTAAGCCGGATGATTTCCGCCGGGATTTGCAGATAGTCTTCCTCGAAGGTGCCCATCAGCACCTGTGGCCATTCGACGAGGCCGGAAACTTCTTCCAGCAGGCCTTCGTCTTCCACCAGGTCGAGACCATTGGCGAAAGCAAGGTCCTTGGCGTCGTGCAGGATGATATCCTTGCGGCGCTCGGCATCGAGAATGACCTTCGCCTTTTCAAGGCTCGAGACATAGTCCTCGAAACGGCGCACGGTGATCGGGCCGGGCGCATGGAAACGGTGGCCATAGGTGACGTTGCCGGCAACGATGCCGTCGATCACAAAGGGAATGACCTGCGTTTCGTCATGTTCGGGGCCGAACAGGCAGACGATGGATTGCAGCGGGCGCACCCAGCGCAGGCTCTCCGAACCCTTGCCTTCAATGCCAGCATAGCTCGAGCCCTTCGGCATGGAGGCCGGGCCGGAGCGCATGGATTTCGGCCAGGGGAAAGAGCGGATGATGCCGGGCATCACCTCGGCGATGATCTCTTCCGCCGGGCGGCCGGGTTTGTTGATGATGGCGATATAGAAATCGCCCTTCTTCGGATCGGAAACGACCTGCGCTTCCGAGATATCGTTGAGGCCAGCGCCGCGCAGAAAGCCCTCGATGGCCTTTTCATTGGCATCGGTGCGCGGCCCCTTCTTTTCCTCGCGCACATCGGCGGAGCGGGCGTTGAGGCCGCGAATATCCAGTGTCAGACGGCGCGGCGTCCAATATTCGCGCGCACCCTCATAGGTCAGCCCTCTCTCCACAAGCGCGTCGGTGACGAGTTTCTTCAGATCGCCAGCCGCCTTGCGCTGCATGCGGGCGGGGATTTCCTCGGAGCGGAGTTCAAGCAGAAGATCAGGCATGGGATCAGGACTTTATCTGTTGTCGGACGATTGCGGTCGGCTTAGCAAGCAACGCGGCAAAAGTCACCAAGGCATTCGGTTAAATTACCGCCGGCGGGCGTTACCAGCCGCCGCCGCCACCGCCGCCGCCGCCCGAGCCGGAGAAACCACCACCGCCACCGCCGGAAAAGCTGGAACCGGAGGAACTGACGGGCTGGGGAATGGTGGAGGCGATGGTATTTGCCATGGAGGTGGAGAAGCCGCCGATCCTGTCGCCAAAGCTGCCGTAATTGCCGCCCAAATACCAGCCGGGCGCATAACTTGCAGCAACGGCACCGGCAGCGGCTGTCGCAAGCCAGGTCTCGAAAGTGCGGCTCCACGGTTTTTCGACGCCGAGCGCCACCGCATAGGGCAGCAATTTCTCGAAATGCTGCGGCGACATGGCGGGGGCGCCAGCGGTGTTCATCCGGTCCTTTTCCGCCAGCGTCAGATAGGTTCTGAGACCTTCGATGCCATCCATCAGCTTGCGGCCAAGCGGCGTCGGCGCGCCCATCAGGAACAGGAAAAGCGCATTGGTGAGCACGATGCCGCCAATGGCGGCCAGCGCCAGCGACTTGGTGTCATGTGTCACATCCAGCAGGATTTGCGTGGCAATGCCGCCGATGGCGGAAAAGGCCACAAAACCGGCAAAGGCCAGCATGACGATGCCGCCGATGCGTTTGCGCAGCGGTGCACCACGCGAGAACTGCCGGCCGATGCCGATCGACAGGATGCTGAAGAAGAATGCGAAAAAGCCGAAGACCAGAACGGCGGCAATGGCGCTTTCATCGAGATCGCCGAACACCAGCGTCGCAACGATGATGGCGATGCTGAAGAAGATGCCGAACACGGTGTAACCGGCGTTGCTGCGGTAATATTTGCCGCGATGTTCTTTCTCTATCGCCGCGCGGAACTGCGTTCCGACCTTTTCGACCTCCGCACCATGGGCCTTGTCGATGGTCAGCGTCTCCCCCGCACCGCCGATGGAGGCAAGCAGCGTCTTCTGCCCGGTCGGCAGATCGGCAGCGGTTGCCTTTTCCGTGCGCCTGATGACGATGGCGTTCTTCAGGTCTTCCAGAACGACGAAACCCTTCACCGCAAGATCAAGGGCCGAGGCGGAGAGCGCCGTCCAGCCCGCGCCGGAAAAACCGCGGTTATCGACATAGTTGACCAGAGCCGGGGAAAGCCCCTCCGGCGCATCCCAGCGCGGCACGACTACGCCTTTTGCGGGATCACGACCGACGGCGAACCAGGCCCTCAGATAATAGAGGAGCACGACGAAAAGCCCGCCGCTCGAAAGCAGGATGGCGAGATTATCCCGCAGCCACCAGCCTGCCTCCTGCGAGGTGTCAGGTGCGGCGATGGCGCCCTTGGGCAGCTTGACGGCAACCGTCATGCCCTCGCCCACCGAAAACGGTCGGGTGGAGGCAAAGAACACCTCGTTGCCTTCGTTCAGAATCCGCGCATCCTTGCCCTTGGCGCCAAGCGGGCCGGTGAAGACGGCGGTATCCGTGGCCTTCACACCCTGCGGCAGAGTGATGGTCGCGGAAATCTCGCCCATCGGGAATTGCCAGCCATTACCGGTGACGTTCCAGGTCAGCTCGTCATAATCGCTGAAATAACGGATCTGCCGGGCGGTGGTATAGGTGATCTGGAAGATATGCTCACCAGTCGGCAGAAAGCGGTCGGCGCTGCCGGTATAGATGCGGATGCCGCCATCGATATTTTCGGTGCGCCAGTTTTCCGGCGCGCCATCGCGCTCCACCGAAACAACGTTGAAATCCACCTTGGTGCGGCGGTTGTTCGCATCCAGCGCATAAAGCGGGAAATCGCGGAAGATGCCGCGTTTGATGTTCCGGCCCTCGGCGCGGGCGGTGATGGTTTCCGTCACCGCCAGCTTGCCATCCGCCGCCACCTCGACGACGGAATGGTAGGAGCGGATGAATTCTTCCGCGAAAGCCGGGAAGGCCGCGCCCAGGAAGACGAACAACGCGAGAAGTCTTGCGGCGATGGTCTTCACGGGCGATCCCTCCTCAATGGCTTCAGTGCTGCGGCTCGGCAGCGCTTTCCTTTTCGGTATAGTCGACGCCCAGCGAGGCGAGCGCTTTCCAGTAGGCGGGATAGGTTTTGCCCACGCAGGCGGGGTTCTGGATAGCGATACCACCGATCTTCAGCGCCGCGAGTGCAAAGCTCATGGCGATGCGGTGGTCGGCAAAGGTATCGATGGAAGCATCGACCGTCTGGCCCGCGAGAGCCGGATCGGAATGCACGATCAGGTCGTCGCCTTCTTCATGCGCCAGACCGTCGCGGATTTCATTGAGGCCGAGCGAGACAGCGCGGATGCGGTCGCATTCCTTCACGCGCAGATTGGCGATGCCGACGAAACGCACTGGCGTCTCGTTGAAGGCGGCCAGAACCGCGATGGTCGGAATGGCGTCCTGCATCTGCGAGCCGTCGATTTCGGCGGGCAGATGCGGAAACTTTGCCATAACCTCATAGGCCTTGGCATCCGGCTGGGTGAATTTGTCGGCGGGCGTGCCGATATCGATGGCGCCGCCGGTCAGAAGTTCCGCGCCCCAGAGATAGGTGGCGGCGGAGGCATCCGGCTCGATGTGGAAATCGGTTGCCGTGTAACCCGTCGGATGCACGCGCCAGATGGCGTTGCTGACCCGCTCAATCTTCGCGCCGAAAGCTTCCATGGCGGATGTAGTGAGATCGATATAGCCCTTCGCGCCGATTTCCTCGCCTTTGAGAATGATATCGACAGGCTTGTCGCCGCAGGCAGCAGCCATCAGAAGTGCCGACACATACTGGCTGGAGAGGTTGGCGTCGATGGTGACGCTGCCTTTCGGGAACCCTGTGCCCTTGCCGCAGACGGTGACGGGCGGGCAGCCGGTCGGCGCTTCCGCTTCGACGCCGAGGGAGCGCAGGGCTTCCACCAGCGGCATGATCGGGCGTTTACGCATATGCTCGTCGCCATCGATGATGACGGCGCCATCCACAAGTGCTGCCGCCGCAGTGAGGAACCGCGTGGCGGTGCCGGCATTGCCGAGGAAAAGCGGCTTTTCCGGCTGCTGCAAAACACCAGTGCCTTCCACCACGAAGGTGGTGGCATCAGGCTCGGTTACCTTGACGCCCATCTCGCGCAGGGCTTCGGCCATATAAAGCGTGTCATCGCTTTTCAGCGCACCGGTCAGCCGGCTTTTGCCCTTGGCAAGGCCAGCCAGCAGAAGCGCGCGGTTGGTGATGGATTTGGAGCCGGGCGGCTCGACCTTGCCGGAAAGCGGGTGGCCGGGCGGTGTAATGGTCAGTTCGATCATGATTGTCGTCTTGTCAAAGAATGCGGCGAAGAGCCGGACTATCGGAATTTGAACGGGAGGTTTTAAGCCGCCGAAGAAGCAATGCGCTTAGAATTTCACGGTCGGCACGGCGCGGTCGGCCGGGTTCTCGATCTCGAAATAGGGCGCCTTGGAAAATCCGAACTGGCCTGCCACCAGATTGGACGGGAAGCTTTCCACCTTGACGTTGAGATCGCGGGCAGCGCCATTGTAATAACGGCGCGACATCTGGAGTTCACCTTCGATGGTTTCCAGCGACCGCTGCAATTCCAGAAAGTTCGTATTGGCCTTGAGATCGGGATAGGCTTCGGCCAGTGCAAAGAGTTTGCCGAGCGCCTGCGACAGCATAC
The DNA here is from genome assembly GCF_003031125.1 of Agrobacterium sp. LAD9. Lineage (NCBI taxonomy): Bacteria > Pseudomonadati > Pseudomonadota > Alphaproteobacteria > Hyphomicrobiales > Rhizobiaceae > Agrobacterium > Agrobacterium sp. LAD9. The sequence continues at coordinate 467,050 of NZ_PHGS01000002.1, read as the reverse complement.
CTTCCGCCTGGGCACGGCCTTCGACATCGCCAGCCGGCACGGCCTGCGCCCGGTTGCGCATGGCGATCACCTCTTCGAAGGTGCTTTTTTCATGCGCCGCGTAACCCTTCACGGTCTCGATGAGGTTGGGAATGAGATCGGCTCGGCGCTTCAGCTGCACGTCGATGCCCGACCACGCCTCTTCCTTCATCTGCCGCGCCTTGACCAGACCGTTATAGATGAAGACGACATAAAGCGCGATTGCCGCGATGATTGCCAGCGTGATGAACATGAATTGCGATTCCCAGCTTCGTTGCGCGCACGATAGCCGCTCATTACCGCAAAGTCATGGGGCTTCGCTCATTCTGTCCGTTTTTGCCGGAAGCGACACGCTGCGGTAAGCAAACACCCGTTATTTATAAAAGACGGTACAATATAATTTCAGACCGGATACCTTGCGTACAAAAAGAGTATAGGAGGCAAGCCTGTAGCCTCGCTCGGCCCAATATTCCTTGTTTCCCTCCAGATGGTTCCAGCCGTCTATGACCCAGTCGAGCATTTTCGTATTGCGCGTGTAGTGCATGCGGACGAGCGCGCTGCCCACATCGAGAGAGCGCTGGCCGCTATCCTTGCACTCCATGCGGGTGACGATCATTCCGAAAGAACGCAGCTTGTCGGCGCGGGCAAAGGCATCGTTGCCGCTCATCCAGTCCGTCGTTTCCGCAGCCGCGCTGTTGCCGAGAATGGATCCGAGTGTAAGCACAAATAAAAAACAGAAATTTCTAATATTATTCACGGTTAAACCCATCGTTATATTCAGCATACCAATCCACACAAAATAAAAGGCCGTCAAGAACGGCCTTTCAAATTCATCAAAACTTTGGACCAGAGCTTACCGCTAAAAAATCAGGCAGCCCGGTTCCAGTTCAGCCCGCCCGCATCCGTCAGCAGGAAGGCCTCGCCGCAGGCTTTCGCCAGCGTGCGCACGCGCAGGATATAGCTCTGGCGTTCCGTGACCGAAATTACGCCGCGCGCATCCAGAAGGTTGAAGACATGGCTTGCCTTGATGCACTGGTCATAGGCCGGGAACACGCATTTATGCAGGCGCTGATTGTCGTTATCACCAGGCGCACCGGCAGCGAGAAGCGCCAGGCATTCCTTTTCGGCGTCGATGAAATGGCGATGCAGCATGGCCGTATCGGCAAATTCGAAATTATGGCGGGAATATTCCTGCTCGGCCTGCAGGAAGACATCGCCATAGGAAATCTTCTCTTCACCCTCGCGGCCGTTAAAATTCAGGTCGTAGACATTGTCGACGCCCTGAACATACATGGCGAGGCGTTCCAGACCATAGGTCAGCTCGCCCGCAACCGGCGAGCATTCGATGCCGCAGACCTGCTGGAAGTAGGTGAACTGCGACACTTCCATGCCGTCGCACCAGCATTCCCAACCGAGACCCCAGGCGCCGAGCGTCGGGCTTTCCCAGTCGTCTTCGACAAAGCGCACGTCATGCAGCAGCGGATCTAGGCCGATCGCCTTCAGCGAACCGAGATAGAGTTCCTGCAGATTGGACGGGTTGGGCTTCAGAATGACCTGATACTGGTAATAGTGCTGCAGACGGTTGGGGTTTTCCCCGTAACGACCGTCGGACGGGCGGCGCGACGGCTGCACATAGGCGGCCTTCCACGGCTTCGGCCCAAGTGCGCGCAGCGTCGTGGCCGGATGAAACGTACCCGCACCCACTTCCATATCGTAGGGCTGCAACACCGCGCAGCCCTTGTCGGCCCAGTAGTTGTGCAGCGTCAGGATAAGCGCCTGAAAGGAACGCTTGGGGTTCATATGGTCTGGAATATCGGTCATTGCAGTCATCGCGGCGTTAGGAGGAGAAGTAAGCACTTACTTACTTCGGATGCGGACTGGTGCCACGGCATGGCGAAGGGGTCAAGGATTTATGCGCTTCGACGCCAGCTTACGTCTCATCCTCGCGCTTCACGCGGTATTCGCCGGTTTCGGGGTCCTTGATCAGCGTGCCGATCGCGCCGGTTTCTCGTTCCTTCTCGCGCTGTTTCGATTTCGCGGAAAGCTTTTCCGCATCGCGGACGAAGCGGCGGTAAAGGATGACGGATCCCACCACCAGAAGAATGATTGTAATAAGCTGCGCCATAAGGCTCTATTCCCGCGACATCATAGACCGAAACGCGACCACAATGCCTTTTCTTCGGCAACTTCCGCAAGCCCCGAGACGGCGCCTGCCGCGAGCCTTTCGGCATTGAGGCCGAGCGCCGTATTCACACCCGGCACTTTTTTGCCGAACAGGCTGCGCCCGCCGCTAACGAGCTGGAGCTTGACCTTTTCACCGTAACGGCGGCGCAGAATCTCGCGCATGTCGCCCAGCCCGTCGATCAGGCCGAGGTCGAGACCACGCATGCCGGTCCAGAACAGGCCGGAGAATATCGCCTCATCGTCCTTCAGCTTCGAGCCGCGGCGCATCTTGACCATGTCGATGAAAACATTGTGGATTTCGACCTGGAGCGACTTCAGGTAGTCGATATCGCCTTCCTTTTCCGGCTGGAAGGGATCAAGGATGACCTTGTTCTCGCCGGCCGTATAGACACGGCGCTCCACGCCGAGCTTCTTCAGCATTTCCGGAAAACCGAAGCCACCGGAAACGACACCGATCGAACCGACGATGGAGGTGGGATCGGCGATGATCTCGTCGCCGGCAAGCGCGATCATGTAACCGCCGGAGGCTGCAACGTCCTCCACGAAGATCAGGACCTTCTTTTCCTTCTCCTCGGCAAGCTGGCGGATGCGGTTATAGATCATCCTTGCCTGCACCGGCGAACCGCCGGGCGAGTTGAGCGAAATGGCGACGGCCGGCGCATCCTTGACGGCGAAGGCCTTCTCCAGAAGGGGGGCGTAGGAAGCGAGATTGAGCGCGGGGCGGAACTGGTTGCCGCCGGCCATGATCGCGCCATGCATGCGCACCACCGGGATGACGAGCTCTTTTTTACGAAAGCGTTTCGGCACCAGATACTTCAAAAAACCCACTATTCAATCCTCGCAGCATTTATCCGTTCGTCACGGATGTATGTATCGCCCCGCAAAACACAATGGTTTGCGGCTGGCGGAACCGCGATATTTATGGCGCCGGCCGGATTGCCCTTACATTACGCGAATAGGCGGCGCGGCCATTGTTCAGCTCATCCACGAAGGGGGTGAAGGCGTGACTGCCGTTTTCATGCATGATGAGCGGTGCGCGGAAGGACAGCCGCGCACGCGAACCCTTGATGGCGGTGACGAGCATGCGCACCGCGTCCTCACGGGCACGCGGATGGATGAGGGTGATTTCGATGCCGCCGAAACGGCTGCCGCAGGCGGCGATGATCTCCGCCACCGATTGCGGCCTTGAAATCAGGGAAAGCTGCCCGCCCGAAACCATGATCGCGCCCGCGGTCCTGATCCAGTCTTCAAACAGACCCTCCGTCATGGCGTGGGCCTCGGCCTTCAGGGCATCCGGCGTGCGGCGGTCGCCTGCGTCATTATAGGGCGGGTTCATGATGACGTGATGGAAATAGTCATCGGGCAATCCCGCCTCAATGCGTGCTTTCGCTCGCAGGGTCACATCGGCCTCGCGCACGCTGACACGGGCGGAAAAAGCAGCATTTTCGGGCAATTCGAGACTGCGATGGGCAAATTGCGCCATTTCCGGCGCGCGTTCGTAGAGCGTCACCTCGGCCTTTTCGAGCCGCGCCGCAACTGCCATGCCGGCAGCTCCCGCACCCGCGCCGAGATCGGCGATCCGGCAGGCGCGATCGTCCGCCACCAGTGACGCCAGAAGCATGGCGTCCATTCCGGCCCGGTGCCCCCTGCCCTTCGGCTGGATGATGTGAAACCGGCCCCGGTGAAAGGCATCGATCGTTTCGGAAATGCCGCCGCCCACCGCCGTTCAAGCCTCTTCGTTGCGCAACTCGTCGCCCAGCCCGGCATCGATGAGAATGCGGCGGGCCTGGTCCGCCCGATCTTCCTCCACCAGAAACCGACGGGGCAAAAGGCCGAGCGATCCCTCCAGAATACTCATCGCCTGATCGGCAATGAGGCAGTGGATGCCGGCATCCTTCATCAGGCTTTCAGCGAAGGACAGAAGCACTGCATCGTTGGTACGGATCAGTTCACGCATGGATAAGCCCTAAATTCCCATCTTTTTGAATGGCTAGCGGCAATTCGCCCCTTGCCGCGCAAGGCGTCAGTTTTTATTGTCGAATTCAAATTCGAACTGGAGTCCTGTCCCTTGGGCGTCGTCATACCGCTTGAAGAAAGCAAAAACAAACTCGCATCCGTCAAGCCGCTTGTCGACCTGACCCGCCCCGACATGGAACGGGTGAACCAGCTTATCCTTTCCAAGGCCGGTTCCGATGTCCAGATGATACCCGAAGTGGCCAATCATCTCATCTCCTCCGGCGGCAAGCGCCTGAGGCCGATGCTGACGCTCGCGTCGGCCTCGATGTTCGGTTACGAGGGCGACAACCACATCAAGCTCGCCACCAGCGTGGAATTCATGCATACGGCGACGCTTCTGCATGACGATGTGGTCGATGAGAGCGATCTGCGCCGCGGCAAATCCACCGCCCGCACCATCTGGGGCAACCAGGCGAGCGTTCTCGTCGGCGACTTCCTGCTCGGCCAGGCGTTCCGCATGATGGTGGATGTCGGTTCGCTCGATGCGCTCGACGTGCTCTCCACCGCCGCCTCGGTGATTGCTGAGGGCGAAGTGCTGCAGCTTTCGGTCGCCAAGAACATGGAAACGACCGAAGATGATTATCTGCAGGTGATTCGCGCCAAGACGGCCGCCCTTTTTGCGGCGGCGGCGGAAGTCGGCCCCATCGTCGCCAAGACCGACAAGGCGACCCGCAGCGCGCTGAAATCCTACGGCATGAATCTCGGCCTCGCCTTCCAGCTCGTTGACGACGTGCTGGATTACGGTGGAAAGTCCGCCGATCTCGGCAAGAATACCGGCGACGATTTCCGCGAAGGCAAGATCACGCTGCCTGTCATCCTGTCCTATCGCCGCGGCACGCAGGATGAGCGCGCCTTCTGGCGCACCGCCATTGAAAAAGGCGAAAGCAGCGACGAGAACCTTGAAAAGGCGCTTGGGCTGATCACCAAATATAACGGCCTTGGCGATACGATCGGCCGCGCCACGCATTATGGCACCATTGCCCGTGACGCGCTCGCGCCGCTGCCGCAGAGCCCGTGGAAAGACGCGCTTCTGGAAGTGATCGACTTCTGCATCGAGCGTCTGAACTGACGCTAGAGGCCGGGCGAACGGCGGATGGAAAAGACCATCCGCCCGAGGTTCCGGGCCAGCTTCTCCGCAAGGTGTGATTGTGGCCGGGGCCATAATTTCTTGCGGCGTTGCTTCAAAAAAGCCATTCTATCGTGACCAACAATGGAAACTGATTTTTCCGTGCTTCTGCACAAAGGCAAAGGTTCCCTCATGCGGCGTAAACCAGCACTCCGTCTTCTCTGCAGCGCGGCTCTCGCCGCTGCTCTCGCAATCGGCGCGGGTGCAAGCCCCGGCTTTGCGGAGACGAAGGCGAAACCGGAAGACAAAGCCGTTACGTTCGATCCCGGCAAGGTAAATACCTTCTCCGGCGCCTTCCTCGCCGGGCGCAATGCCGATGTCGATCAGGACTATCCGACCGCGATTTCGCTCTACAAGAAGGCGCTTGAATTCGATCCGGCCAATACGGAAATCCGCCAGCGGCTGATGATCGCCGAACTTCTGAGCGGCAATTTCGAAGCCGGCGCCAAGATCGCCGATTCGATGAAGGACGATACCTCGGTGGAGCGTGTCACGACCATCGTGCGCGGTCTGGACGCCATCAAGGACAAGGAATTCGCCAAGGCCGAGAAGATCCTGAAATATACCGGTCCGAACGATCTCGACCGCATGGTCAATACGCTTTTGACCGCCTGGGCGCGTGCCGGTTCCGGCAAGCCGAAGGAAGCGCTGGCGCTCGTCAACAATATGAAGGGCCCGGGCTGGATTTCGATCTTCCAGAAATACAATGCGGCGGCCATCGCCCTTGTTTCCGGCAATACTGAAGCCGCCCGCAAGAGCCTGAACGAAGCGGTGACGGACCGCGAAGGCGGGGCAACCGCCTCCGACACCTATATGCGGGCGGTCATGGCGCTTGCCCGGCTCGAAGCTTCCGCCGGCAACAAGCAGAAGGCGCTGGACGCGATTGCGGTCGGCGACACTTTCGCGCCGAACTACGCGCCGCTGAAAGCACTTCGCCAGTCCATCGAAAATGGTGAAAAGCCGGAGCAGCAGATCACCAATGCCGTGGAAGGCGCCGCCAGCGTCATGTTCTCCATCGCCGGCGCGTTGAACCGCGAAGGCGCCGAAGAGATCGTGACGCTTTATCTGCAGACATCGCGCGCACTCGATCCCAAGAGTCCGGATACGCTCATCCTTCTCGGCGGCCTTTCTGAAGCCCTGAAACAGCCTGACCGCGCCATTGCGTTCTACCGCGAGGTGCCGAAAGATTCCCCGATGTATCGCATCTCCGAGCTGCAGCTCGGATTGACGCTTGCGCAGACGGGCAAGGTGGATGAGGCGCGCAAGCATCTCAAATCCCTCCTCGAATCCGATCCGAAGGACATCCGTTCCTATCTCGCCTATGGCAGCGTGCTTTCCGATGCCAAGGACTACAGGGCAATGGCTGAAAACTACGACAAGGCCATCGAGGTGATCGGCTCCGTGCCGCAGAAATCCGACTGGACGGTCTTCTTCCAGCGCGGCATCGCCTATGAGCGGCTGAAGGAATGGGACAAGGCCGAACCGAATTTCAAGCGGGCGCTGGAGCTGAACCCCGAGCAGCCGCAGGTTCTGAACTATCTGGGGTATTCCTGGGTGGACAAGGGCATCAATCTCGATGAAGCCATGAAGATGATCAGCCGCGCTGTCGAGCTTCGGCCGAATGACGGCTATATCGTCGATTCGCTCGGCTGGGCGCATTATCGCCTCGGCGCTTTCGATGAGGCGGTAACCGAGCTGGAACGGGCAATCGAGCTCAAGGCCGGCGATCCGACCATTAACGACCACCTTGGCGACGCCTATTGGCGCGTCGGTCGCAAGATCGAGGCGGTCTATCAATGGAACCGCGCGCTGATCGGCGACAATGATGATGTGGACAAGGCCAAGGTGAAGGAAAAGATCGCCAACGGCCTGCCGCCGGTGGAAAAAGACGCCGAAAATACCGCCAAGAAGGATGCAGCACCGCAACCGCCGGCCCCTCCAGCCCCGACGGCCCCTGCTCCGGACAAGAAATCCTGACGCCATATGCCGACGCAGGGCATCACCGGGGCGGCTGAGACAATCGAGGCGGCCCCGGCCAAGATCAATCTGGCACTGCATGTGACCGGTCAGAGAGCGGATGGTTATCATCTGCTCGAGACGCTGGTGACCTTCGCCGAAGCCGGCGACACGATCCGCATCCACGACGCCGATGCCGACAGTTTCTCCATATCGGGAACCTTCGGCGATCTTCTGCGTGCCGGCGATGGCGGCGACAATCTCGTCACCCGCGCCAGAGACCTGCTGCGCGATGCACTTGCATCGACGGGGCAACCAGCACGCCCGGTCGCCATTCATCTTGAAAAGAACCTGCCAGTGGCATCAGGCATCGGCGGCGGTTCGGCGGATGCGGCCGCGACGCTGCGAGGGCTTTTGCGGCACTGGCGCGCCGGGATGACACCGGATGCGCTTGCATCCATGGCGCTGAGGCTCGGAGCGGATGTGCCGATGTGTCTTGAGAGCCGCTCCCTGATCGCGCGCGGCATCGGCGAGGACATAGAACCGGTCACCGATCTACCGGAACTGTTCTTGGTTCTGGCCAATCCGCTGAAGGCCGTCTCTACACCGGAGATTTTCCGGCGATTGCAGAACAAGGCCAATCCGTCCCTGCCCGCCCATGCGACACCCCTGCCCGCCCATGCGACAATTGGCTGGATGGATTTTCTCGCCCAGAGCCGTAACGATCTGCAACCGCCAGCACAGGCGCTGCTTCCGGAAATCGGGGAGATTGCCGGGCTACTGTCGCAGGAAGGTGCTGCGCTTGTCCGCATGTCCGGTTCGGGGGCAACCTGTTTCGGGATTTTTCATTCTCTTGAAGCGGCCCGGACAGCGGAAACATCGCTTCGAAAGAAACGCCCCGACTGGTATTTTCAGGCGACACGGACCATTTGAGGATTAGAGCGGCGGGTCCGCCGCTCCCAGTTTTGTTTGAGCATCGGATTTTCCGAAAACCGCAATACACTTTTCGGTCCGGTGCTCCGGGCATTCAAGGATAAGGCCATGGCAGGCGAAAGACCCTTCATTCCCCTGGGCATTGCGGTTTTGACCGTTTCGGACAGCCGCACGCTGGAGAATGACAAATCCGGCGATACGCTCGTCGCAAGGCTGGAAGAAGCGGGCCACAGGCTTGCAGCCCGCGCCATCGTGCCTGATGACAAGGAAGCGATTGCCGACACCGTGCGCGAGTGGACGCTCTCTGAAGGCGTGGATGTGGTCATCACGACGGGCGGCACCGGCTTTACCGGCCGCGATGTGACGCCAGAAGCGCTGGAACCGCTGTTCGAAAAGCGCATGGACGGGTTTTCCGCCCTCTTTCACCGTATCTCCTATGACAAGATCGGCACCGCCACCATCCAGTCACGCGCGACCGGCGGCGTGGCGAACGCGACCTTCATCTTTGTGCTGCCCGGCTCTCCGGGGGCGTGCAAGGATGCGTGGGACGGCATCCTCAAGGCTCAGCTCGATTATCGCCACCTGCCCTGCAATTTCGTGGAGATAATGCCAAGGCTTGACGAGCATTTGAAGCGTGGGGCTGGCGGCGTTTAGATCAGCGGATCGAGGGTATCGGGCTTTACCCCCCTCTGCCCTGCCGGGCATCTCCCCCTCAAGGGGGGAGATCGGCAAGAAGCCCTCTTGTCGCTTCATTCTCAAGCTTCAAGATGGACGAAACATCACCGCAGACTGATCTCCCCCCTTGAGGGGGAGATGCCCGGCAGGGCAGAGGGGGGTGAAGCCGCATAGGCCTTCGATCCACTGTCAATTGACAACATCCAGAGCCTTTCGCCAACGGTGATAAGAACCGAGTGGCAACCTCGAAACCCAATCACGCCAGATATTTCTTGAAGAAATCCGTCGTCCGGCCCCAGGCAAGATCGGCAGCCGCCTTGTCGTAACGCGCCGAGGAAGTGTCATTGTTGAAGGCGTGGTTGACGCCGTCATAAACGAAGATTTCGAAGGTCTTGCCGTTTTCCTCCAGCGCCTTCTTATAGGCGTCGATGCCGGCATTGATGCGCTCGTCGAGACCCGCATAGTGCAAAAGCAGTGGCGCCTTGATGGCAGGCACATCGGCCGCCGGCGCCTGCTGGCCGTAATAGGCGACGCCGGCATTCAAACCTGCCGACTTGGTGGCGAAACGATTTACCAGCCCGCCGCCCCAGCAGAAACCGACCGCGCCGACCTTGCCATTCGCCCCCTGCCTTGCCGCAAGCCACACCCGGCCCGCTTCGGCGTTGGCGACGGTCGCATCCATGTCGAGACCGCTGAACATCTGCCGTGCCTTTTCCTCGTCAGCGGGCGTGCCGCCCTGCGGAGAGAGGAAATCGACCGCAAGCGCCCGGAAACCAGCGAGCGCCACCCGTCTGGCCACGTCACGGATATGGTCGTTCAGACCGCGGTTCTCATGGATGACGATGACCGAGCCGATGGGGCCGGATGCCGATTTCGGTGTAACGAGGTAACCCTTCATCTCGCCGGCGGGGCCGGGATATGTCACCTCTTCCGCGACGATCCCCGCATCATCGGGTGCTACGATTGCCGCACGGGCGCTGTTGGCGGAAAGCAGCGGGGCGATTGCCGCGGCGGCCGCACCGGAGCCGGCCAGCACGGTGAGCTTTTCCATGAATTTGCGGCGGTCGAGGCTGAGATGGGTATATTCATCATAAGCGTCGATCATGGCCTGCGTAATCTTGGGCTTGTCCATCGCTCTATCCTCCTTGAACGCACGGATGCGGAAGGATAGCGCAGATCGCCCTACGGGGAACGATGCGGGCGGAAGCGGCGTCACACATTTGCGTGAGCGCCGCGGCCGCATTTTCACATCAGGCGGCGAGGTCCACGACGATGCGGCCGTCGATCTTGCCCTCTTCCATGCGATGGAAGATATCGTTGATGTTTTCGAGCTTGTCCCACGAGAAGTGGGCGGCCACCTTGCCTTCACCGGCGAAGGTCAGCGCCTCCTCCAGATCCTGCCGTGTGCCGACGATGGAGCCGCGCACCGTGATGCGCTTCAGCACCGTGTCGAAAACCGGAATGGAGATAAAGCCCGGCGGCAGGCCGACAAGCGCCATCGTCCCCTTGGAGCGGAGGAAACCGTAGGCCTGCTCCATGGCCTTGGGCGAAACCGCCGTCACCAGCGCGCCATGGACACCGCCGGTTGCCTTCTGCACCTGCTCAACTGCGTCAGGCGCACGGCCATTGACGACGACATCGGCTCCGAGTTTTTTCGCAAGCGCCAGCTTGTCGTCGAAAATATCGGCGGCAACGACATGCATGCCCATCGCCTTGGCATATTGCACGGCCATGTGGCCAAGCCCGCCAATGCCTGAAATGACCACCCACTCACCGGGCCTGACTTCGGTTTCCTTCAGACCCTTGTAGACGGTGACACCGGCGCAGAGCACGGGTGCGGCGGGACCGAATTCTAGATTATCCGGCAGGCGGCCGACGAATTTCGGATCGGCAAGGCCATATTCGGCAAAGCTGCCGTTGACAGAATAACCCGAATTCTTCTGGCTTGGGCAAAGAGTCTCCCAGCCGGTACGGCAGGGAATGCAGCATCCGCAGGCGGTGTAGAGCCACGGCGTGCCGGCGCGGTCGCCTTCCTTGATGCCGGTGACGCCTGCGCCGATCTTGGCGACATAACCGACACCTTCGTGGCCGGGAATGAAGGGCGGGTTGGGCTTGACCGGCCAGTCGCCCGTTGCTGCGTGCAGGTCGGTGTGGCAAATGCCCGTCGCCTTGTAGTTGATGAGAATTTCACCGGGACCGGGATCCGGTATCGCCACTTCCTCGATGGTCAGCGGTTTTCCAAATGCGCGGACAACCGCCGCCTTCATTGTCTTAGCCATGACATACTCCCTAATCTCTGCTCGCCTGAAATCCTCGACGGCAGGCAGAGATTAACGGGGATGCGGCGTCATGGAATTGACCCATCGCAAATCGGAGTATTTTGCCAGGCGGGATTGTCTCACTTATGAGGCAACCTCACGGTGCTGATTTATTCCAGCGCCAACCATATGGCGAGCCATGCCCAGAGGCAGACGACCAGTGCAAAGCCGATGCCGAACAATGCGCCGCGCTGACGCAGGCGATTGCTGGTGACGTGGACATAGGAATGGGCGTAGCGCGAAAGCACGAACAGCCATGCCAGAACAACGGTGACGACATTATCCGCATCCGTGATGTAAAGCAGCAGGCAGGCGATGTGGAACAGGACCGGCAGCTCGAACTGGTTGGCAATATTGCGGTTCACCAAACGGCTTTCGTGCGCCTCCTCGCCGTGATCACGCAGCTTGATCGCCGATTCGCGATCCTTGAAGGTGTATTTGTTGCGCCGGATGATCAGCAGGCCGTAAAGCAAGAAGACGAGAAAGACATGGGCGATCATCGGCCAGAACATTGCGGTCGTTGGTGACATGCTTTCTCCCCCAATCGTGAAAACGCTCCCCGATCCGGCTTGAGATCGGGGAGCGCCAAATAACTAGCCTATCTTTTTACGGATTCGGCTCGAAAGATCAAACCGCGCCGGGATAGTTCGGGCTTTCGCGGGTGATCGTCACGTCATGAGCATGGCTTTCGCGCAGGCCCGCGCTGGAGATGCGCACGAAGGTGGCGCGCTCCTGGAATTCCTTGATGTTGCTGCCGCCGACATAACCCATGGCGGCCTTGAGGCCACCGGCCAGCTGGTGCAGCACGCCGGAAACCGGACCCTTATAGGGAACCTGGCCTTCGATGCCCTCGGGAACGAGCTTCAGCGTGTCGCGCACTTCCGCCTGGAAATAGCGGTCGGCGGAACCGCGGGCCATGGCGCCAACGGAACCCATGCCGCGATAGGCCTTGAAGGAGCGGCCCTGGTAGAGGAACACCTCGCCCGGGCTTTCATCCGTACCTGCCAACAGCGAGCCGATCATGACGGCGGAAGCGCCGGCGGCGATGGCCTTGGCCAGATCGCCCGAGAACTTGATGCCGCCATCGGCGATGACAGGAATGTCAGCCGCATTGGCCACCTCGACCGACGACATGATCGCGGCAAGCTGCGGAACGCCGACGCCGGCGACGATGCGGGTGGTGCAGATGGAACCGGGGCCGATACCGACCTTGACGCCATCGGCGCCGGCATCGATCAGCGCCTTGGTGCCGTCAGCGGTTGCGACATTGCCGGCGATGATGCGAACCGAGTTCGACATCTTCTTGACCACCGAAACGGCATCGAGCACGCGCTGCGAATGGCCGTGTGCGGTATCGACGACCAGAAGGTCTACACCAGCATCGATGAGGCGCTCGGCGCGCTCGATGGCATCGGCACCAACGCTGATGGCGGCGGCGGCGCGAAGACGGCCCTGCGCATCCTTGGTGGCATTGGGATTAAGCTGCGATTTCTCGATATCCTTGACGGTGATGAGGCCGACGCAATTGCCCTTTCCGTCCACAACCAGCAGCTTTTCAATGCGGTGCTTGTGCAGCAGGCGGCGCGCTTCCTGCTGATCGACGCTGCTTTCCTTGACCGTGACCAGATTTTCGCGGGTCATCAGTTCATAGATTTTCTGCTGCGGATCGGAAGCGAAGCGCACGTCGCGGTTCGTCAGAATGCCGACGAGGCGGCCGTTCTTGTGGCCGCCGGAGCCGCCATTTTCAACCACCGGAATACCGGAAATGCCATGCGCCTTCATCAGCGCCTGCGCTTCTGCAAGCGTCGCATCCGGGCCTATCGTGACCGGGTTGACGACCATGCCGCTTTCGAACTTCTTCACCTGCCGAACTTCTTCAGCCTGTTCGATGGGGGTGAGGTTGCGGTGGATAACGCCGATGCCGCCGGCCTGGGCCATGGCGATAGCGAGACGGCCTTCGGTCACCGTGTCCATGGCGGAAGAGAGGATTGGAAGGTTGAGATCGATATCGCGGGCGATGCGGGTGGCGATATTCGTCTGTCCCGGCATAACCTCGGAATGTCCGGGTTGCAGCAACACATCGTCAAATGTGAGAGCGTCCAAACCAGTGGGTGTTTGAATGATGCGTGCCATGACCAAATTCCTTCATAATGAAAATGCGTGGCCGTTCCGGAACGAAAAGTTCACCCCGGCGCCCTGCAAGGATTGCTTGGAAGTTGGCGAGGGCTGGTAACACGTTCATGACAGGAAGGGAATAGAAAAAACCCGGAATTGCCTTCCGGGTCCCCTCTGTTGCTGCATTGCAGCAGATATCAGATATCGAACTGATAGGATTTCGGCACGAAACGGTAACCCGTATCCAGCTTTTCCGCGTAACCGACAGCCGGAAAAGGCATGTGATACCCAAGGAAGGGCAGCCGGTCGGTAGCGATCATGTCATAGACTTTCTTGCGGGTCGCGGCCGCCGCCGCCTTGTCCATGTCGAACTTGACCTCCCAGTCCGGCCTTTGCAGCGACAGGACGAAATGATTGGCCGTGTCCGCCGTCAGGATCAGCTGCTTGCCTTCCGATTCGACACGGAAGATCATATGGCCAGGCGAATGACCGAAAGCTGCAATGCCGGTGATGCCGGACACGACATTGCCACCATCACCGATGAAGGTCGCCTTTTCCGCCAGCGGCTTGACGCTGGCCAGAACACCCTTATGGCCGCCCTCGGCCGGTGTTCCCACCCGCTTCTCGTCCGCCCAGAAATCATATTCCGCCTGGCCGAAAACATAACGCGCCTTGGAGAACGCAGGCGCGCCCTTTTCCATCAGCCCGCCTATGTGGTCGCCATGCATATGGGTCAGCACCACCACGGTTACATCCTCTGGCGAATAACCGGCCGCCGCCATGCCCTCGGTCAGGCGGCCGTTGCCGGCGCCGCGACCGGCCTCACCAAAACCGGTGTCGAACAGCACGAGGTCCGTGCCTGTATTGATGAGAACCGGCGAGAAGGAATTGACGAACTGGTCCTTCGGCAGAAAATTGTCTTCCAGCAATTTGCCGACCGTTTCCGCAGACTGATCCGTGCCGAAGGTCTCGCCGGGATTGGGTGCGGCGCGTGAGCCGTCCTTCACCACGAGCACTTCGAAATTGCCGAGCTTGAAGCGGTTGGTTTCCGGCGGCATGGCGTGTTTGATCTCCATGGAGGTCTGCGGCTGGTTGGTCTGGGCATTTGCGCTGCGCGCCATCAAAAGCGGCGCGCCGAGAACGCTTGCACCGGCCGCACCGATGAGGCCGCGTCTGCTCATGCTCAAGGATTGGGTCATCATCTTTCTCCCGATATCGCCAACTGGCCGTGATCGCCAACTGAACTCACCGAACGGACAATAGAGCGAGAAAGTTGCAAGAAAACCGGCCTCACGCAGGTTTGATCGGAACTTGAGAAATTGATAATTAACGTGTTGGCAAGCCCGCTCATCAGGCGTAGGAGGAACGGCGATATCCTTTGTCGCAGCGGAAAGCCGCAGGCAGCCTCATGAACCGCATTATTCCCCTCATCCTGGCAGTCGCTCTCTTCATGGAGCAAATGGACTCCACCGTCATCGCCACCTCGCTTCCGGCGATTGCAGCCGACCTTAATGTTGGGCCGATCACGCTCAAGCTCGCGCTGACCGCCTATATGGTGGCGCTGGCGATCTTCATTCCCATCAGCGGCTGGATGGCCGACAAATACGGCGCGAAGAAAATCTTCCGTTTCGCCATCGGCGTCTTTGTCGTGGGGTCGATCTGCTGCGCGGTGTCCTCGTCGGTGTTCGAATTCGTGCTTTCGCGTTTCCTGCAGGGCATGGGCGGTGCGATGATGACGCCCGTCGGCCGCCTCGTGCTGCTGCGCACGACCAAGCGCAGCGAGCTCGTCTCTGCCATGGCGCTGCTGACGATACCTGGACTTGTGGGACCGCTGACCGGCCCGCCCATCGGCGGCTTCATCACCACCTATTTTTCATGGCACTGGATTTTCCTCATCAACGTCCCCATCGGCGTCATCGGCATCTGGCTCTCGACGATCTTCCTGCCGGAAATCGAAACCACCAACCCACCGCCGATGGACGGCAAAGGGTTCGTGCTCTCAGGCATCGCCGCCTCCGGCGTCGTATTCGGTCTGTCGGTCGTCAGCCTTCCGGCCCTGCCGCCCGCCATCGGCATCGCCTCGACGATCATCGGTTTCATCTGCGGTTTTCTTTACATGCGCCACGCCGCACGCCACCCTGCCCCCATTCTGGATTTCCGCATATTCCAGAACGCGACCTTCCGGGCGGCTTCCGTCGGCGGCACCGTTTTCCGCATTTCCACGGGCGCCATTCCCTTCCTGATGCCACTGATGCTGCAGATCGGTTTCGGGTTGAACCCGTTCCAGTCAGGCATGATCACCTTTGCAGGCGCGATCGGTGCGATCACCACGAAATTCATGGCCAAGCGGGTCTTTGCGGCGACAGGCTTCCGATCAACGCTGATTGGGGCCGGCATCGTCGGCGCCTTCACAACGCTTGCCAACAGCTTCTTCACGCCGGAAACGCCCTATCCGCTGATCATGATCTTCCTTGTCACGGCGGGGTTTGCCCGTTCCTTCTTTTTCACCGGGTCGAACGCGCTCAGCTATTCCGATATCGAGGACAGCCAGGCCAGTCAGGCGACCTCGATGGCGTCAGTACTGCAGCAGATCAGCCTGGCGCTGGGCGTGGCTTTCGCCGCCTCCATTCTGGAAGTCAGCAGCATGATATCAGGCTCGCATCTGCAGCTTGCCGATTTCCACGTCGCCTTCACCATCGTGGCGCTGGTATCGCTGTTCGCCATCGTGCCGATCATCCGCATGGACGGCAATGCCGGGGCGGCCGTCTCCGGCCACCGCGGCAAGGTCTCGCAACCGGCGGAGTGATCAGTCTTCCGCCGCCTCGTCGGCTTCGGATGCGTCAGCCGGCTCGTTCTTGCGGCCCTTGAAGTGCTTGGCAAGCAGGAACATTTCCACCGATTCCGAGCGTGAGGACGCCGGCTTGACGTGCAACACCTGCTTGAAGTTCTTCTTCAGCATGTCCAGCAACTGCTTTTCCGTGCCGCCCTGGAAGGTCTTGGCAAGGAAATGGCCGCCTTCCGCCAGCACCTGAACGGCGAAATCGGCCGCGACTTCGCACAGATGCATGGTGCGGATATGGTCGGTCTTCTGGTGCCCGGTGGTGGGCGCCGCCATATCCGACAATACCAGATCAGGCGTGCCGCCAACGGCCTCCATCAGCTTTTCGGGTGCTGTCGGATCAAGGAAGTCGAGCTGCAGGATTTTTACGCCGGGAATGGGATCGATTTCGAGAAAATCGATCGCCGCGACGCGGATATCGTCCTCGGTGGAATCCGTCACCTTCGAAGCGATCTGCGACCAGCTTCCGGGTGCCGCACCAAGGTCGATGATGCGGGTCGCGCCCTTCAATATCTGATGCTTGTCGTTGATTTCCAGCAGCTTGAAGGCGGCGCGGGCGCGATAGCCTTCAAGCTTGGCGCGCTGCACATAGGGGTCATTGATATGACGTTCAAGCCAACGGCGCGATGAGGCCTTGAGCTTGGTCTTCTTGACCTTCTGGCCGATCTTTCGGCCGGTGCGATTGGTGCTTGTCGGCGCCTTGCTCATGTCAAACCTTCCGTCCTGTCCTGCCGTGTCATCTGCATGCGCCTTATGCGGTTACGCCGCCATGCGCCGTCATCCGCCATCATATCCGTCAACAGGCCTTCGCGCAGACCGCGATCGGCCACTCGCATACGCCGCGCCGGCCAGCGGCGGCGAATGGCCTCGAGAATGGCGCAGCCGGCCAGAACCAGATCCGCCCTGTCAGGCCCGATGCAGGCATTGGCGGCGCGGCCGGCAAAATCCCAGGCCAGCAGCTTGTCCTGCATCGCCGTCACCTCGGCATCGGAAAGCCAGAGACCATCCACCTTCCGACGATCGTATCGTGGCAGATCGAGATGGACGCCGGCAAGCGTCGTCACCGTGCCCGACGTTCCGATCAGGTGAAAATCCTCGTGATGCATCTGCGGCGCCAGAGGCGGGCAATGGAAGGCATCGAGCAACCCTTCGACTTCCCGCACCATGGCGGCAAAGACATCCGGCGTCACATCACGGCCGCCGTGACGTTCCGAAAGCGTGACGACGCCAACCGGCAGCGAGGTCCAGTGGGTGATGTGATTGGCGAGCCGGTTCGAGCGATTTTCCCCGACCTTGATAACGGCGATTTCCGAGGATCCGCCACCGATATCGAACAGCACGACGGAGCGTGCTTCACGCCCGACGAGCGAGGCGCAGCCAGACACCGCAAGGCGGGCTTCCGTCTCGCGGCTGATGATTTCAAGCTTCAGTCCCGTTTCCCGCGTGACACGCGCCAGAAACTCTTCGCCATTCGACGCAGCGCGGCAGGCCTCGGTGGCGATGAGACGCATGCGCCTGATCGGGCGGCCCGAGAGTTTCGCGGAGCAGACTTTCAGCGCCTCGACAGCACGATCCATGGCATCATCGGACAGCCGCCCACTCGACACCAGCCCCTCACCCAGCCGGACGATACGCGAAAAGGCATCGACGACCCGGAACTGACCGGGCCGCGTCGGCTGCGCGATCAGAAGGCGGCAATTATTGGTGCCGAGATCGAGCGCGGCATACATATCCGCCGGCGGCTCCTGGCCATGCTCGTGCTGGCGGCCTGCGTGGCGGGCGAATATTTCGGATTGCCGGTGCGGTTCCTGTCCAGCCCCGTTGGCCCGGCCATTCTGCTTGCCGACATGTTTCGGCGCATGGGTAGGAACCAGCGGACGACCCTGTGGATCACGGCCGCGCGGATCGCGATGCCCACGCTTGCGGTGGCGCGACTTTCGCCCGCCGCCCGGCGGCACGGAGGATGGATTGGCCGCATCTGTTGCGGCTGGAGCCTGCGTCTGCGCGCTGGAAGCTGGGGCAGCCTGTTGAGACGTACCCTTGCCGCGGGAGCGCCTGCGGCGCTTTCTCTTGCGCGGCTCGGCATCCGGCTCGAGAGCCGATACGTAGGAGGAACCGGCCGGAACATCCGCGGCAACATCATGCGACAGCACAACAGCGTCACGGGGCTGACCGTCACGCTTGTGTTTCTTGCCACGACGGGATCGCTTCGCTTTCCCTTTGTTCGCCACCGACGCCCCTTGTTCCGACGGCTTTGGGCCGTTTCCGGGGTCGATCACTGTCTTGTCCATTTCGCCGCGCACAAGCGTAGACGCTATGCTGCTGGCTTTCATAAGGTTTCGTTGGGCGGACAATACCAGCGCAAGAGATTTTAGCCAAATGGTTTTTGCCGGGCTGCGTATGGCCCAGGGTTCATGCGTTACCCATGCTGCATGGGAACGACACAGTCACGCAATGGTTTTGGGGATTTTCGGAAATCGGAAGCAGCCTGCGCGGCGTCAGGGCTTCAGCAGGGATCCGCAGGCATGAACAGCATCGACGGAAGAAAATACTCCCCTCTCCCGGTAAGTCACTGTGACATATAGACTTATCGGGAGAGGGGAATGGTACGGTTGAGTGGGGTCGAACCACCGACCTCAGGTGCCACAAACCTGCGCTCTAACCAACTGAGCTACAACCGCACATGAAACGCCGAAGCGGCGTCACGGGGGGTGACATAAAAGGTGTTTCCCCCATTTGCAAGTGCCTCTTCGAATTTTGCGAAAAAAGGCGTCGAAAGGCAAGTTCTTTTCAATGGGCCGGGCTGACATGGAGAAGCCGCAGCGGCCTGTTGATGTTAACTCTATTTGGCGATTCATCCCGCAGATGGTGGACCCGGCAGCGCTGTGAAGTTATTTAAAATTCTGTTAACGTGATGCCTCGGCGGGTTTACGTTTTGCGCTTCATGAGGAAGCCGAAAGCCCGCAAGGTCCGGTAGTGCCAGAATAGGTTTCGACATGCCCGCCGTCCAGTATCCCTTTATCGATATCGCAGTACATGAACGGGTGCGTGAAGGTTTCGGGCGTGGCGCGGCCATGGCGCTGTTCTCGCTGGACCTTAAAAATGCCCTTTGGGCCAATGGCCGGGGTGCGGCGCTGTTCGGCACGCCGATGGTCTATGATTTTCTGGAACAGGGCCCGAAGCCACGGGACGTGACCTTCCGGCAATTGGCGGCCACGGCGGCGCGGCTTTCCAAAGCGGGCGACAGCCTGCCGTTTACCATTCGCATCACATCGGGTTTCCGCAGCCTTGCCGTCACCGCGCGCGCGGAAATCATCGAGGCCGAGCCCGGTCAGCCGGCCATCCTGTTTTCGGCCCTTACCGATCAGGCCGCACCCGACACGGCAGAATGCGCCCGGCGCATGATCGAAGGTTTTGACGATCCCGATATCCATATGGCGGTTCTGAACGGCGAGAACGAGATTATCGCCGCCTCGCCCGGCTTTTCGTCGCTCGGTATCACGCCGCACACGGCGCGGACGCTGGTGAAAATGGCAGCCGGCCAGTCCGGCCATCTCGTCAAGCGGCCGGTGCCAACCGGCAAGGGCTATCTGCCCGCCGCCACCGGCCAGATCGCCGCGTCGCCCGAACTGAACCTGATGTTCGTGGTCGAAACCGCGCTGGGCACACTCGACCCCGTTAATGGTTTTGCGGAAGACAAGCCGCAGGAAACGCCCGCCGCCGCCGAACCCGCCTTGCCGGTTGCGGAGGCCGCGCCTGCTGTCGCAACAGCCGCCTCCTTCGATTCCGTGCTCGATGCCGTCGCTGGCATCGAAGATGTGGAAGAGGTGCAGGAACTGCTGGCCGATCCCGAAGAGGAAGTGGCAGCGCAGCAGGATGAGAACAGCCTTCTGACATTGCCGGAAATCGGAGCGGAGACCCCGGCGGAGCTTTCCGCGCAGGAGGCCGACGCCGCTGCTGATATGGCGATGACTGACGACATCGCCGATCTTTTCGAACTTGATGAGGATGAAGCAGAGGCTCCCTTAACCGAGCGAGCAATCGCCGACGCCGACGCCCCTGCCGAAGAGGCCCGGGCCGAAGACAATGCAGCCGCGGACGATGAAATCGTCGAAACCGCGCCGTCAGAAGCTGCTCCTGCGGCGGATGAGGAGATAACGACGGAGACCGAGGAGACAGACAACGGCGCTGGCGAAGAAGCACAGCCTTTTGTCTTCAATGCTGGTGCACGCGCTTCCCGTTTCGTCTGGAAAATCGACGCCGAAGGACGCTTCAGCTCGATCTCGCATGAGTTTGCGGAAGCCGTGGGCGCGAAGGCTGCAGCCGTGGAAGGCATGGGCTTTGCCGATGTCGCAGCCCTGTTCAATCTCGATCCCGACGGCAAGATCCGCGAGCTTCTCGGCCGTCGCGACACCTGGTCGGGCAAGACGATCTATTGGCCGGTGGAAGGCACATCGCTGATGGTGCCGATCGATCTCGCCGCCCTGCCCACCTATACGCGCTCACGCGAATTCGACGGTTTCCGCGGTTTCGGTATCGTGCGGCTTGCCGATGCCACCGAAGACCCGCATGCCACGGGCCTTACCTTCCTCGATGGCGAAGAGGCCGATCCGGCAGAAGCACTGCCGCAGCCGTCTATCGAGGATGAAAGCCACGAATTGCTGGCCTTTATCGATGAGGATGACGACGAAGGCGGCGATTCTGGTGAGGATGAGGACCCGGCAACGGACGTCGATGCGTCAGACGACGCATCGGATGCGGTCTCTGTCGAAGAACCGCACGCTGACTATACTCCGCCGGAATTCGAGGCACCTGTTGTGGCGCCGGCGCTGGAGCCAACCTATTCCGACAAGGTCGTCCATCTGGAGGAGCGCCGTTCCCGCTCCCGCGAGGGCCTGACCGCAGGCGAGCAGGCTGCCTTCCGCGAAATCGGCCGGGCCCTGGCGCCGGCGGATACTGCTTCGGAGGAAAACCCGGGCACAGATGCGGAGACCATTTCCGCCGAGCCGGCAGGGCAGGATATCCAGCAGGATATCGTTGCGGATGCGCCGGAAAGCGCACCCTTCGATACGAAAAATGACGAAAAGACGAACGAACCGGCTGATGAAGACGATCTTTTTGCGGACTATGTTCGTGGCGAGCAGCCCGCGACCATTCGCGCAGCGGCGGATGAAAGCGGCTCTGACGAAAAGCAGGAGACTGCAATTGACGAGCAGCCGACTGCCGATATTGCCGCCTCCATGGTCAGCCCGTCCGTTCGCCCCGCAAATGCGTTGACGGCCGAGACGCTGGACCAGATGCCCGTTGCGCTTCTGGTGCATGCCGGCGACAGGCTGATCCACGCCAATCCGGATTTCCTGCGGTTGACGGGCTATGGATCTCTCGCTGAACTGCAAGATGTCGGCGGGCTGGAAGCGCTGCTGCAGCGGCAGGATCTGGAGGACATGCCGGACAATGAGGGCGGCATGGTCGTCGTCAGCGCCGAAAACGACATCATTCCGGTCAAGGCGCGGCTGCAATCCATCCGCTGGGAAGAAACCAAGGCGCTGATGCTGTCGCTGGTGCCGCTCGAAGAAAAGCAGGCGCCGGTTGCGGCCGCCAACGAAAATATTGCGGCCGGCGACATCGAAAATGCGGAAGCAGGTAGCCTCTCCCTCCTGCAGGGCGAAGTGGAGGAACTGCACTCCATTCTGGAAACCGCCACCGATGGCGTGGTGCTTCTGGGAGACGAAGGCGAAATCCGCTCGCTCAACCGTTCCGCCAGCGCGCTGTTCAATTATGATAATGGTGAAATCGCCGGAAAACCTTTCGTCACCCTCTTTGCCCATGAGAGCCAGCGCGCCGTGCTGGATTATCTTTCCGGCCTTGCCAATAACGGTGTCGCGAGCGTGCTGAATGATGGCCGCGAAGTGATCGGCCGCGAGGCATCCGGCGGCTTCCTGCCGCTGTTCATGACCATTGGCCGGCTTAAATCCTCGCATGGCTATTGCGTTGTCATTCGTGACATCACCCAGTGGAAGCGCACGGAAGAGGAACTGCGCAACGCCAAGCGCGCGGCGGAAACCGCCAATGCCCACAAGACCGATTTCCTCGCGCGCGTCAGCCATGAAATCCGCACGCCGCTCAACGCCATCATCGGCTTTGCCGACATGATGGCGACTGAACGCTTCGGGCCTATCGGCCATTCGCGCTATGTGGAATATTCCAACGATATCGGCCGCTCCGGCCGGCATGTGCTCGATATCGTCAATGATCTCCTCGATATTTCGAAGATCGAGGCCGGGCAGATGGATGTGGATTTCATCGCCGTGCCGCTGAACGAGACGGTGGCCGAGGCGGTGTCGCTGGTGCAACCGCAAGCCAATAACCAGCGTGTCATTATCCGCACGGCCCTTGCGCAATCTGTGCCGCAGATCGTCGCCGACCTGCGCTCGATCAAGCAGATCGTGCTGAACATCCTGTCGAACGCCATCCGTTTCACGCCATCAGGCGGCCAGATCGTCGTTTCCACAGCCTATGAAGCCAATGGCAGCGTGTCGCTGCGCATCCGCGATACCGGCATCGGCATGACGCGCGCGGAACTGGAGCAGGCCATGAAGCCGTTCCGGCAAGTGGCCTCTTCCGGCAAACGTGTGCGGGGCGACGGCACCGGACTCGGCCTGCCGCTGACCAAGGCCATGGTGGACGCCAACCGTGCGAATTTCTCCATCACCTCAACGCCGAATGAGGGCACGCTGGTGGAAATCAGCTTTCCGTCACAGCGGGTTCTTGCCAACTGAGGTCATGCGGGCGTAGCAATGCGAAAGCCGCCGGCTGAAGGATCAGCCGGTTAAGGCTTTTTGCAAGACAGCAGGCTCGCATGCCCATGACGGCTCCCCTTCCCGCGACAAAACGCGTTTCGCTATTGCCGATTGCGGCCATCATTGTCGCAGCCATTGCCGCCATGCCCATTCTGGCGATCTTCTGGCTGGCGCTGACCGGCAGCACGGAGGGGTGGCAGCATCTTCTCGCCAATGTTCTGCCGCGCGCCGGCTTTCGCACCTTCATGCTGCTGGGGATGACGGCCGCGACGACGGCATTTTTCGGCATTGCCTGCGCCTGGCTTGTCACTACATTCGAGTTTCCGCTGCGGCGGCTGTTGTCGGCAGCACTTGTCCTGCCGCTTGCCATTCCGTCCTACCTGGCAGCCTATGCGTTCGGTGAGTTTCTCGACTTTACCGGCCCGGTGCAGAGCGCCCTTCGCGCGGCCTTCGGTTATCACAGCATCCGCGATTACTGGTTTCCGGATATACGCTCGCTCGGCGGTGCTGTCATCGTTCTGAGCTCGGTACTCTATCCCTATGTCTATCTCTCGGCGCGCGCCGCCTTTTCCATGCAGGGACGTTTTGCGGCTGATGCGGCCCGCACGCTTGGCGCAAGGCCTCTGAACGTGTTCTTCTCCGTGCAATTGCCGATGGCGCGGCCGGCGATTGCCATCGGCCTGTCGCTGGTCTTGATGGAGACGCTGAACGATATCGGCGCGGTCGAATATCTCGGCGTCCAGACGCTGACCTTCACCATTTACGAGACCTGGCTCAATCGCGGCAATCTTGCCAATGCGACCCAGATCGCCGCCGTCATCCTCATCATCGTCGGTGCGCTGATCGTCATCGAACGCAACGCCCGCGAAAAACAGCGCTTCGGCGCGCCGAAGGCGACAAGCATGGCGCAGCGCCACCGGCTGAAGGCGCTGACCGGCTGGCGGCGCTGGTGCGCAAGCCTGTTCTGCTTTGTTCCCGTGGCGAGCGGCTTTTTCATTCCCGTCATCGTGCTCGGCGGTTATGCCGTCAGGAGGCTCGACGCGCTGTTCTCCCCGAAGCTTCTGAAAGCGCTCGGACACAGTCTCGAAGTCTCGCTTTCCGCCGCCTTCGTGACGCTGATTGCCGCTTTTGTGTTTTCCTATGCCATCCGCACCGAGCGCTCGCGTACCTCCAAGGTCGCCGCCCGCTTCGGCTCCATGGGATATGGCGTGCCGGGAACCGTGCTCGCCATTGGCGTGCTCATTCCGCTGGCCAGCCTCGATAATGGCGTCGACGGGTTCATCCGTTCCCATTTCGGCTTTTCCAGCGGCTTGCTGCTATCAGGCACCGCCTTCGCCATCATCTATGCCCATGCCGTGCGCTTCATGACCATGGCGGAAGGCACGCTCGATGCCGGTTTCCAGAAGCTCTCGCCGCATATCGACATGGCCTCGCGAACGCTTGGGCGCAACCGGGCACAGACGCTGTTCAAGGTGCTGTTGCCGAACATGCGGCCGGCGGCGCTGACTGCTTTTCTTCTGGTCCTGATCGAATCCATGAAGGAACTGCCGGCCACCATCCTGCTCCGGCCTTTCGGTTTCAACACGCTGGCAACGCTGGTCTATGAGGATGCATCCCGCTCAAAGGTGCAGGATGCTGCCGTACCGGCGATCATCATCATTATCGCCGGGCTTGTTCCTGTGCTGCTGGTCTCGAAATCGATGGATCATCCGGAAAATCGCTGAATGGCATCGGCCGTCGCGGCAAAAAGAAAGGCGGCCTTGCGACCGCCTGTATTAGTTGTGCTTTTTTCAACGAGAGAAAGGGGGACAATCTCGCGATATGGAAATTATCAATCCCGGCCATCAGAAATTTGACAGCCCTGCGTTGGGTTTACTTTCCGCCAACTCCTATTAACAAGCGGTTAAAACCAAAATCGAGCAATTACCGACGAAAATTCCTATTCTGAGACCGTAAAGCGCCGAAACTAAATTAAAAGTTCCTGAATTAATCGCGATTTCAACAGTAACGCGAGAAAATCAAAGCGGTCCGTTTGATCAGTGTCGGGCGGCGGCGTGTTCATCCCGCATCCGCTGCAACTCCGTGCGTTTGGATGCGATGGAGGCAACGATAACGCCGATGGTTACGAGCCCGATGAGGATCGTGCAGATGGCGTTGATTTCCGGCGTCACGCCAAGGCGTACCTGCGAATAGATCTTGATCGGCAGCGTCGTCGCACCGGGACCGGTGGCGAAGCTGGCGATGACAAGATCATCGAGCGACAGGGTGAAGGCCAGCATCCAGCCGGCGATGACGGCGGGAAAGATCAGCGGCAGGGTGATGCGGAAGAAGGTCTTGACCGGCGGGCAACCGAGATCGAGCGCCGCCTCCTCCAGACTGCGGTCGAAGGTCAAAAGGCGCGACTGCACGACGATCGCCACGTAACACATGGTGAAGGTGGTGTGCGCAATGACCACGGTCCAGAAACCGCGATCCACCCCGACCGCCACGAAGAGCAGCAGCAGCGACAGGCCGGTAATCACCTCCGGCATGACGAGCGGCGCATAGATCATGCCGGAAAACAGTACCCGACCCGGGAAGCGGACAAAGCGGGTGAGCGACAGCGCCGCCAGAGTGCCGAGGATGGTGCCGATGGTGGCGCTGAGGATACCGACGCGCAGCGTCACCCAGGCAGCATCCATCAGCCCCTGGTTCGACCACATGGAGCGATACCATTGCAGCGAAAAGCCGCCCCAGACGGTGACCAGCTTGGAGGCGTTGAAGGAATAAACGATCAGGATGATGATCGGGATATAAAGAAAGGCAAAACCGAGGGTGAGGACGGTGATGTCGAATTTTCCGCGCTTCATGGCCTCACCCCACCTTCTTCTGCTGGTTCTGGAAGATGGCGATGGGCACCACCAGCAACAGCAGAAGCAGCACGGCGACGGCGGATGCCAAAGGCCAGTCGCGGTTGCCGAAGAATTCCGTCCACAGCGTCTTGCCGATCATCAGCGTCTGCGCGCCACCCAGGAGATCGGGGATGACGAACTCGCCCGTTATCGGGATGAAGCAGATCATCGACCCGGCTACGACGCCCGGCAGGGAGAGCGGAAACGTGATCTTCCAGAAGGCCTTCCATGGCGGGCAACCAAGATCGGCAGCAGCTTCGAGGAGTGTATTGTCGAGCTTTTCCAGCGCCGAATAAAGCGGCAGCACCATGAAGGGCAGATAGGAATAAACAATGCCGATGAAGATCGCCGTCTCGGTGCGGAAGATATTGACCTGCTGGTCCGGCCCCAGAAGGCCGATCGACTGGAACAGCACCGTCAGCAGGCCTTCGGGCTTCAGAATGCCGATCCAGGCGTAAACGCGGATCAGGAACGAAGTCCAGAACGGCAGGATCACCAGCATCACCAGCGTCGGGCGAATGGATGACGGTGCGCGCGCCATCGCCAGCGCCATGGGATAACCGATCAGCAGCAGCAGGAAGGTGGAGATGAAGGCGATGCGCAGCGACGACAGATAGGCGTCGATGTAGAGCGGGTCTTCCGTCAGGAACAGGTAATTTTCGAAATCCAGCTGCGAAAAGAATTCGCCGAGCTTCGAAAACCCTTCGAAGACCGGCGTATAGGGCGGCATGGAGATCGCCGTATCCGACAGCGAGATCTTGAAGATGATTAAGAAGGGTGCTGCGAAAAACAGCAGCAGCCAGAAATAGGGAACCGCGACGACCAGCCAGCGCCAGGGGCTTTGCCGGTTTTCGGGAGTGGTGATCGCCATGAAAGCCTCCCTCAGCGCGTCAGGACAAGGCCGGAATCCGGCCTCCAGTTCAACCACACCATGTCGCCGAAGGTGATCGGACGATCCACGAGACGCGAGACGTTCGCTTGCGCGGCGCGGATGACGCGGCCATCGGCAAGCTTGACGATGAAGACCGAGAAGTCGCCGAGATAACCGATATCCCAGACCTCGCCATAGGCGGAGTTGACGCTGCTGTCGGCGGGCTGGTCTAGCGAGATGCGAACCTTTTCCGGGCGGATGGCGTAAGCGACCTGACTGCCGGTCGCGGCAGCACATTCCTGCTCCACCGCCACTTTCAGCCCTTCGCAATCCAGCGTCACCAGGCCAGGCTTGCCGGGATCCGAAGCATTGGCGACGACCTTCGCGTCGAAAATATTGATGTCGCCGATGAAGTCAGCCACGTAGCGGCTGTTCGGCGCCTCATAGATCTCGGCTGGTGTCGCCACCTGCACGACGTTGCCCTTGTCCATGACCGCGATGCGGTCCGACACGGTCATCGCCTCTTCCTGATCATGGGTGACGATGAGGAAGGTGAGGCCGAGATTGGTCTGGATGTCCATCAGCTCGAACTGCGTTTCTTCGCGCAGCTTCTTGTCGAGCGCGCCGAGAGGCTCATCGAGAAGAAGCACCTTCGGCCGCTTGGCAAGCGAACGCGCGAGCGCCACGCGCTGGCGCTGGCCGCCGGAAAGCTGGCTGGGCTTGCGCTTGGCGAATTCCGTGAGCTTGACGAGGCGCAGCATTTCCTCGACGCGGGCGGCGACGTCCGCCTTGGGCAGACCATCCTGCTCCAGACCGAAAGCGACGTTCTTTTCCACCGACATATGCGGGAAAAGCGCATAGGACTGGAACATCATGTTGGTGGGGCGCTTATAGGGCGGAACGCCGGAAATATCCTTGCCCTGCAGCAGGATGCGGCCCTCGGTCGGTTCCTCGAAACCGGCGAGCATGCGCATCAGCGTGGTCTTGCCGCAGCCGGAGGGACCAAGCAGCGAGAAGAACTCGCGCTCGTAAATATCGAGCGTCAGATTATTGACGGCGACAAAATCGCCAAAACGTTTGGTGACGTTTTCAAAGCGGATGAAGGGCACCGCATCGGGATTGTCCCAAGGGCTAAATTTGCGTTTGACCGGCCCCAGAGTTTTCGCCATTCACCCTACCCTCAAATCCCGTTGGTCTTTCGAACGATGCTTCGGGGCGGGCGACACCGGCAGGTCGTGGGACCTGCCGGCAAAGGATTTGAGAAACAGGCCCGCCGGCCGTTCCTCAACCAGCGGGCGGAGGTCTTAGCTGCCGGTCTTAATCTGCGTCCAGACGCGGTTCAGCACACGCTGTTCCTTCGGTCCGTAGGGCGAGATGGTGAAGAGCTTCTTCATCGTCTCCGCATTGGGATAGACCGCCGGGTTCTTGGCGACGGACTCATCCATCAACGCCTGCGAAGCGAGGTTGCCATTGGCATACTGAACGTAGTTGGACGCCTTGGCGATGACTTCCGGCCGCATCAGATAGTTGATGAAGGTGTGGGCTTCCTCGACATTCTTGGCATCCGCGGGGATGGCAAGGTTGTCGAACCACATATAGGTGCCTTCCTTCGGGATGATGTAGTTCACCTCGACGCCGTTCTTGGCTTCCTCGGCACGGCTCTTCGCCTGGAGGATGTCACCCGACCAGCCGATGGTGATGCAGCTGTCGCCATTCGCGAGTTCGTCGATATAGGCGGAGGAGTTGAAGGTCTTCACGAAAGGACGGATCTTCGAATAGACCTCGCCGCCGGCTTCCAGGTCGGCCGTTTCCTTGCTGTCGGGATTCTTGCCGAGATAATTCATGGCGATGGCGAAGGTTTCGTCCGACGCATCGAGAATATTGATACCGCAGGATTTCAACTTTTCGGCATTTTCCGGCTTGAAGAGAATATCCCAGCTATCGACGGGAACATCGCCAAGCGCTGCCTTCACCTTCGCGACGTTATAACCGATGCCGGTGGTGCCCCACATGTAGTTCACGGCATATTCGTTGCCGGGGTCGTATTTCGCCAGACGCTCGGAGACCTCGGGCCACAGGTTCTTCAGATTCGGCAACTTGGACTTGTCGAGTTTCTGGAACACGCCGGCATTGATCTGGCGGGCAAGGAAGGGGCCGGTCGGCACCACGACATCATAACCGGAGCTGCCGGCCAGAAGCTTGGTTTCCACAAGTTCGTTGCTGTCGAACACGTCATAGACGACCTTGATACCGGTTTCCTTGGTGAAATCGGTAAGGATCGATTCGTCGATATAATCCGACCAGTTATAGACGTGGACGACCTTCTCCTGGGCCATTGCCGAGCCTGCTGCAACGAGCGCGGTGGTGAGAGCCAAGGTCAGACGGAGAGAACGGTTTTTCATGATGTCTCCTGTTAACGCATCCTCACGGTGGAAGCGTGATCCCCTTTTTTTGGAGAGACTAGAAAGGAAAACAAAAGGGAGCAAGCGGGAAATGTGCAGCACAGCATTTTCAACCAAATGTGTTCCGGCCGCAAAAAAGCGGATGGAAACACCTACTGGAAGTCGAAAACACTAAGGCCGGTCACCATTTCATCCAGCCCCAGCGGCCGTGTCAGCGGCGCTTCGGCGCGCGACAGACAGCCCTGCCTTTCGCACAGCCGGCACGAGGGGCCGACGGCAACGGGCGACGCACCCGAGGCGGCTGGGCCATAGACCGTCTCTCCCGCCTGAGCGAGATCGCAACCGACAAGCACGGCCGTTCGCCGCACCCTCTCGCCGAAACCCGCCTGCGGGCCTTCCAGTGTGCGCGAAACCGTGAGGAAGGCATCACCGTCAGGCATCTCCACCGCCTCCACCAGCACCTGCCCCGGCTGGGCGAAGGCGGCATGGATATTAAGCCGCGGACAGAGGCCGCCGAACCGCGCCCTCGGAAAACCACCGGCCCCTGCGAGGCGGAACCGGTTGCCGGCATTGTCGATCTCCATCAGGAAAAACGGTATTGCCGCAGCCGTTGGCCGTTGCAGGCTGACGAGGCGATTGGCGGCCTGCTCGAACGACACGTTGAAGCGCGACCGCAAAACATCAAGATCGTATTTCGCGCGCTGGGCGGCAGCAAGGAATGCGCCATAAGGCATCATCAGGGCATGGGCGGCATAACGCGCCAGCTCGAAGCGGGCGATGCGCTTTGCCTCCTCCCCTTTCAAACCAAGCCCGTCAAGCTCCGCGCCTATCTCTTCGCGAAGGGCCAGAAGACAGGTCTCCATGGCCATTTCCCTCAGCTGATCCGGCTGCGACAGGCGCTCGGATAAAAACAGCCGCATCGAATGGCGGTCATAACGCCTCCTGAGGTTCGGCATGGCGTGTACAGGCAAGGTTCTGACCACGATACCGTGGTTTTTCTGCAGCCATGCCCTCAGCCCGGAGGCGAGATCATCGCCCGCCGCCAATTGTTTATGGAGTTCTTCCGCCGCCGCATCGATGGCGTGGAAATAGGCCGACCGGTTTTCAAAGACATGCCGCACCTCGTCGATCGGCAGGCGGGTGGAGGAGAGCGCCGTTTCGTGCCCTTCCCGCGCCAGAAGATCGGAAAGGTCGGAAAGGCGCTGCGCCTGTTCCCGGTAGGCCCGGTAAAGCTTGAGGACACCGCTTGCCGCATTGGGCGCCGCATCTGCGACCTCGATCAGCTCCTGCGGCGACGGCACCTCACCGGAAAGCAGCGGATCGGCGAAGACTTCACGCAGCTGCCCGGCGGAACCGGCGCTTTCGCCCTGCAGATCATCAAGATCGACCTTATAGACAGAGGCGAGCTTCAAAAGCAGCTGCACGGTCAGCGGTCGCTGGTTGCGCTCGATGAGATTGAGATAAGACGGCGAAATCGCCAGCGCCTCGGCCATGGCCGTCTGCGTCAGCCCCAGACCATTGCGAATGCGGCGCACGCGCGGGCCTGCAAAAATCTTGTTTTCCGACACCGTCTTGCCTCTCCATCCCGACGACTCATACAAGCCTGTTACAAACTCTCGGGGTGAATAGATTTTACAAAATTTACAATTTTACAGCTCCACCCTGTCATGCATCCTACAGGATAACCTCTTTCAAGTCACTGTTTTTATGTTTGTTCTGGCGCTCAAATCGCCAAAAATGTAAATGTAGTCACATCGAACGGCGCTTCACAAAGTTGAAGGCAGCACGTTTCCGAAACGGCATTTGTCAAGGGAGAGAGAAGTATGACGGATTTTTACAAACTTGTTCCGGGTGCACCGCAGGGACGCTTCGACGGCATCGAGCGCACTTACACCGCCGCGGATGTGGAGCGGCTGCGCGGCTCCGTCGAAATCCGCCATTCGCTGGCCGAAATGGGCGCGAACCGGCTGTGGAAGCTGATCGACGAGGAAAATTTCGTCAATGCGCTCGGCGCGCTTTCCGGCAACCAGGCCATGCAGATGGTTCGCGCCGGGCTGAAGGCGATCTATCTCTCGGGCTGGCAGGTTGCGGCGGATGCCAATACGGCGTCGGCCATGTATCCGGACCAGTCGCTTTATCCCGCCAATGCGGCGCCGGAGCTTGCAAAGCGCATCAACCGCACCCTGCAGCGCGCCGACCAGATCGAGACGGCGGAGGGCAAGGGCCTTTCGGTCGATACCTGGTTCGCGCCGATCGTTGCCGATGCGGAGGCCGGTTTCGGCGGGCCGCTCAACGCTTTCGAGATCATGAAGGCCTTCATCGAGGCAGGTGCTGCGGGTGTTCACTATGAAGACCAGCTGGCATCGGAAAAGAAGTGCGGTCATCTCGGCGGCAAGGTCCTGATCCCGACGGCGGCGCATATCCGCAACCTCACGGCGGCGCGGCTTGCGGCTGACGTCATGGGTGTGCCAACGCTGGTCATCGCCCGCACGGATGCGGAGGCCGCCAAGCTTCTGACCTCCGATATCGATGAGCGCGACCGTCCCTTCGTGGATTACGATGCCGGCCGCACCGTCGAGGGCTTTTATCAGGTCAAGAACGGTCTTGAGCCCTGTATAGCCCGCGCGGTGGCCTATGCACCCTATTGCGACCTGATCTGGTGCGAGACATCAAAGCCGGATCTCGAGCAGGCGCGCAGGTTTGCGGAAGGCGTGCACAAGGTGCATCCCGGCAAGAAGCTCGCCTACAATTGCTCGCCGTCGTTCAACTGGAAAAAGAACCTCGACGACGCGACGATTGCCAAGTTCCAGCGGGAACTGGGCGCAATGGGCTACAAATTCCAGTTCATTACGCTCGCCGGTTTCCACCAGCTGAATTTCGGCATGTTCGAACTGGCGCGCGGTTACAAGGACCGGCAGATGGCGGCTTATTCCGAGCTTCAGGAAGCGGAATTCGCAGCCGAGGCCAATGGTTACACCGCCACCAAACACCAGCGCGAAGTCGGCACCGGCTATTTCGACGCCGTGTCGCTCGCAATCTCCGGCGGCACGTCTTCGACGACAGCCATGAAGGAATCCACCGAGCACGACCAGTTCCGCCCGGCGGCCGAATAAACCTGCAAAAAACGCCCTTCCCGGCCGCGGGAAGGGCTTGCAAACCGGATCAAGAACCCCAACCAATAATGAGAGGAGAAATGCCATGAATGCCCACAACCCCATCAAGACCCACGTCAAGGAACGCGCCGAGGAGCAGTCCTCCGCCATGACGCAGGAGCAGCAGGCCGCCATCCGCATGCTGGCCAATGATCTGCACCGCCTCAACCAGGCCGTCATGAAAGCCGTCGAAGCCGGTGTTTCCGTCGAGCTGGTCCGCTCGGCCCGCCACCATGGCGGCGGCGGCAACTGGGGAGATCTTCTGATTCCCGTCATCGTCGCGCAAGGGCGTGACGCCGCCTGAAGCGACAGCCTTTCTTTTATGCCGGGCGGCTCTTGCGCCCGGCATAAAGATCGGAATGCCCCTTGATCAGACGGGTCATCCGATCCGCCACCGTCCTGATATCGCGGCGGTGGCGATCGTCATTGTTCATGACGATCCATTGATTGTGGCGGAGCGGCTCGATCTCATCGCCCTCCCGCATCAGCCGCGCATCGGCATCGCCCACGAAACACGGCAGCACGGCGACCCCTGCGCCCGCCAGTGCCAGATCGAGAAGCGCCGTCGGCCGGCTGACGGTCACCACAATATTGTCCCGCCGGTTTTCACGCGGCCAGCGCAGATAGGAGGAAATGGCGTTTTCCTCCGCTACTGCCAGCCACCGGTCTGAAACGGAGGTGGCGGCGTTGCGCAGCCGGTAGGGCGCATAGGCCACCTCCCCCGTTTTGATGGCGGCAAGGTTGCGCTCCTGCGGCTCGAAGGCGCGAATGCCGATATCGTTTTCGCGATGTGCCAGAGAGGCCCGCTGTTCGGCGATGAAAAGATCGATGCGGAAATCGTCGCGATCCGTGCAGATGGCGGAGAAATTGGCCGCCATCAGCCAGGCATTCCAGGTGCCGACGGCAATGCGTACGACAGATGAGGCCGACGAGGCCTTTTGCCATCCCTCGATATCCTTCGCCGCCTGTTCCATTGCCTGAAGGCGGTCGAACAGCGCACGGCCATCCGCCGTAAGCGTATATCCCGTCTGGCTGCGCAGGAAGAGAGGCTTGCCGACGCGTTCCTCCAGCTCGACCATGCGCCGTCCGATGGTCGCGGGGCTCAAACCCGTTATCGCCGCGGCCCCGGTCAGGCCGCCGCTGCGTGACACATCTAGAAAAAGCTGGTAGGAATCCCAGGTGACATTTTTCATCAGTGAAAAACGTAGCGCATTTTCTTACGCAGATAAAACAAAAAACGGCGTGCATCATGGCCTTCCGTAACAAGGAGAGCGAGATGGACGATCTGCACGCGTTTTATGCAGCACAGACTATCATTGAAAATCTAAAACCGCGCACGCGGCGGGAAGCCGTCCTGCAGGAAGACAAATTCTATACGGACATGGCAGAGGCATCACGTCTGTCGCGGTTTTTCAGCGCGATTGCGGGAATGATAAGAGCGAGACGCCGGGCTTCAATAAAAAAGAGCGATCAGGGCAGCCAGAGCACCGGCTGCGATTGCAGTCAGGCGAAAGACCAACTGCCTGCTCTCGCTTTCGACGCGGACGATGGCAATGGCGCGAGGGCGGCGATGTGCTGTTCTGTTCATGCGCGGGCTCCTGACTAAAAACTCAACCGACCCATGCCCTCTCAAGGCGTCCAGCATGACTTCATGTGCAGCGGGATCATAGGGCGATCCGGCTTTGCTGGCATTCGGTCAGGATGACTCCGCGCCCGTTAACAGATTGTTAAAAGGGCAAAGGCGGATAACAAACTCAGCCAAGGATTTTGGCAAACAGGTGGCATCCGCACACCGTCACCCCGGACTAGATCCGGGGTCTAGCCGACGCACGTCTTTGCGGCGAGAGAGTCTTTTCAGCCCAGGGACTTGAGCTGACTGGATACCGGCTCAAGGCCGGTATGACGGAGGAGACAAGTGCAAGCGCTTCAAAAACCTCAGACTATCTCACGCGAATTCGCCTGCTGCCTGCCCGGAAGCCCAGGCCCACTGGAAATTATAACCGCCGAGCCAGCCGGTCACATCAACACATTCGCCGATGAAATAAAGCCCCGCCACGGATTTTGCCGCCATGCTGCGGGAATCGAGGCCGGTCGTGTCCACACCGCCAAGCGTGACTTCCGCCGTGCGGTAACCTTCGGAACCGGCGGGCTTGACCTGCCAGTCCTGCACCTCGCCCGCAAGCTTCGCCAGCACCTTGTCCGACATATCGGCCAGATGGCCGGTGAGGCCGGATTGTTCGACGACATGCTGGGCAAGACGCTTCGGCAGGATTTCCGACAAAGCGGTCTGGGGTGACTGCCGACCGTTCTTCTGTTTCGCCTGCTTCAGAAGCGCGGCTATATCGCGATGCGGCTCAAGCTTCAGGCGGACCACATCACCCTCGCGCCAGTAGGATGAGATTTGCAGGATCGAGGGTCCGCTCAAACCGCGATGGGTGAAGAGCAGCGCTTCCTCAAACGAGGTCTTGCCATGGGAAACCTCAGCCGGAACCGCGACGCCGGCAAGCGGGCTCAGCTTTTCCAGCAAAGTGGGATCGAGCGTCAGCGGCACGAGACCGGGACGCGTCTCGATAAGCTTGAGGCCGAATTGCTCGGCGATCTGGTAGGCGAAACCGGTCGCGCCCATTTTCGGGATCGACTTACCGCCCGTCGCCACAACGACGCTTTCCGCCTCGATGACGCCGCCTGATGTCGTGACGCGAAACCGCCCGCCGTCATGGGTGACGGCCGAGACTGACGTTTCGAGCCGCAGCTTCGCATTGACTGCCTGCATTTCGCCAAGCAGCATGCGGATGATATCCTTGGCGCTGTCGTCACAGAAAAGCTGGCCGAGCGTCTTTTCATGCCAGGCGATGCGGTGTTTTTCGACAAGGGCAATGAAATCGCGCGGCGTATAACGGGCTAGAGCGGATTTGGCGAAATGCGGATTGGCGGAGAGATAATTCTTCGGCCCGGCATGGATATTGGTGAAGTTGCAGCGGCCGCCGCCGGAGATGCGGATCTTTTCGCCCGGCGCCTTCGCATGGTCGAGAATTATGACGGAGCGGCCGCGCTGGCCGGCGCGGATGGCGCACATCATGCCGGCGGCGCCCGCCCCCAAAATCAGCACGTCACATTTCTCTGTCATCATTCCATCCGATCCGTTTCCTTTCCTCTTTTCGAAGTGCCGCCGCTTGTCAATGGCGCTTTCCCCCTCGCCAATTGCCAAACTACGGTTATGATGGCTCCACCAGAAACACAGACCCGGTGATACATGCCCCCGAAGAAAACCATGCTCCGCCCGAAGAAACAGGCAACCATGGCAAAGACACCTCCCCTCGACCTCTCCTCCACCCGTGGCGTTTCCTCCTGGCGCGAAGCCGCGCAATGGCTGAGGGCGCGCGGTATCGAAGACATAGAATGCATCACCCCCGATCTTGCCGGCGTTGCGCGCGGCAAGATGATGCCGACGGCAAAGTTCACGGGCGACACCTCGCTTGCCCTGCCCTCCGCGCTCTACCGCCATACGATATCAGGCGAATATCCTGATGAGACCGCTAATTTCCGTTACGAGCCGCGCGACAGTGACCTGAAGCTGGTGCCTGATCTTTCCACGCTCTCCGTCGTGCCGTGGGAGAGCGACCCGACCGCGCAGGTGATCTGCGACGTCGTGGATGCGGAAGGCAATTTCGTCCCCTATACGCCGCGCAACGTGCTGAAGAACGTGCTGTCGCTTTATACGGAAAAGGGCTGGAAGCCGGTCGTCGCGCCGGAAATCGAATTCTACCTCGTCGCCATGAATGACGACCCGGATTATCCGCTGCATCCGCCGAAGGGCCGGTCCGGCCGCTCCATTGTCGGCGGGCAGAGCTATTCCATCGCCGGCATCAACGAGTTCGACGAGCTGATCGACGATATCTATCACTTCTCGGAAAAGCAGGGCCTCGAGATCGATACGCTGATCCACGAGGAAGGCCCGGCGCAGCTGGAGATCAACCTGCGCCACGGCGACCCCATCGAGCTTGCCGATCAGGTTTTCCTGTTCAAGCGCACCATCCGCGAGGCGGCGCTGAAGCACGGCATCTACGCTACCTTCATGGCCAAGCCGATGCAGGGCCAGCCGGGTTCGGCCATGCATATTCACCAGTCGGTGGTGGAAATCGACAGCGGCCGCAATATTTTCTCGAACAAGGATGGCGGCCCTTCCAAGGAGTTCTTCTCCTTCGTCGGCGGCATGCAGCGTTACGTTCCGAACGCGCTTGTCATGCTCGCGCCCTATGTGAATTCCTATCGCCGCCTGACGCCTGATATGGCCTGCCCGGTCAACAATGCCTGGGGTTACGACAACCGCACGACCGCCTTCCGCGTGCCGATTTCCGGCCCGCAGGCGCGGCGCGTCGAAAACCGCCTGCCGAGTTCGGACGCCAATCCCTACCTCGCGCTTGCCGCCTCGCTCGGCTGCGGCTGGCTCGGCATCGTCAACAATATCGAACCGACCGAACCGACCGCCGAGACGGCCAATGAAGGTTCCATCGACCTGCCGCGCGGGCTTCTGGAGGCCGTGGCGCTGCTGGAAGGCGAAGAACAGTTCGAGCGGGTGTTTGGCCATGAATTCGTGGGCCTTTATGCGGGCCTGAAACGCGGGGAGTTCGAGACCTTCATGCAGGTCATCAGCCCCTGGGAGCGCGAGTTCCTGCTTCTCAACGTGTGAGGAACCACGAGCATGACATGGCAAAGCCCGATTGCGCCGGGAATTTCCTGGTATCAGGCAACCGTCGGCGAGCGGCCGGACTATCCTGCCCTCGATGGATCGAAGCAAGTTGATGTCGCGATCATCGGCGGCGGTTATACCGGCCTTCAGGCCGCCTGTAACCTCGCCGAAAACGGCGTCTCCGTCGCCCTCATCGAGGCGCATCGTTTTGGCGATGGCGCTTCCGGCCGCAACGGCGGCCAGTTCGGCACCGGCCAGCGCTCCTTTCCGGACGAAATGGAGGCCGAGATCGGCTTCGAGCAATCGAAGCTGCTGTTCGACATTGCCGAGGACGCCAAGAATTACGTGCGCGATTTCGCAAGCAGCCGCGGCATCGACATGGAATATCTGCCGGGGCAGCTCTATGTGGCGCACAAGGCGGCTTACGAGGATGATTATCGCAGAAGCGTGGATGCGATGAACAATCGTTACGGCTATCCGCATATTTCCTACATGGAGCGTGGCGAAGCACGCAAACGCGTCGGCTCCACCCATTATTTCGGCGGCACGCGCGACACCGGCACCGGCCACATTCACCCGCTGAAGCTGCTGGTCGGGCTGGCGAAGGCGGCGCAAGCGGCAGGTGCCGCCATTTATGAGATGACCCCCGCCAGGTCCATCCGGCAGGCGGGCGGCAAGACCATCATCGAGACGCCCTTCGGCACGATCACCGCGCCGCGGGTACTGATCGCCACCAATGCCTATATTGGCAATCTGGAACCGGTAACGGCTGCCCATATCATGCCGATCCGCTCCTTCATCGGCGCCACCGCACCGCTCGACGCCTATCCTGATATCATCCCCGGCAAGGAAGCCGTCGCCGATTCCCGCTTCGTGGTGCGTTATTTCCGCAAGACGGCCGACAACCGGCTGCTGTTCGGCGGGCGCGAGGCCTATACGGCCGATGCGCCACGCGATATTTCCAGCCATATCCGCCGGCAGATCGCCGAGATTTATCCCGAGCTGAAGGCTGTCGAAATCACCCATTCCTGGGGCGGCTCCGTCGGCATTACCCTGCCGCGCAAGGTCTTCGTGCGCGACGTCATGCCCGGCGTCACCTCCATCGGCGGTTATTCCGGCCACGGCGTGATGCTGTCGAATTATTGCGGCAAGCTCTATGCCGATCTGGTTCTCGGCAAAAAGGACATGCTGGAGCCCTTCGCCCGGCTGAAGGTGCCGTCTTTCCCCGGTGGGGCATCGCTGCGTGCGCCGCTGCTTTTCCTGGCGCTCTCCTGGTACGCGCTGCGAGACAGGTTTTAGGGCAATGTTAATAGACTGTTACCGGCGGCGGGCGAGTTGGCGGAAGCAAAATTCATAATTTCACATAACTGAGTCTGGCATTTTTAAATCGATTAGATTATTGATGCCCCCCAACCCTTGAAGATCGAGAGAATCGATATGAGCAGTCAGATCATTCCTGTTGAACCTTTTGATTGTGTCGTTTTCGGCGGCACGGGCGATCTTGCCGAGCGCAAGCTTCTGCCGGCCCTTTATCACCGGCAGGTTGAAGGCCAGTTCACGGAGCCGACCCGCATCATCGGCGCGTCGCGTTCGGTCATGACCCATGAGGAATATCGCAAATTTGCGCAGGACGCTCTGAAGGAGCACCTGAAGGCCGGTGAATATGACGACGCACAGGTTGCCGTGTTCCTGAACAGGCTTTTCTACGTGCCTGTTGATGCCAAGGGCAACAATGGCTGGGACGTGCTGAAGAAGCTGCTGGACGAAGGCAAGGAGCGCGTGCGCGCCTTCTATCTGGCTGTCGCACCGGGCATTTTCGGCGATATCGCCGACAAGATCCGCGAACACAAGCTCATCACCCGCTCGACCCGCATCGTTGTTGAAAAGCCGATCGGCCGCGATTTGGCCTCTGCCCAGGAACTCAACGACACGATCGGCCACGTCTTCAAGGAAGAGCAGATCTTCCGTATCGACCACTATCTCGGCAAGGAGACGGTGCAGAACCTGATGGCGCTGCGTTTCGCCAACGCGCTTTATGAGCCGCTGTGGAATTCCGCCCATATCGACCACGTTCAGATCACGGTCGCCGAAGCGGTCGGCCTCGAAGGCCGCGCCGGTTATTACGACAAGGCCGGTGCGCTGCGCGACATGGTTCAGAACCACATCCTGCAGCTGCTTTGCCTTGTCGCCATGGAGCCGCCCGCTTCCATGAAATCGGAAGCCGTGCGTGACGAAAAGCTCAAGGTGCTGCGTTCGTTGAAGCCGATCGACACCAGCAATGTCGAAAAGCTGACTGTGCGCGGACAGTACCGCGCCGGCGCTTCCGCAGGCGGCCCGGTCAAGGGCTATCTGGAAGAGCTGGAAGGCGGTGTTTCCAACACCGAAACCTTCGTCGCCATCAAGGCTGAAATCGCCAACTGGCGCTGGGCCGGCGTTCCCTTCTACATCCGCACGGGAAAACGCCTCGCGACCCGCGTTTCGGAAATCGTCGTCACATTCAAGCAGATCCCGCATTCGATCTTCGACGATGCGGCCGGCAAGATCGAGGCCAACAAGCTGGTCATTCGCCTGCAGCCGGATGAAGGCGTCAAGCAGTCGCTCCTCATCAAGGACCCCGGCCCGGGCGGCATGCGCCTGCGTCAGGTCTCGCTGGACATGAGCTTTGCCGAAGCCTTCAACGTGCGCAGCCCCGATGCCTATGAGCGGCTGTTGATGGACACCATCCGCTCCAACCAGACGCTGTTCATGCGCCGCGACGAGGTCGAGGCCGCGTGGGACTGGATCGATCCCATTCTCAAGAGCTGGGAAGAGCTGGGACAGGGCGTGCAGGGTTATACCGCTGGCACCTGGGGCCCGAGCGGCTCGATCGCACTGATCGAGCGTGACGGTCGCACCTGGCACGATGCCGATTGAGGGCGCACCGATGAGCGAAACGATCCACGTCTTCGACACCGCCGCCGAACTGGCAACCGCGCTTGCGGCGGAGGTTGCCAAACGCCTTGATGCGGCAACGAAGGATCGCGGTACGGCGAGCATCGCCGTATCCGGCGGTTCGACGCCCAAGCTGTTCTTTCAGGCGCTTTCCAAACACGATC
This sequence comes from Agrobacterium sp. LAD9, assembly GCF_003031125.1. Taxonomy (NCBI): domain Bacteria; kingdom Pseudomonadati; phylum Pseudomonadota; class Alphaproteobacteria; order Hyphomicrobiales; family Rhizobiaceae; genus Agrobacterium; species Agrobacterium sp. LAD9. Next base: position 426,969 of record NZ_PHGS01000002.1, on the reverse strand, counting down.
TCGACTGGCCGAATATCAGCGTGACGCTGGTGGACGAACGTTTCGTGCCACCGGAAAGCGACCGTTCGAACCACCGTCTCGTTGCGGAGAACCTGCTGCAGGACAAGGCGAAGTCGGCCTATTTCGTGCCGCTGTTCCAGCCGGCGGCCTCGCCCGAGGATGCGGCGACGCTTGCGACCGTCAAGACCGAGGCGATCTGCGATCCCTTCGATGTCGTCATTCTCGGCATGGGAACGGATGGCCATACGGCATCGTTCTTCCCCGGTGGAGACAATCTCTACGAAGCGCTCGACCTTGATGAACCGCGCGGCGTCCTGACCATGGCGGCGGAGAATGCGGGAGAGGAGCGGTTGACCTTCAACTTCTCCAGCCTGCACGATGCCGATTTCCTCGTGCTGCATATCGAAGGTGCGGCCAAGAAGGCGACGCTGGAGAAGGCGCAGTCTGGCGAGGATGAGGATGAAATGCCGATCCGCGCCGTGCTGAACCGGGCCGAGACGCCCGTGGATATATACTGGGCGCCATGAGCCAACGCGGTTGCCGCCTCTGCGGCCCCGCGACAAGCGCCCGAAGACATGAAGACTGAAACACGACAACCGGCCGCTCACCTCCCGGAACGCCGGTTGCCGACCAACGAACAGGATGAACGCCCATGTCCGCCGATTCCCGCATTCAGGCCATCACCGCCCGCATCGTCGAACGTTCCAAGCCCTACCGCGAGACCTATCTCGAGCGGCTGCGGCTGCAGGTTTCAAAAGGCGTTCACCGCTCCGTTCTGTCCTGCGGCAATCTCGCGCATGGATTTGCCGTCTGTTCCCCCGCCGACAAGGACATCCTTGCCGGCGACCGGGTTCCCAATCTCGGCATCATCACCGCCTATAACGACATGCTCTCGGCGCATCAGCCCTATGAGACCTTCCCGGCGATCATTCGCGATGCGGCAAAAGAAGCGGGCGGCATAGCACAGGTGGCGGGCGCGGTTCCCGCCATGTGCGACGGCGTAACCCAGGGTCAGCCCGGCATGGAGCTTTCGCTGTTTTCCCGCGACGCTATCGCCATGGCGGCCGGCATCGGCCTGTCGCACAACATGTTCGACGCCGCCGTCTATCTCGGCGTCTGCGACAAGATCGTGCCCGGCCTCGTCATTGCCGCACTCGCCTTCGGCCACCTGCCCGCCGTCTTCGTTCCTGCCGGCCCGATGACATCAGGTCTGCCGAATGACGAGAAGTCGCGCATCCGTCAGCTGTATGCGGAAGGCAAGGTCGGTCGCGCCGAGCTCCTGGAGGCGGAATCCAAGTCCTATCACGGTCCCGGCACCTGCACCTTCTACGGCACCGCCAATTCCAACCAGATGCTGATGGAGATCATGGGCTTCCATATGCCCGGTTCCTCCTTCATCAATCCCGGCACGCCGCTGCGCGATGCGCTGACGCGTGAAGCTGCAAAGCGCGCACTGGCGATTACGGCGCAGGGCAATGAATTTACCCCGGCCGGCGAGATGATCGATGAAAGGTCTGTCGTCAACGGCGTCGTCGGCCTGCATGCGACGGGCGGTTCCACCAACCACACCATGCATCTGATCGCCATGGCGCGCGCCGCCGGCATCATCCTTACCTGGCAGGATATTTCCGATCTCTCGGATATCGTGCCGCTGCTCGCCCGCGTCTATCCCAACGGTCTTGCCGATGTGAACCATTTCCACGCCGCCGGCGGCATGGGTTTCCTCATCAAGCAGCTGCTGAAACAGGGCTTCGTGCATGACGATGTGCGCACCGTCTTCGGACAGGGGCTAGAGGCTTACACCGTGGATGCCATGCTTGATGAGAAGGGCGCAGTTGTCCGCCAGCCCTCCCCCGAGCAGAGCCATGATCCGAAGGTTCTCTCCAGCGTCGAAACACCGTTCCAGCCGACGGGCGGCCTGAAGATGCTGACCGGCAATCTCGGCAAATCGGTCATCAAGATTTCCGCCGTCAAACCGGAGCGCCACATCATCGAGGCACCGGCGATCGTCTTTAACGATCAGCAGGAGCTTCAGGACGCGTTCAAGGATGGCAAGCTCAACCGCGACTTCATTGCGGTCGTCCGCTTCCAGGGCCCGAAGGCCAACGGCATGCCGGAACTGCACCGCCTGACGCCGCCGCTTGGTGTGCTGCAGGATCGCGGCTTCAAGGTGGCGCTGGTGACCGATGGGCGCATGTCCGGCGCCTCCGGCAAGGTGCCGGCGGCCATCCACGTCACGCCTGAGGCTTCCGATTGCGGGCCGATCTCGCTCATCCGCGACGGCGACATCATCCGTCTCGACGCCATTTCCGGCTCGCTCGAGGTGCTGGTTTCCGCCGCCGAGCTGGCAAAACGCGAACCGGCGCGCGCCGACCTCTCCGGCAATGAATGGGGCATGGGCCGCGAACTTTTCGCCCCCTTCCGCCGCAATGCCGGACCGGCCGATCAGGGCGCCAGCGTCCTCTTCCATTGATTTTGTGGAGGCGATGGCCTGATGCGGCCTTCGCCTTTCAACCTTACTTTGCGGTGTCACCCGGATGCCGCCAGAAACCGCTTTATTTCCCATATCTTAAACGTCAGACTTGTCATGCGACTGTGATGATCGCCCTATAGGGCCTTCTCCAGCCAGCCGCGGGACGACGGCGCAGTTTCGGATGATGGGGCCTGACATGACGATTTTCTCAAGCAAACGCCGCGATGTGCTGAAGCTTATGGCCGGCACCGCCATGCTGCCGCTGATGGTGGCGGCAACGTCTGTCATGGCGCAGGACGTGGCCCTGCGTGCAATCGTCATCTCCGACCTGCATTCGGCCTATGAGCGCATCGGCCAGCTTCTCGCGGCCATCGAAACGCGCATCGCTGCCGACAAGGCGCCCCACATCATCTTGCTGAATGGCGATCTTTTCGAACTCGGCAACGCGGTGGCTACACGTTCGGCCGGCGAGATCGAATGGACCTTCCTCACGGCGCTCGCCAAGCTCGCTCCCACGGTCATCAATATCGGCAATCATGAGCCCGATATCGACAATGACCTTGCCAATTTCGTCAGCCGCGCCCGCGCGCTCGGCATCACCGTGCTTTCCAACATCATCGACAAGCGCAGCGGCAAACCCTATGCGCCCGAAAGTGCCGAGATGAGCGTTGGCGAGCGGAAGGTCATCCTCACGGGTCTCGCCACCAATGCGATCAACACCTACCCGAAGGCCACGCGCGAAATGCTCGACATTCCGCAGCCTGTCGAGTGGGCCAAGGCCAATCTTCCCGGTATCGTCAAACCGGACGCGATCAACATCGTTCTCAGCCATGCCGGCGTCGTCGCAGACCGCGATATCCTGCCGCTGCTGCCGGATGGCACCCTGCTTGTCGGCGGCCATGACCATCTGAACTTCGTGCATGAACAGGGTGCTACCCGCTATGTCCATACCGGCTCATGGTGCACCTCCATGACGGTGGCGACCTTTGCGGCTCCCGGCAAGGCTGCGGCCATCGAGACGATCGCCATCGATCGCGGCGCTCCCGCATCCCCCGCCCTCAAGGCCCTGATCGAGCAGACGCTTGAAAAGCATCTGACGGCGGAAGAACGGGAAGTTGTCGGCAAATCGGCGAAGGCGATGACCGTCGACGAGGCGGGTCGCCATGTGGCGCAGCTTATCGCCGCAAAAACCGGCGCAGATGTCGGTTTCGTCGGCCACACTTCCTTCGGCGCGGGCCTACCTGAGGGCGATATTCGCCGTCATGATTTCAACGCCTCGCTGCGTTTCGACGGCAAGCTGATGGTGACGGAAGTGGACGGCGAGGCGCTTTCGCAAATCCTCAAACGATGCAACCAGGATGGCGACATTCCGCTCGCCGCACGTACCGGCGACTATCTCTACGCCATGCCGGAGAAGCCCGAGAAGAAAGAGCGCTACAAGCTGGTCTGCAACGACTGGTCCGCGACCAACCAGAAATCCTATTTCGGCCGCGGTGACCTGACCTTCACCGAGGTGCCGGATGTGAAGCTGAAGCAGACGGCTCTGGGCGGGCTTTCTTAAGGCCGCAGATCATCAGGTCTCAGAACGACCTGATATCGAGCTTCCGGTCCCTGTGTGCCGGATGTGTGCTGAACACGAAAATGCGGTCCAGTTCCTTCTGCGTCAGCATGCGCAGGAAACGGACATGGATCGTGTTGTTGGCGTTGACGCGCAACATCACGCAGCCGATCTTGGTGATGCGGGCGTCGGGAATATCGAGATAGAACTGGTTCGGCAGGTTATATTTCGTCAGCAGTGCCAGCACCGCTTCCGTCTGGGAGATGCGGATGACGTCGCAGCGGCGCGCCGCCATGTGCATCACGGCCTTTTCGGTATATTCGATGCGTGCGGCGTTCATGGTATCTTCCATGCGGAACCGGCTTTCGCGGTCATACATGAAGGATTCTTCCTTGCTCAGGTAATGGTTCCTGATGACACCCGTACCGCTCTGCACGCCCAGACTCCCATGCTCAGTCAATGGATCGAGACTAGGCCATAGTCTTTAACAATTCATATCAGCGCAGGCTTAAACAGACCGGAAGCGGGACATTTCCGACATTTTTCCACAGCCGTAAAAAGGTCAGGAAAAACCCCGGAACGAGGACGTTCCGGGGGATGTTTTTGAGGTCGATAGCAATTAGACGCGGTAGGTCTTGCCCTCGGCATTAAAGAGGTGAAGCTTTTCCTGCGGAGCGGCGAAACGCAGGGTTTGCCCCTTGGCGACCGAAACAATGCCCGGCGCCTTGACGATGATGGGCTCCTGCCCCTTGGGTGCTTCGAGATAAAGCAGGGTCACTTCACCGAGAGCCTCGACGATCGATACTTTCCCTTCGAAAAGATAATCATCGCCGGTGACGATGCTCAGATCTTCCGGCCGCACGCCAAAGCTGGCGGACTTGCCCCGCTCGGTGGCGGGGGTCGGAACATTGACGGCGAGCGTCTTGCCACCCGCCAGTTCGATCGACGTCCGCTCCCCGGTCCCGACAATCTTCCCAGCGATGATGTTCATGGCGGGCGAGCCGATGAAGCGCGCCACGAAGAGGTTGGCCGGGTTTTCGTAAAGTTCGAGCGGCGCGCCGACCTGCTCCACGCGACCCGCATTCAAAACGACGATACGGTCCGCCAGCGTCATCGCCTCCACCTGGTCGTGGGTGACGTAGATCATCGTCGTATCGGCCATCTGCTCATTGAGCTTGGCGATCTCGATACGGGTTGCGACACGCAGTGCGGCATCAAGGTTCGAAAGCGGCTCGTCGAACAGGAAGACCTTCGGATTGCGGCAGATCGCGCGGCCGATGGCGACGCGCTGGCGCTGGCCGCCGGACAGAGCCTTCGGCAGACGCTCCAGATATTGCGTCAGCTGCAGGATTTCAGCCGCAGCGCGAACGCGGCGATCGATTTCCTGGCGGCTTTCCTTGGCGATCTTCATGCCGAAGGCCATGTTGTCATAGACAGTCATGTGCGGATAAAGCGCATAGGACTGGAACACCATGGCAATGCCCCGGCGCGAAGGCGGGATTTCATTGACGAGCTGGCCGTCGATAAACATCTCGCCGCCGGTGATTTCTTCCAGACCGGCGATCATGCGCAGAAGCGTCGATTTTCCGCAGCCCGAGGGGCCGACGAAAACGATGAATTCGCCCTGTTCGATCTCCAGATCAATGCCGTGCAGAACCTTCACCTGCCCGTATGATTTGCGGATATCCTTGAGAACGAGACTTGTCATGGGTGTTCCTCCCTCATCTGTCAGGCGTAACGGGCGAAGAAAGCGCCCCATGCCGGAAGTTCTGCGGTTTTGCTTTCAAGGCCGCTTGCAAAGCCGTGCCCCTCGAGAACCTCCCAGTTCCCTTCCGGCAGCGTCGCCTTTGCGGGGGTCGCGGACAGATTGAAGAGGCACAGAACGGTTTCGTTACCGAGCGTGCGGGTATAGCTCAGCACATCGCCCTCCACCGGCTGGAACTCGATGCCGCCCTTGGCGAAAACCGGATGCTTTTTGCGGAAGGAAAGGAACCGGCGGTAATGCTCCAGCACGGATGCCTCGTTGCCCTGCTGGGCGCTGACGGCGCGCTGCTTGTGTTCGGCCGGAATGGGCAGCCATGTCTTGTCGGCGGTGGAAAAGCCCGCCTGCGAGTGGCCGGCGTCCCACACCATCGGTGTGCGGCAACCGTCGCGGCCCTTGAATTCCGGCCAGAACTGGATGCCGTAGGGGTCCTGCAAGTCCTCGAAAGCGATATCGGCTTCGGTGAGGCCCAGCTCCTCGCCCTCATAGATGCAGACGGAACCGCGCTGCGTCATGAGTAGCGCCGAAAGCACCTTGGCGAAAGCGTCCTTGTCCTCGACATGTTCGCCCCAGCGGCTGACATGGCGCACGACATCGTGGTTGGAGAAAGCCCAGCAGGCCCAGCCTTCCGGCGCGGCCTTGGCGAAATCCGCCTGCACATCGGCGACACGCTGTGGCGTGAGCGCATCCGGCGCCAGGAATTCGAAGGCGTAGCACATCTGCATCTTGTCGTCGCCGGAGGTGTATTCACCGACGATTTCGAGACCGCGCTGGCTGTCGCCCACTTCACCGACGGCGGCGATATCCGGAAACTCGTCCAGCACGGCGCGGAAACGCTTCAGGAAGGCGAGGTTTTCCGGGCGGTTCTTGTCGTAGAGATGTTCCTGGAAGTTATACGGATTGACCGCAGGCGCGGTGGAGGCATTGCGGCGCTCCGGCGCCAGCGCCGGGTTGTCGCGCAGCTCAAGGTCGTGGAAATAGAAGTTGATGGTATCGAGGCGGAAACCATCGACGCCGCGCTTCAGCCAGAAGCGGGTGATGTTCAGCAGCTCTTCCTGAACTTCCGGATTATGCAGGTTGAGGTCCGGCTGCGAGGTCAGGAAGTTGTGCATGTAATATTGCATGCGGGTCGGATCCCACTGCCAGCCGGAGCCGCCGAAGATCGACAGCCAGTTGTTGGGCGGCGTGCCATCCGGCTTGCTGTCCGACCAGACATACCAGTCCGATTTCGGATTGTTGCGGCTGGCGCGGCTTTCCACGAACCATGGATGCTGGTCCGAGGTGTGCGACATGACGAGATCGATCATCACGCGAACGCCGAGGCGGTGGGCTTCAGCGATCAACCCATCGAAATCGGCTAGCGTGCCAAACATCGGATCGACATCGACATAGTTCGAGACGTCGTAACCGAAATCCTTCATCGGCGAAGTGAAGAACGGCGAAATCCAGATGGCGTCAGCGCCGAGACCGGCAATATGCGCCAGCCGGTCGGTGATGCCCTTGAGATCGCCGATGCCGTCGCCATTGGAATCCTGATAGGAGCGCGGATAAATCTGGTAGATCACAGCGCCGCGCCACCAATCCTTGTTGGGCGTCAAAGCGGAAGTCACCGGAGCGGTCATAGTCTCATCCTGTCTCGTATGGGCGTTCATGGAATAATCAGCCTCCCTTGACGGAGCCTGCGAGCAGGCCGCGCACGAGATAACGTTGAAGGGCGAAAAAGACGCCAAGCGGCACGACGATGGTGACGAAGGCCGAGGCGGTGAGGATTTCCCAATTGCCGCCGCGCGAACCGAGCAACGCGTTCAAGGCACCGGTCAGCACCAACTCGTCCTTCTGCGTGCCGAGGAAGACCATGGCGACGAGCAAGTCGTTCCAGGTCCACAGGAACTGGAAGATGGCGAAGGAGGCGAGTGCCGGGAATGACAGCGGCAGGATGATCTTGACGAAGATTTCGAAGTCGCTCGCACCATCGACGCGGGCACTTTCGATGATCTCTTTCGGCAGGCCGGAAATGTAGTTGCGCAGCAGGTAGATGGCGAGCGGCAGACCGAAGGCGGTATGCGCCAGCCAGATGCCGGCATAGGTCTTGGACGGCACGCCGAAGATATTGCCGATTTCGTTGTAGAGTTTCAGGAGCGGTATCAGCGACATCTGCAACGGCACGACGATCAGACCCACCACCATCGCAATCAGAAAATTGCGGCCGGAAAAGCTCATCCATGACAGGGCGTAAGCGGCAAAGGCGGCGATGAGAATGGGAATGACTGTCGCGGGCACGGCCACCGTCAGCGAGTTGACGAAGGACTGGCCGATGCCTTCCGAGGTCAGGACCGTTCGATAATTATCGAGCGTGAAGACCGGCGGCGTTCCAACGGAAATATAGACGCGCTTGCCGCGAGAACCCTCGAAGCTGGAGGCCTTGCTGTATTCATAGGTACCGTCCGCATTGACGAGCAGCGTCTCGCCATCGCCGATATCAGCCGCTTCACCCGCTTTGAAGGCTCTCGGCTCCTGAACACGCACGCCGAAGGCGGAGACTTTTCCGCCCGCGCCGTTTTCAAAGACATTGCCTGATATCACGTAGCGGTTTCCGTCCTGCTTCTGCACGGCAGCGTCGGCAAGGCGAACCGCCGCGGTCTGTTCGGAACTGGAAAAGGCCGTCCACCAGCCCGATACGGTGATCTGGTCCTTGTCGCGCAGCGAGCTGACGAGAATGCCGAGCGTGGGCAAAAGCCAGAGAAGCACGACGACGAGGACGCTGGCGTGGACGATGAGGCGCGGCAGGCCGACGCGGCGAAGGCGTTTTACGATATTCATCTCAGCGGCCCTCCATCTCGCGGTTGGCCTGGCGGATGTTCCAGACCATGATCGGGGTGACGGCCGCCATGATGATGAGTGCTATGACAGCACTTCGGCCACTGTCGCCGCCACCGCGGAACATCCAGTCGAACATGAGATTGGCGAGCACCATGGTGTTCCACTGGCCGTTGGTCATGGTCAGCACGATGTCGAAAACCTTGAGCACGAGAATGGTGATCGTGGTCCAGACAACGGCGATGGTGCCCCAGATTTGCGGAACCATTATCTTCCAGAAGATCTGCCAGCCATTGGCGCCATCGATGACCGCCGCCTCAATGGTCTCCTCGGGAATGCCCCGCAGCGCCGCCGACAGGATGACCATGGCGAAACCGGTCTGGATCCAGATGAGGATGACCATCAGGAAGAAATTGTTCCAGAACGGCATGGAAATCCACACCTGCGGATTACCGCCGAAAAACTCGACGACCGCATTCAAAAGACCGATCTGCACCTGCCCTTCGGCGCGATACTCGTAAATGAATTTCCAGATGACGGAGGCACCGACGAAAGAGATCGCCATCGGCATGAAGACGATGGATTTGGCGATATTGCCCCACCAGATGCGGTCGGTCATGACGGCGATGACGAGGCCGAAGAAGGTGCAGGCGGCCGGCACGACGGCCAGCCAGAGAATATTGTTGAAGATCGACTGGCGGAAACCGGCGTCAAAAAACGCCCAGCGATAATTGGCGAGACCGACGAATTCGCTGCCTGTACGGTCATAAAAGGACAGGATCAGCGTCGCGATAACGGGATAGACCAGATAAACGAGCAGAAGGATCAGCGCCGGGCCGATGAACAGCCACGGCCGGACGGCGGCGCGGCGGTTGAGGTTGCGGGATGCATGAATGACGTCTCCCGAGCGGACGGGAAAGATTGCCTGCAGCGCCTTGTCGGATAGCCAGTAATAGGCAGCGCAGGCGAAAACACCTGCTACCATGACGCCGATGGCAGACACGAGTTGTTGAGCCATGTTCCCTCCCTTGATCCTCTCCGCGCCGCGCTGATTTATACGGTCGTTGGGCCGTTCCGTTGGTAAGACCCGGCAGCGAGCCGCCGGGCCTTTTTACCGCAGATTCTGATCGGAAAACCGCAGAACACTTTTCCGGAATCTGCTCGGCCGATTGTTACTTCAGGCCGTCCCAGGCCTTCTGGATATCGGAAGCGACCTGATCGGCGGACTTGCCGCCGACGAAATCGATCATGCCGGTCCAGAATGCACCGGCGCCGATCTTGCCGGGCATCAGGTCGGAACCGTCGAAACCGAAGCTTGTCGCGGTCGTCAGGATTTCGCCCTGGCGCTTCATCTGCTCGTTGGCATAAGTCTCGACATTCACGCCCTTATACGGCGTCAGGAAGCTGGACTGTGCCATCCACACTTCGTGCGCGATCGGGGTCTGCAGGAATTCGACAAATGCCTTGGCAGCCGGCGCTTCCTTGGTGATGGTGACGAGCGTGCCGGCGCCGAGAACCGGCTTGCCGAGTTCAGGCTTGGACGCATAGGTCGGCATGTAGAAGAAATCCGCATCCGTCCCCACCTTGGTGCCCTCAGGGAAGAAGGACGGAATGAACGACGCCTGATGGTGCAGGTAGCACTTCGGCGGAATGTCGAAGAGGCCCTTGGGGCTGTCGCGGAAGTCGGTGGAGGCCACGGCCGCAACACCGCCGCTCACATATTTTTCGTTCTTGGCGAATTTGCCGAACTCGTTGATCGCCTCGACCACGGCCGGATCGGTGAACTTGACCTCGTTCGTCGTCCATTTCTGGTAGACATCGAGCGGCTGCGTGCGCAGCATCAGGTCTTCCACCCAGTCGGTTGCCGGCCAGCCGGTCGCGCCGCCAGAACCGAGACCGATACACCAGGGCGTGCCGCCATCGGCAACGATCTGGTCCGTGAGCTTGAGCAGGTCTTCCATGCTCTCGGGCACCTTATAGCCCGCTTCCTCGAAGTTCTCAGGCACATACCAGACGAGCGACTTAACATCCGCCTTGAAGGGGAAAGCGAAATAGGCCTTGTTGCCGTCCTTGCCCTTGTAGCTGCCGAGGTCGACCCAGGACTGGCCCGCACCGTAATTTTCCTTGACCCAGCTGGCGGTCACATCGCCGAGCGGCACGAGGAAGCCCTTGGCGGCGAGATCGGCCAGAAGGCCGGGCTGCGGCAAAATGGCGATATTGGGCGGCGAACCTGCCTGCGTATCGATGACGATCTGCTGCTCGTAGTTTTCCGACGAGGAATAACGGACATTCACGCCGGTCGCGTCAGCGAAATAGGCGAGCACCGACTGGAACAGAGCCTCGTCCTCACCACGCCAGGGGCCGAAAATCGTCAGCGTCTGGCCCTTCAGGTCGGCATGGGCCGCCTTGAAGTCCTCGTAGCTTTTCCAGTTGAACTTGGCGTCCCCGCCGGGTGCAAATTTCAGATCGGCGGCAAAGGCCGCACCGGACAGCAATGCCATGACAGCAGCCGTCGCCAAAAGAGTCTTCCGCATGTGATTTACCTCCCATCACATAAAAGGCTCAAAGCGTCCTCTCCAATCAAAGCGCTTTGGCTGCCTATTCATCTCATTGTCATTAAGACAGAGTCAAGAGGCTCTTTATTCGGAAACGTTGCAGCACCTTATGAATAGTCATATTTAATTAGGAAGGCGGCTATCCTTTTCGATTGAGAAATGCGGTGGAGGCTGGTAAAAATCTAAAGCGCTTTGGGAAGTGAGGAGCGGCCTTGCCGTATTCTCGGGCGCGCGCATGGAGGAAATGACAGACATGAACCTGAAACAGTTGTCGCAACTGCTGGGCATTTCGCAGACGACCATCAGCAGGGCGCTCAACGGCTATCCGGAAGTCAGCGCCGAAACGCGCCGCCGTGTCATGGAGGCTGCCGAAAAAACCGGATATCGCCCGAATGCGGCAGCGCAACGGCTGGCGACAGGCAAGGTTGGCTCCATCGGACTTGTGATGCCGATTGGCGAGCATCATCGTTCGGATGTGCATTTCGGCGAATTCCTGAGCGGCCTCGGTGAGGAAGCGTCGCGCAGCGGCTTTCATCTTGTCATCATGCCAACCGAGCCGGAAAAGGAGCGCGAAGCCCTGCGGGGTCTGGCGGCCAGCGGCAGCGTCGACGGCATCTATCTCGCCTATATGAAGAACAATGATCCACGCATCGCCATGATGCAGTCGCTCTCCCTGCCCTTCCTCGTGCATGGCCGCTCCATCGGCGTGGAGGAGGACTATCCCTATCTCGACGTGGACAATGAGGGCGCTTTTCGCGATGCGACCCAGCTTCTCCTCCAGCTTGGCCATACGCGCATCGGGCTGCTGAACGGCCCGGCGGGTTATGATTTCACCTTCCGCCGCTGTCTCGGGGTGGAAAAGGCGATGGCGGCAAACGGTCTGGCATTGCATGCGGAAAATGTAAGGCACGGCAGCATGACCGACGAGGAAGGTTATCTCGGCATGGAGGCGCTGCTGTCACGCCCGGAAAAACCGACCGCCATCCTCTGCGCCAGTACCGCGCTTGCGCTCGGCGCGATCCGCTCGCTCAATCAGCGGGGCTTAAAACCCGGCAAGGATATTTCGCTGATCGCCCATGACGACGTGCTGCCGCTGCTGAAACCCGATAATTTCTCCGTGCCGCTCACCACCACCCGCTCGTCGCTGAGGGCTGCGGGGGTGCGTGTGGGCCAGCGCCTGATCAACCGGATCAAGCTCAACCAGACGGAACCCCATCAGGAACTCTGGAAGGCGGAACTTGTGGTCCGCGCGTCGACGGGGCCGGCTCCGAAAGCGTAGCTGGCCATTTTAAACCGCTTAGAACTTCGGCGCGGTCAAACCCTCTGCGCGATGGGCGGCGATGACGGTATTGGCCATCAGCATGGCGATCGTCATCGGGCCGACACCGCCGGGAACGGGCGTGATGGCCGCGGCAACGGCGCTTGCTTCATCATAGGCGACATCGCCCACCAGCTTCGACTTGCCTTCACCTTTTTCCGGTGCGGGGATGCGGTTGATGCCGACATCGATGACGGTCGCGCCTGATTTCACCCAGTCACCCTTCACCATCGCCGCCCGGCCGACCGCCGCGACGAGAATATCGGCCGTCTTGCAGACGGTGGCAAGATCCTTGGTGCGCGAATGCGCCATCGTCACCGTTGCATTGGCATTCAGCAGCAGCTGGCCCATGGGCTTGCCGAACAGGTTCGAGCGACCGATGACAACAGCGTTCAGGCCAGAGAGATCATCGCCGTGAATGCCGCGCACCAGAAGCATGGCGCCGGCGGGCGTGCAGGAGATGAGACCGGTGGCGAGATCGCCGGTCGCGAGCTTGCCGGCATTCAATACGCTCAGACCATCCACATCCTTTTCGGGCAGGATCGACTGGATGATTTCATCGGAATTGAAGTGTTTCGGCAGCGGCAGCTGCACCAGAATGCCGTGAATGGAGGCATCGGCGTTCAGTTCGCCGACCAGCTTCAGAAGGTCACCCTGCGTGGTTTCTTCAGGCAGCGTGTGCTGGATGGAGTTGAAACCGCATTGCTTGGCCATCTTGCTTTTGGAGTTCACGTAAGCGTGGCTGGCCGGATCATTTCCGACGATGACAACCGCGAGACCGGGCTTTGTGCCCTTTTCCGCCTCAAGCGCTTCTGCCGATTTGCGGACCGCCTCCGTTACCGAAGCCGCCTTCGCCTTCCCGTCAATCACAACTGCCATGCGTCCTGCTCCTGCTGGGTTACGTAGGCTCCGTATGGTGCCCCCTTCGCAGGAATGCAAGCTAAAATGCGGCGTTTTCAGGCTGTTTTGCGGTAGTCTTCGCGATGATCGGCGTAATCGGTAAGACGCTCTCTCAGGAACGCCAATTGACGTCGCAATTCCATCAGTTCCTCGGCTTCGGCCTGAGCATGATCGAAGCGCCCGGCAAGGGCTTCCGCCAGGAGCGGAGGAAGCCCGGAGGATACCGGATCAGCAGCCCTGACCGTGCGGCTGCCCATCAGGACCTGCCGCACGCGCTCGTCCAGCGGCATATCGTCGTCGTCATTGACGGCCTCGCCGTAATAATCGGCGAAGCTGTCTTCCTCCGGCTCGATGTTACCCTCTGCGGCAAGATCCGGCAGATCTTCAAACACAGCCGGCTCGATCGGTTCGAATTCCGAAATCTGCAGAAACTGGACCGGCGGCTCGACGGAGGATGGAAGTTGCGCGCCGTCTTCGACGATCAATGCGCCCTCTTCTTCTTCGTCATGGCGACGGTAGCTCAGGAGATAGAGACTGCCCAACAGGCCAATTAATGCGCCGCCGCCCGCCAGCATGGCGGCCTGAGTCAGGTCGCGGGTCAATTCTCCCGGTGTTGCCTTCTTGGTCAAACGTGTTTCGACCGCAGGCGTGGCGGATGCGGACAGGTCACGGCGTTCGCTTGCCTCCAGATAGGCATTTCGCGCTGTTTCCAGTTCACCCTGTAATCTCGAGAATTCGCCGGGGGCGACACCGAGCTCGCTCAGGCGGTCTAGGTATTTCCTTTGCTCGCCATTGGCGGTCGCGACCTCCTGAACGATGCGCTTTTCATCCGCCCGCAGGCCTTCGAGCAACTGTCGCAATGCTGGGGCGGCAAGTGCCTGTGCCGCGTCCACGGCATTCTGGGCGGCGATGCTGCGGGGATGTTTCGGGCCGTAATCGACCGAAACGGCAGCAAGCGCCATGCTGGCGCTCGCATGCTTCTGCCTGACATCATCAAGCGCCGAAAAAGCCACGCCGACCGGCAGAGGCTTCACAAAGACATCATTCGGCTTCAGGGCCGAAGCCGCCGTCAAATCAGCCTGAATGGACTGTTGCTGCGGGGTAATACCGGCAAGCCTGTCGTTTACATCGCGCAGCTGCTGCTCAAGTTGCTGCACCTCGGACATTACGGCATCACCGTGACGCATCTGGAAACCGTTCAGCGCGGCTTCCGCCTCATCGAGCCTTGTCCGCGCCCTCTCCGTCTCGCGCATGGCTGGTGTCATCGTGCCGGCCTTGCCATCCGCGATCACGCGCATCGAAAGATAGTCGGTCAGCCGCATGGCGGTTTCCGGCGTCGCGGCCTTGCCGGTCACGATCAGCGTATTTTCATCCGGTGTCAGTTCCAGCCGGATCGCCTGGCCCACCGCACCGTTCAACGCCTCACGCGCGGACAGCGGACGCGCATCCGCGCCGGTCAGAAGGTCGAAAAGCAGGCCAAGCTCACCCTGATTGCGAACGCCGACCATATCGGCGGACTTCAGCTTGAGATCGGCGGTTATACGGTCGAGCCCGGAGGGTGAAAGCAGGGTGCGGCGTGCCATCGCCAGAAAACGGGCCGCGTCGGGGGCATCGTAAGCGGTCTGGGAGACCTCGATCCGGGCCTGCGAAACATAACCGCGAAAGCCGGAATCGATGAGCAGAAGCGGAAGGGCCGCCCCGGCAACGGTGGCGGCGGCGATGCACCCGGACGTCAGGAGCCGCAGCCAATGTCTGCGCCATTGCGATACGGGCGCGGCGACATCATCCTCGTCAGGGCGGATCGCCATCATGTCCGGATTGTCGTCAACCATCTGAAGCCGTCTGCCGCCCTCGGTGCCGCCCGCCACGGGCGACTGTCAAAACCTTACGAGAGGTTAAAGGATCGTGGCAAACAAATGGTTAACGCGGCGCTTGCGGACGTTGTCTCAGCTCTTGCCGAGCGCGATGTGCCAGGGTTCGGCGCAGAGGCTGTAGAGCCAGCTCATGTGAAGCTTGCGGAAAATTTCCGGCATGCCGGCCACTTCCGATGACAGGACCTTGAACAGGGACCCAACCGCGATGGTGACCCGCGCATTCTCGCGACTGACGGTGCGGTGCAGCCATGTCTCCTGGTTTTCCTTCAACATTCCCGCCAGCAGAACATCCACCTTAACGCCCGATGCATCGCGGTTCAGCATGACGAAATCGTGCCAGGGCGCGTGCGCCCGCAACTTGGCGAGAACCTCGCCGATCTGCGCCGCATCATCTCCCGCCACACCGATCCGCTTCGGCACCGCCATATAGGTCAGAAGCGCCATGGTGAAGGCGACGCCGTCGATGGCGGCAGACAGAGGCTCGCCATTCTCGTTGCGCGCGGCGGCCCTCATTGCCTTGCCCTGCGGCAGAAGCAGGCAGCTTTCCAGAATCTGTCGGTAGGCATTGTCCTTGAGCGAAAGCTTGGCTTTTTCGAGAGTAAGAAAGGACAGCATCGTGTGCCCTTCACAGGCTGAAGCCCTGCCGCTGACCAATTCCAGCGCCCCATTCCAATCGAGATCACAGACGCGCAGTCCGTGGATATTCCGTTGCGATCCCGGCCGCGCGAAACCTGACGCGAAACTCATTGCCAACCCCCAATACCAAACCCATCGCCACCGATCCGAAGCATGGCCTGCGGGATGGTGGTTCATGGGTCTGTTTATACAGGTGCAGGTTGAATTTAGCTTGAAAGCAATCTCTCGAATGCTTGGGGATACGGCAAGAGACAATTAACCAGAAAGATGCTCCGCATCCTGCAGCAGGCCGAAGCCCCTCGCCCCTTGGCCATCAATGACTTGGCGCCGCAGCCGCTTCTTTTCCGACTTCGACCTTCTCGCCCTCTACGAGCTTGACCGAGCGGGGCGTACCGTTACCGTTCTGCTCGCGAATATCGGCCTTCGACAGATAATCGAGCTGTTCGATCAGCACATCCTCGACCACCTCGTCATCGAGCCTCTTGTTCAGCCCCTCGCGGATGCGCTGCTTGAAGGCTTCGGGATCGAAGGTGGAGATGTTGGCAATGTTGACCATGGAAGAACCCGCGAGCAGCGTGAACAATTCATCGGTCATCAGCTGCGTTGCCGGCAGCTCGATCTTCGCCATCTTGGTCTTGTCGACGCGCAAGGAAATACGGCTAAGGAAATAGCCGTTCACCCCGCCGTCATTGATGACGGGGATCGTGATGCTTTCGCCCTTGACCAGTTGCAGACTGGCTTTTTTCGCCCCCGCCTCATCCGGCGCGGGCGCCGTCGCCAACTGGACGGAGAAATACACCGCGCCGAGCGTGACGGCGCAAACCCAGACGCCGGTGAGAAGAAGCTTCAACATCAGGAGGCAGCGCCGTACATGAACTGTTCCTGCGAATAGGTGCCGTCCGTATCGGCCTCCTGGATCGCGCTCTTCAAGAGGTCCGCAACGGCGCGAACCGCGTTCAGATGCGCCTCGACGCGGCTGGCATTGGTCGCAAGCTTGGACTTGATGCCCTTGACCTGTTCCATATAGCCAGCGGCGATTTCCTCGCGCGGCGTATCGCGGAACAGCATCGTCAGCTCATAAAGGCAACGGCTCTTATGGGCATTGGAGACCTTGAAGTCGAACTGTGGGTCCTTACCGATATTGTCGTTCTCATTGTCGATGATCATCTCAAGGCGGCCGAGAACGGATTGGATACGGTGGTCGTTCGACATAAGGTCCATGCTTGTCTCCTCGTTAAGGTTTTTCATTCTCAAGCCTCGTCTGTTTTCTCATTGGAAACACCGAGGACCTGCCGCTCGAACTCCGCCACCATCCGAATTGCAGCATTATGGTCTTTTTCATTCATCGATACGTCGGTAATGCCTTTGCTTTCGGCCTTCCGCAGCGCATCCTTGTAAGCTTGTTCCGCAATGCCGACGCCGCCATTTCTGGAGATCGTGTCGGCAAACTGTTCGGCCATCATGCTTTTCCAGATCTCGCCGGCATTACCCTTGCCATAAACTTCCTCGCTGTCTTTCGGCAGCATGTTGGCCACGAAGGTCTGGAGTACCGAGGCTTCATATTTGCGATAGGTTTCCGGGATTTCGGTGCGGGCCGCGCGGATATTGGTGTCGCCGAGGCCAGCCTTCGAGGAAGCGCCATCCAGCATGTCGACCGCGGCGCCAAAACCCTTGCCGGCATCGGCAAGGCTGGTCGCGGCAAAAGCCGCCTTGTTCGCCTTGAGTTTTTCCTGGGCGACCTGAACTTCCTGGGGATCCGCAGCGCGAACCACATCCATCACCAGATCACTTATCACCGATATCGCCACGTCCAGATCTCCCGAGCTGACGAATGGGCGGCACAGAAAGCCGGCACATCCGCTCAATCAAGAAACATCGCCGGAGGCGTCCTCAAAAACGCCCGCGATGCAACAATGGGACAGATTATGGATCGCCAACCTTGCTGGAGGCTGGTGTGTGGGAAACATTCGTAATTTCTAACAAATCATAGATTGCATTATCATCGGCCTCGCGATCTTCTAGATCGCGGGCAATATGCATCCTGTCCTCGAGCCTGTCGGCCTTGGTCTTTTCCTTCAGGACCTTGTTTTCCTGAAATTGCTGGACGCCTTCAAGCTGGCGGTCCTGGACAACGAGACGGCCGTAACGGTCCGAATAATGCTTGGAGAATGTCTGATGCACCGGCTCCATGGAACTCATCGCCTCCAGCACGTTCTCCATGGATTGCGCCACTTCGGTGCGGGTGCGGGTGGTGTCGGCCAGCTCCACCTCGGCCATTTTCTCCATGTGCCGCTGAACCGTTACCAGACGTTTGAGTTTGGCCGAGCGCTTGTCCGAAGCCATGGCGTTTTCTCCCGATCAAAAGCCGATGAAGACCGGGCCGAAACCATCCACGAATTGCCGGATGAGGGCCGCGACCGACAGATAAAGCATGAAAATGCCGCCCGCGAGAATGAAGGGCGTGGATATGAAGAAGACCGGGATCTGCGGCGCAAGCTTGTTGATGAGGCCAACCGCGACGTTGAACATCAGGCCGTAAATCACGAAGGGGCTGGCGAGCCGCAGCATGATCGAGAAGGAGGCTCTCAGCGTATCAGTCAGCGTAATCAGCATCTTCTGGCCGCTGATGAGCGCGCCGACCGGTGTGGCGGTGTAGGAATCCACCAGCGCCTTGAGAACGATGTGATGGAAATCGAATATGAACAGCACCAGCAGGCCGCCCAAAGTGATGAAGTTGGATATCTGGTTTTCCTGCACGTCTTCGATGACATCGGCACCGCCAGGCGCACTGAGGCCAATGGAAGCGCCGATGAGCGCGCCGGTAAACTGAAAACCCAGCGTGTAGAACCGCGCGATCAGGCCATACATCGAACCGATGACGACCTCGGTGAAGATGAGGCCGACGACCGTACCCTGGCTTGCGCCGGAGACTTTCGGATAGATCGTGTCCCATAGCACCGGCAGAAGCGCCATGGATACCGCGACGCACAGAAGCATGCGAATCTGCGGCGAGATGCGCGAACTGGAAAAGCCCGGCATGGTCATGAAACAGGCGCCGATACGGCAAATGGCAAGGAACAATGCGATAATTGTCCCTTGCGGGTCGGTTATCATGAAATGGCGCCCAGAATCTTGATCTCGAGACCCTTGGCAAGTTCCACGTGCGAGAGAACCGGCAGGGTCGCAAAGAGTCGCTCGATAATCATGCGCACATAGGACCGCGTTTCCGGTGAGGTTACAAGGACAAAGGGCAGGCCGCGATCCATGAATTCACGGATAACTTTCGAGGCCTGCTCCGAAAACTCCTCGAGATGGCGGGGATCGATGTCGAATTCGACGATTTCGCCCTTCTGGTCACGCTTGAGCGCCTGATGGAAAACCATGTCCCACTTGTTGCCGAGACGCAGGACACGCAACACGCCATTGTCGGCCAGATCGCCGCAGAGCTGCTGCGACATGCGCACCCGCACATGTTCGACGATCTGTTCCGTCTTGCGCACATGCGGCGCGAGTTCGGCGACGGCTTCGAGAATGAGATGCAGGTTGCGGATCGACACGCGCTCGGCGAGCAGCAGTTTCAACACCGCCTGCAGGCCGGAATAGGACATATGCGACGAGCAAATCTCGTCGGCCAGCTTCTTGTATTCGGGATCAAGCCTGTCGATGAGGATTTTGACGTCCTTATAGGACAGGAGCTGCGGCAGGTTGTTGCGGATGACTTCGCTCAGATGCGTCAGCACCACCGAGACGTTGTCGATCGGGTGGAAACCTTCGCGCTTCAGATCCTCGGTGAAGGTTTCGAGGATGGAGACGGCGGGCATGCCGAAAGCGGGTTCGCGGATTTCGTCGCCCGGAATGCTCGGCTTGCGCCCTGCACCCGTCACGACAAGAACATCGCCGACGCGCAGGCTGCTGGAGGCGATGGTCGTGCCGTGGACGCGGATCTGATAGGCCTTTTCCGGGATCATGATGTCGTCGGCGACCTTGATCTCGGGCACCACGAAACCGTATTGGCTCGCGAATTTCTTGCGCATCTTGCCGACGCGGAAAGCCAGCTCCTGATGCGCGCCGAGAAGACGGGTGGAAACCTGCTTGCCGAGCGCCAATTCGATCTCGGCCGTCTTCAGCACCTGCTTGACCGAATCCTTTTCCGCCTCGGTGGTCTGGAGAACCTTGTTCTCCTCTTCCTGACGCCGCAGCGCGCTTTCGGCTTCCGCCTGGCGTGGAATATACCAGCTGCCGAAGGCCATGATGCCGCCGAGGAAGATGAAGGGCAGGAAGGGAAGGCCCGGAATGACGGCGAGCAGTCCCATCAACATGGCCGAGACCATCAGCGCGCGCGGATAACCGCTCAGCTGATTGACGACCGCCTGATCCGTCGAGCCGGCGGTGCCGCCGCGTGATACCAGAAGGCCGGCGGCCAGCGATACGATCAGGGCCGGGATCTGCGAGACGATACCATCACCGACCGAAAGCTTGACGAAGACGTCGGCCGCTTCGCCGATCGGCATGCCGTGGCGGAAATAACCGATGATGATGCCACCGAAAATATTGATCGCGGTGATGATGAGGCCGGCGATCGCGTCGCCGCGCACGAATTTCGAGGCACCGTCCATCGAACCGAAGAAGGAGCTTTCCTCTTCCAGTTCGCGGCGGCGGCGCTGTGCTTCCTTTTCATCGATGATACCGGCGGACAGATCCGCATCGATCGACATCTGCTTGCCGGGGATGGCGTCCAGCGTGAAGCGGGCGCCGACTTCGGCGATACGCGTTGCGCCCTTGGTGATGACGATGAAGTTGACGGTGATCAGGATCAGAAAGACGATGAGACCGATGACGAAGTCGCCGGACATGACGAGGCTGGAGAAGCCCGCGATCACGCCTCCGGCCGCCGTCGGCCCCTCATTGCCGTGGGACAGGATGACACGCGTCGTCGCAATGTTCAGCGACAGGCGGATCATGGTCGCGATCAGCAGCACGGTAGGGAAAGACGAGAAATCCAGCGGCCGCTGAATCCAGAGCGCCACCATGAGGAT
This sequence comes from Agrobacterium sp. LAD9, assembly GCF_003031125.1. NCBI lineage: Bacteria > Pseudomonadati > Pseudomonadota > Alphaproteobacteria > Hyphomicrobiales > Rhizobiaceae > Agrobacterium > Agrobacterium sp. LAD9. The sequence continues at coordinate 406,040 of NZ_PHGS01000002.1, read as the reverse complement.
GAGCACCGAAAGCGCAATCGAAAACGCCAGGCCAATATCCACCAGAATGACCGGAATGGGCAGGAAGAGAACGCAGAGGATCGCCACAATGCCCAATGCGAAACCGATGTCTCGCATGCTCGGACTTACCTTGGGCAAGGAGATGACTGGTGGTTGCGCCATAAAATCGTCCTGTCTCTTCATGAGAAGGGCGACGGAAAAGCCGCCGCACGGTTCCGCGGCACCGGTTTTCGAAAAGCGAACGCAATTCGGCCCGATGCTTCAACCTATCCCTAGCCGCCGAAGCTTGCGCGAAGGTGGCATCCATAGCGGACGGGCGTCAGAAGCCGGATTGAATGCGGGAAAAGACGAGATTGGAAAAGAGTGATATCTGCGCGCCCACGAAGGGGGCGGCGACACCGAGGACAAGCATGATCGTGACGATCTTGGGAACGAAGGTCAGCGTCATTTCCTGAACCTGGGTCAGGGCCTGAATGAAGGCAATGACGACACCGACGATCATGGCGGCGAGAACCGCCGGACCGGCCGCGACGAGAACCGTCCAGACTGCCGCCTGCATGATATCAAGCGCATCGGCCTCGTTCATCGTCGCATCCTTATTCCGGAAAGGCGGCGTCATGCCGCCTCTTCAATATCAGGAACCAGCCGGTTTATTCGAATCGGTCCCGTCATCAGCTGTACTCTTGATTGGACCATTCGAGAAGGTCACGCCGGCCTGCAGCAGCACCTTGTCACCAGCTTCGGTGATGGCGACAACGCCGTCCGAATAGACCTGCACTTCCTTGACCACGCCGGTGACCTTGTCGTCGGAGCTCATGACGGTCTTGCCGACGAGATCGGACGCGCGCGTCAGGGCTTCCGCCTGCAGCATGCTCTTCAGGTGGGTGTTGGTCTTGATGGTCTGCTCGACCTGCGAGAAGCTTGCCAGCTGCGACATCTGCTGACCCGCATCCATCGGGCTGGTCGGATCCTGGTTCTTCATCTGGGCGATGAGGAGTTTCAGGAAGCTGTCATAGTTCAGCGAGGCCGCGTTCTTGTCACTGCTGCTCGCCCCGGCATTCGCCCAGGGGTTTGCCGCTGCCGCATTGACTGCATCTACCGCCATGGTGCGATCTCCTTGCGAATCTGTTCGATCGTTGCCGGGGTCATTTCCTGATTGTTGAGGATTTTTTCCTCGATTGGATAAAGACCGCGAATAGCTTTGAGCGCTTCGAAAGCCTTACCTGACGCAACCAGCCCGTCGATCCGCTTGAGTTCCGCCAGAACCTCGTCATGCTGGAAGCAATTCAGCAGCATGCTGACCGACTTGCGGAACATGTTGGTCGACTGATCGCGCCCTTCCGGGTTGATGAGGATCATCTGCGCGATGAAATAAAGCTGTCTGAGCGGCGTCGTCGCCTGGTCGGGCTGCAGAACGTGGTTTTCAAGCAGGAACGTGACATCGTTCAGGAATTCAAGCGCCACCTTGCGATCCACACGCAGAACCGCGCCGTTGATGAAAATCTTTTCGCCTGATTTCAGCGAAATTCGAAGTGTACTTTTCATTTCAGTCCATCCCTGATGATGGTTGTCACGTCAATTATGCCCTGGAAATTCGTCGACTGACGTTTCCGGATCAGTTCGCACTCTTTCAAAATCCAGATCGCGATGGAGATCAGATTGGCTCTGAGTTCCATGGCCAGCTGGTTGTCGGGTTGCTTGAGATCCTCAATGAAGCGGATCCAGACCCGTCGAGTGTAAAAAAGTGCTTCGATCGTGGGCCGCTGCGAGGAGGAGTCCCTTGCCTCCACCAGAAGGTCGATCGATTTGGTCAACGCCTGCCGCTCGCGATCTTTCGCGTTGGCGACACCATCCTCCATGATTTCGGCGTAGGAAAACTGGTACATTCATGTATCCTTTATCTGCCGCCACCTCTGTTCATCAGAGGTAGTTTACCAGACTCATTTTTTGCAGACGCGACGTGAGGCTGTATGCGATTTCAATCTGCTGCTGCAGCAGATCGAGACGGGTCTTCGCCTCGTAGGTATCGATCCCCTCAATATCCAGCAGATGCGTTTCGATGATCTTCTTCTGGGCCTCCAGCGAATCATTGGCTTTCGAGACACGGCTTTCGGAAAGACCGAGCTGGCTTTGCTGCTGGTTCAGACCGTTGATGGCGGTGCCGATATTGGTCACCGACTTCATCGCCACCATTTCGCGGATGCCGCTGTCCACCTTCGCGTCGAGGAAGGTCATGGACGTCATCGCGGTCAATGCGAAATAACGCATGCCCTGCGAATTGCTGTTGCTCGACGTTTCGACAACCTCGTTCTGGCTGATGCGGCTCGTCATGTTGGTGTCGCTCGCCTTCGAACCGAAGGTCGTCCAGAAATCATAGTTCTGGCCGGCCGTCAGGCTGCTATGCGGCGGGTTCGTGACCGTGGTCGTGCCGTTGAACACGCCTTCGATATGGGTCATGAACGCTTCGACCTGCGGTTTCGACAGGCTGGCGAAATCACCCACCGGCGGCGTCTGCGCCGCCATGAATGCGTTCAGCTCCGTCTCATAGGCTTCCTTCAGCGGAGATCCATCCGCGAAATAGTCATCGACAGGCTTCACATCCGTATTGATGCCGGAGAACAGATACTCGCCATTGACCGCTGTATTGGCGAAGCTGGTGAAGTTGTTGAACGCATTCGAGATGGTCTGGGCGACCGTCGACAGCGTCGGTGCTTCACTGCTGGTATTGGGGACCAGAACCTTCTGAATCTCCTGCGCGGCCTTCGCCATGCCGTCCAGCGCAGTCTGCGAGGATTTGAGGCGTTGCGTTGCAATCGAATTGACGCTGACCAGCGAGGTGATGCGGTCGATATCGCGATTGAGATCGAGGCTGCGGGCGGTATTGGCGCCCAGCGTCACGCCGAGATCGGCATGCTTGCCCGTCGTCAGCTCGGTATTGAGATTGGTCATCTCAAGCTGAGCCTTGAGGATGGTGCTGCGCATGCTGTTCTGCATCGCCAGCGATGAAATGAATGACGTTTTCATCGTTTACCTCACCATGTCCATCAAGGACTTGAGCATTTCATCAACGGTCGTCACCAGTTTGGTCGCGGCCTTGTAAGATTGCTCGATATCCATGAGCAGTGACAGTTCCTCGTCCAGGCTGACCGCCGTGCTGTTCGAATAGGAAGTGGCGGAGCGCTCATAAAGCGCGCTTTTCGCTTCGTTTGCCGAAGTCGCGCCGGAACGTTCCTGTTCGAGCCACCCCATCGAGTTGGTGCCGTATTTCAGGATGCTGGTATTCGTATCGATACGTGTCGACGCGGCAAAATTCATGGGCGCGTCAAAAGCAGTGACATAGCTGCGGATCAGGGCGGAGAAACCGGTTCCACCCGATGTTGCGGTATTGATCACGTAATCGGTACCGTTGATACCGCCGTCACGCAACAATTCCGGATTGCCACCTTTGGAAATAATTAACGCCGGGTTGACGGTAATGCTGGCCGCGAGCCCCGGAGAGACAGTTCCGTCCGGCGGAATTGTCGTCGCCAACGGCGAACCATAGGTGAAGAGGCCAGGCATGTCTGGCAGACCGCTGGTCGGGTCCGCGGGCTTTTCCGCAAACATGGTGATGAGGCCGCGCGCGATTTCGTCGAGCTGGCTCTGCATCGTCGGCGCCAGATCATCACGCACCTGCATCAGGCCCTGAAGCGATCCTTCCGCCGTTGTGTTGCTGCCGCTGCCCGCCTTCAGCGCTACGCCATCGACATAAATGGCGTTGCCCGTGGTCGTCGCATCGTAGCCCGGCTGCGTCTTGAAGGTCACGCTGCGCGGCACGATCTCGAACAGCGTCGCACCGTCAGTCGTATAAAGCGCCACATCGTTGTTGGGGCGATTGACGACATTGATGCCGATGATGGAGGAGATGTCCTTCAGAAGCGCTTCGCGTTGATCGAGAGCGTCGCTTGGATCGCCGCCGATCGCCGTCTGCGCCTTGACCTCGTTATTGGCTTCCTCGAACTTCGCGAGTAGCCCGTTCAGCTTGTCGACCTGGAGGGAGATTTCCTTGTCGGCGCGCAGACGCATCGCCTGCAATTCGCTCGAAGCCTTGTTCAGGGAACTGGCGACATCCGTGGCCGAGGTGACGGCCGTCGCCGCCAGAGCGGCATCGCTCGGCTTGGCCGCGTAAGCGTCCAGGCTTTTCAGCAGTTCCTTCATATAGGTGGCCGGCGAACTCTCGTAGTCGTTGCCGCCGAAAACGCTCTTCATTTCCTGAAGGCCGTTGAGCACGGTGCTCTGGCCGGAAGCAAGAGAAGAGCTGGAGATTGTCTGCCTGAGAAGACTTTCATTCTGGGCACGACCGTTGGAGACGATACTCGCTCCAGCCATGGTCGTGCCGAGAATGGCGGTTCGCTTGACGTAGTTCGCATTGCCGACATTGGCAATGTTTTTCGAGGTAACGTCCGTCTGCTTACCTGTATTATTGAAAATCGACTGCGCAGTATTCATTGCTGACGTGAGCGACATTCATCTGTCCTCGTGAGAAGTATTATCTCTTCAGATTGATCAGGACGTCCATCAAATCCGATCCAGTCTGGAAGACTTTCGAATTCGCTGTGTAGATACGCTGGGATTCAATCATGTCGGTGAGTTCGCTGGCGATATCGACGTTCGACCCTTCCAGCGCACCCTTCTGGATGTAACCGAAGCTACCCGTCTGCGCGAAGCCGATGGTGACAACACCCGACTCGTTGCTCGGCAGATAGACGTTACCGTTCTGCGGGCTGAGGTTGTCGACGCTCGGCACCGTGGCCAATGCCAGCTGGTAGATATTGCGGCGACCGCCATCCTGATAGACCGCCGTTACCAGGCCGTCCTTGCCAATTTCGACGTCCTTGATCTGGCTCGGACCGTTGCCATCGAGAACTGCAGTACCGGGCGTAAACTTGGTCGAGAACTGCGTCATTTCAGACAGGTCGATATTGATCGCTTGTGCCACGCCGCTGACCTGGTCATTGATCGTAATCGATTTATCCGAGGTGGGGGTGAGCTTGTTGGTAGCAGGATCGAATGTCAGCTCGACTTTTTCCTGAACAAGGTCAGTTATTGGCGTTGCCGTGTAGGGGAATCCGCCATTCGTCGACTGATCTTGACGATAAACCGCCACTTCCCAAGTATTGTCGTCAGTCTTGGTGTAGTAGAAATCGTAAAGTACCTTCGCACCGCCGCTATCGAATGCCGTCAACGAGGTCTTGTTGCCGAACGTCGCAGTTGCGGAGTTGGTGCCCGGAAGCGATGCCGCGGCCACAGCCGTATCGCCACGGTTAAGATTGGCCGGGAAGCTGCCCTGCGTGGAGGGCGATGCCGTCAGGCCGAAATTATTGACATTGATGGCTTCAAGACCCGTGAAGCCATTGACGACCGCCGCCGGCGGGTTGGAACCATAGGGGTAACCCATCAGTTGGAAGCCGGCCGCGTTTTCCAGGTACCCTTCCGAATTCTTCTGGAACGAACCGGCGCGCGTCAGGTAAGGCGTGCCCGATCCATCCTGAACCACGAAGAAGCCGTTGCCCTGAATGGCAAGGTCGGTGCTCGAGGTGGTGTAGGAGAGGTTTCCCTGCTCCGAAATGCTGTAGCGAACATTGGACTGTACGCCGCCCGAGGCGTAGCTGCCCGATGAGGAGGGCAGAACGAGCGAGGAGAACGACGTGGATGCACGCTTGTAACCGGTGGTGCTTGCGTTGGCGATGTTGTCGCCCACGGTCCCCAGCTTGTTCGCCTGCGCATTCATGCCGGACACACCGGTTCGCATAGTGCCGAAAATACTCATTCAAAAACCCTCGTGGTCATCTTTCAGGGAGAAGGTAAAGCGTTTGGCTTGCGTGAAGCTGTCGGAAATACCGCGTTTGAAAAAGACCACGCGGGTCAATGAAAATCATTGCCAATCAATGCTGTAGCCGAGGAACCGCTTGGAATCGACCGGATCGTAGCCAAGCTTCTTGCGCAGCTTCTTGCGCAGCTTGCTGATGTGGCTTTCGACAACGTTTTCTTCGACGTCGTCATCAAAGATGCCGTAGATGGCATTGAAAATCTGCGCCTTGGAAACGCGGCGTCCGCGATTGGCGATCAAATATTCGAGGATACGACGCTCTCGGCGCGGCAAGGGAAATACCTCGCCACCCACTTCGGGGTCGCGGCCGTCGGAGAAAACCCGAATCGGCCCCGCATCTGTGAAGTTCGAGATGACCTGCAGCCGGCGGCGGATAGCCGCCGCACGTGCGAGGATTTCACGGGGATGAACCGGCTTGCGCACGACGTCGTCGACGCCGCTGTCGAACAGCGCCAGCGTGGATTCCAGCGAGGGTTGGTCGCTGACCGCGATGACAGGCGCCGTCGTGCGATCCCTGATCGCCTTCGGCAAAGCAAAGCTCCGGTCGCCCTGGCCAATCAGGAAGGCTTCCACAGCCGCCAGATCGCTTTCCGCCGCCGTCGAGACCCACTCCCCGAATTCGACCGGATCGAACCCGGTCGAGGGAATGCCCTCACGCCCAAATAGAGATGTATAGCCGTCCTTAACGAGCTCGCGCTCATCAACCACTACGATCATTCGTCCGCCTCCGAATCAGTGTGGTGTTTTCCAATGAGGCATTGGTACGAATCGGGGGATTCAGCGACAACTGTAGGAAATCATCGATAGTTATTAATAATTGATTAACCATTTTGTGCCGATTTGATCTATATATAGTGGGTATTAACCATATATGGCACAAAATTTTTGTGTAGAAATTTCAAAATTCCGAAAAAACCGCTTGAAATGCCTTTTTTCGATCAATCTATCGCCACATTTCGAAATACGAGTCCTGCGGTGCCTGAAAGCAATTTCAGGTTGTCATCCGTCGCAGAAATTTTTCGCGTTGGGAGTCCATTTCCCGTAGCCCGTCGCCACCAGATTGGCGATGACGCGGCAGACATATTTCTTCTGCGCCGGGTCATTGTTGGGGCCGGCGTGATAACGGGCGACCGCCATGGTCCAGGTTTCATGCCTGTTGTGAAGGTTGCGAAGGAACATGGCGGCATATTCCACATTGCGACGCGGATCGAACATTTCCCGCGGGGATGAGAAGTTTTCGCCGTGGAAATAATGATTTATCTGCATGCAGCCGAGGTCGATCAGCTTGGCGCCGTTGCGCTTCGCCGCCTCGAAAGTCATCAGGGCTTCCTCGGTGGAGGTCGCAAATACCGGTTTTCCCTCGATATTCATGGCATTGGGGTCGAGCCGCCCCTTGCGGCCCGTCTCGGTCAGGCCCACCGAATAGAGAATTCCCTCCGGCACGCCATATTTGCGTGCCGCCGACTGGATCTCTCTTTCACAGACGCCTGATGTCGCCGAGGCTGACACGTTTTCAGAGGTAGACGCCATTGTCAGCAGAAGAACGGGCAGAGCCAGGAGCGCCATCCATGCCTTCATTATGCACCCCCAAATTATCGCCATTGCCTTGCCGGCTGCCCCGTGCTCCGGACTCGTCACGGTTGCGCCCGGCGGCGGCCTGCTGGCCCTGCTGCTGCGCCTGCTGATTTTGCTGATTGTTGCCCTGTGTGCCCGTTTGGTCACTCTTGTCGGAAGAAGCGATGCTGATGGTGATGTTATCGACCGTCAGACCCTGCGCCTTGAGACCCTCAAGGATGTTCTTGCTGTCGTCCTGAAGCTTTTTATAGGCTGCAACGCTCTCCACCGTCATGTGAACGGCAAGCTCGTCACCGGCAAGACGCAGCGACATCGTCACCGATCCGAGCTCGATCGGCGTCATGTGCAGCTTCAGCGTATGCACGACCTTGCCGGTGCTGCTCTGGGCCGCCGCATTGGAAAGCGACGAACCGGGCTGCATGGCGCTCACCCATTCCGGATCATTGACGATCAGGCCGGTCAGGGCCGAAGCGTTGGTCGAAGGCGCCAGACCGATGAAACGCCGCGAATCGAGAACCGTGATGGTATCTGCCGCTTTGCCGGTGCTTTCCCGTGCATCGAACTCGACACGGCCCTCACGCTGCACCGTGCTCATATCGAGAGCCCGGGCCGCGCCCGAACGCGGGGACGAGAAGCGGAATGCCGAGGCATCGCCTTCGTTTTCGGAAGCCGATCCCGCCTCGTTACCGGCTGGTGCGATACCAGTCGGCATGTCCTTGACCAAATGCTCGGCCTTGCCACGGACAGGTTCAGCCCGGTCTGACTTCACCGTGTCGGTCTTGCCGGCAATCGCCTGTGCAATTTCCTCAAGCGGCGTCTTGGCTGTCGCCACATCGGCGGCGTTGGCCACAACCAGCTGCAGTTCCGCCAGCTTCGGATCGATCACATCGGCTACCGCCTCGGCATCCTTGTCGGTGTCGTCCTTGAGCTTCTTGCCTGTTTTGCCGTTATCGGGTGTGCGAGCCGTTTTCACGGCGTTCTGAAATTCGGCCAAAGTCTCATGGGCACGACCTTCGCCGGCATGCTCGTTGACGATCGCATTCAGAAAGGTTGCGGGCCGCTTGACCGGGACATCCATCTTTTCCGCCTCGCTATCAGCCTGTGCCTGCTGTTCTTCAGCCGGGTTCTTGTCCTGCTGATGCCGCGAATGCAGCGCCTGCGGCGGCCGCTCGTCCCGGACCGTGGAAAGGGCATCGCCGAAACTGCCGCCCTTGGCGTCGTCCCTGACGCTGGCGCTGCCGGCGCGCGGATCGGATGGTGGCGCATTCATTATCGCGTTGATGGTTGCGTCGATCATGGTGCCCCCTCGCCTTTCTTCAACAGGCTGTCGATTTCATCGAGCTTGCTACGGCCGCTCGTCACGAGTTGCCGGACGTTATCGCCCTCATCGTCAGCCTTCTGGGTTTCGACCCGCCATATGCTCTTTGCATCAGCAGCGGTCGCCTCGTTTTCGGGCGCATTCCGCCCGGTATCCTTCGTGGCCGCAGTGTCTGCACCGACACCGGACTGCAGGGAAGGAGGACGAACCACCTGCTCTGCAATCGCCCTTGCCGCCTCCCGCAGGGCCCTGTCCCGATCCGAAAGCTGCGCTTCGGGGATTTGCCCGATTGTCTCGATCGCGCTCACCACATCTGGTGTGCCGATGTTGGAAAGGCTTTCATAGAGATTTGCCTGGACTTCAGGCTCACCCGGCAGCGACGGAGACAGCGCCTTCGCCTTTAACGCCGCCATACGCGCCAGCGAATCCTTGCCGCTGATCGCCGCGAGGCGAGAAAGGCGCAGATAGGCTTCCTTCTGCCTCTCGGTATCCATCATGGCGAAGGTCTCCTGTATCGCCTCCTCACCGATGGAATCGGCGCGTTTGACCACCAGCGAGACCAAGAGGTCGGCAAACTGGCTGGCATAGGGCGAATGCAGGAAGCGCCGCGCATAACGCTGCGCATAGTCGACGCCGCGCGCAGCATCGCCGTCTTCAACCGCGATAGCGAGCGAGCGGCGCAATGCCGCCTCCTCAACGATTGTGCCGGGCGCTTCGAGCCGGGCTATGTCGTAAAAGCCGAGTGCAGCCAGCGGATCGCGCGGTATCGTCACATTGCCGCCGATCAGCGCCAGATAGGCGCCAATCCGCTTGCCGCGATATTCAGGCACCATGACCGCGATGCTCTGTGCGACCAGCGTTCCCTTGCCCGACAGGTATTTGCGCAGGATATCGGCAACGCGGCTATCGAAATTGCCATCCACATCACGCGCGACCAGCAATTCCAGCGTCGCCGGGTTGCCGCCGCTCATCGCATAGATGAGCGCCGCATCGACATTGCGCGGATCCTTGAAGATCGCCGAGGGCGCGCTCTTCAGCCGCTCATCGATCGTCTGCAGCAGAAACCGCTGCATTTCAGCGGCGGAATGGTCGCCCATGGCCACCGAATCCTGCACGAACTGCAGGGAGCGCAGCATGGCATAGGGCATCAGATTGTCTTGCGACTGCGAAAACGCCTTGCTCGGCTCGGAGCCGAGACCGCAAAGCGTCGCCGCAAGAAGGAGCCAGCGTTTCGAGGTTTTCGTCACACTCACCCCCGATCGGCCTCAAGCAGAATTTCGATGCGGCGGTTGGCATCTGCCAGAGGGTCCGCCGGCACCTGCAATCTGCGGTCCGCGAAACCCGAGACCTGCTTTACCCGCTCTTCCGACAGACCGCCGCGCACCAGCATGTAATAGGCGCTGTGCGCACGGTCCATGGAGAGCCGCCAGTTGTCATTGGCCTCGCCCTTGAACTGCCGTCCGTCGGTATGGCCGCGGATCACCACGCTGCCGCCCCGCTCCTGAAGCAGTTTGCCGATTTTTTCCATGGCCAGAACCATTTCGCGCCGGGGAACAGCCGATCCGATATTGAACATCGGCGTTTCCGTCTGGTCGGAAATGGTGAGCAGCAACCCGCCTTCGGCCGGCGTCACCACCAGACCTTCGGAAAGCTTACCGGTAATGCCTGAGATCTGCTTCTCGATTTCCTCGCGCAGGGTATCGGCCTTTTCCCACTCGGCATCGCTGGCCTTTTGCTGCTCCGGCTTGGGCTGAGAAAGCGCTGCCTGCTCTGCGGCATCCGGACGCTGCTGCGGCACCACGGCGGCGACTTCCATCGGCTTGCCGTCTTCCGCCTTTTCGGCCGGTGTCTCGGACGACTTAAGCGCGACCGCCTGAGCGTTTTCGGCCGCATCCTCCTGTTTGTTCTCGGCGAGCTGCTGCTGTTCAACCGGTTTCTGCGGCTGATCGGCGCGAGTGATTTTCACCTGCTGGGTCCAGAAATCGGGATCGAAGGGATCGCGATAGGCTTCGCCGCCGCTTGCGCCCGTCGCCGGGCCGGAATCGGCAGCGCCGCCCTCGCCCTTGGCGCTGACATTGGCCTGCTGCCCCACCTGCTGGGCAATTTCAGCCAGCACGGAATAGGGATTTTCGAAAAAGTCCGCTTCGGAGAAATTCGACTGCTCACCGGTCTGGGAGGTCAGGTCTTCGCCCGTCGCCGCGGCGGAGCCTTTGGTAACCTTTTCAGCCTGGATGTTGGACTGGTCTTTCTTCTGGACGCCCTCTTCCTTATCGACAGGCTTTTCCAGCCCCTTGGACGAGGGTTTCTCATCGGACAGCTTGATGGGATTGAAATAGCTGGCGACCGAGGCCTTGGTTTCCTCGTTGGCGGCATTGACCAGCCACATGACGAGGAAGAACGCCATCATCGCCGTCATGAAGTCGGCATAGGCGATTTTCCACGCACCGCCATGGGCGCCATCGTGCCCGCCCTTGTGGCGCTTGACGATGATGATCTCGTTTTTGCCGTGGTGGTGGTTCTCGCCTTCACTCATTTCATCACCTTGCGAAGACTGGACGCCCAGGCGGACATGCGCGTCACGAACACGCTTTCACCCAACTCGACGGAAAGATCGATATCGGTGGTCTCGGTAAATTTCATCGTTTCTTCTTCAAAGTCCGGCTGCGTCTTCAGCCGCTCGAACAGATCTTTCGGACCCTTCACAACAAGCGTGACCCCTTCGCCATCCGGCATGGCGGCGCGCACCACATCCGCCAGCGCCGTAACCGCCTTGAGCGATAGCTTTTCCGTCAGGAGGGGGGCAAGGATATTGGCTGTCTGTTCGCTGAGATTGGCCGCGATCGCGTCGATACCCTCGCGCAGACCACGGGACAGGGACGCCGCAATTTCTTCAAGATGGCCCGAACGCAGGGTCTCCAGCTCGGCCGCATGGGCAGCGATCAGCTCTTCCCGCTCCGCCTGCATCTTCTCGGTGATCTCGCGGGTGGCGTCTTCGCGGCCGCGGTCGTAGGCCGCCTGTTTCTCGCTCTCCACGTCAACGGGGGCAAATTCGTCGAAAGCGGAAGCGCCATCGGCAAAATCGGACAGGAAATCGTTGTCGGCCAACGGGTCGCCGAAGGCCGGCGCCGCCGATTGCGGTTGCGCTTCACCGAAGTCCTTGAGAAACCGTGCAATGGACGCGCTCATGCCTGCCTCCGGCAAAACAGGAGAAAGGGGCCAGACATGTTTTGTTGCCCGCGCGAATCGCAAAAGCCTCGCCGCATTTCCAGACGGAAAACCGGGGTCCACTTTTCCTGGAAATGCTCTAAGCCGTTTGGCGGCACCACCGTCATCCTTGCTACCCTGCCCGTCTCTTCCACGTTTCCCGGCCGGATCACGCCATGCGATCCGCCCCATACTGACCCGACGTTAGGTGTTCAAACTTGTGCGAGGATGAAGGCGGGCGTGATCGGCAAGCCTGCACCCATTCATCCCCGCGTACCCACGCCGGTCGAACCCGTTACTTGAAGAGCTGGAGGATATTTTCCGCGTTGGCATTGGCGATGGAGAGAGCCTGGATGCCGAGCTGCTGCTGCGTCTGCAGCGCTTTCAGCCTGGTCGATTCCTCGTTCATGTCGGCATCGACAAGACGGCCGATGCCCTTGTCGATAACATCCATAAGGCTGGACACGAAGTTATCCTGCATGCTGATGCGGCTCTGCAGCGAGCCCAGGCTGGAAGCCGTGCTGGTCATCGCCTCAAGCTGCCCGTCGACGAAGGACATCATCATGTCGATGGCGTCGGCATCCGTATAGGTCGTGCCACCACCGGCAAAACCGCCCATGGCTGCGGCGACAACATCGAGATTGCCGAGATTGAGGGTGGATACGGAAAACCCGAGGGAACGATCGGCGGAAGCCGCCCCGCCGCTGAGGTCGTAAAACCAGTCGTTGCTGCTGGTGTCGCGATAGGCGGGAGAAACAGTGGTGCCACCGCTCGACGGATCTGTCGCCGTCACCTTCACCCATACGTTTTCGGCAAGGCGGAGATAATTGGCGGTCCCGTCACTATAGATATTCGGATCCGTATTCGTATCCGCAGTCGCGGCATTCAGCGCGCCGATCTGCGCGTCACTGAGCTTCTCGACGACATGACCGGCGTTCGTCGCCTTACCCGCAGTCGTCGAGGTCTGAGTGACTTCATATTCCGTCTTGCTGACGAAAACGGCGTTCTTGTCGAGAATCCCGAGCTTTCCACCACTGAGGTCGAAAAGCACCGTACTGCCATCGAGCACATAATCAACGGTGGTAACGCCGACATTGCCTGCGCCCGTGCGGGTGAAGGATGCAACGACCTTTTTCGTGATCGATTCTTCAACCGGCGGCGTGCCACCGTTGCTGATGCTGGCCTGCAGCCAGTTTTCGCCCGAGAAGGAGGCCGATTCGGAGATGCTCTTCAGCTGTTCCTGAAGCTGCTTGATTTCATCCTGGATCTTGCCGCGGTCGGCGCCAACGCCGTAGGCGGCGACGAGCTTGGCCTTGATCTGCTTGACGACCTCAATCGTGCTTTCAAGCGCGTCGTAGGCGGTGTCGACCTTGGCGGCTCCCAGACCCAAAGCGTCCTGCACGGCCGAAAGCGCGTTATTGTCGGAGCGCATCGTCGTTGCAATGGACCAGTAGGCCGCGTTATCCGCCGCAGTCTCGACACGGTAGCCGGAAGACACGCGCGCCTGTGTTGTCTCGAGGCTCTTGTCGATCATGCGCAGGGTTTGCAGCGCGGCCATCGCCGCCGCATTGGTCAAAATGCTGGTCATGGGGTCCACCAAACTCAAAATTTAAGAAAAAATCCGGCGCTGTGCCGACAACGAGCAGAAGCATCATGCGAATCGGCAATGGCCTGAACCGACCACCGCGACCTGCTGTTCGTTAACAAATCGTTAATGCGATAGGTAACAAACAACAGGACTGATTTGCAAGGCGTTCCTGCCTTTCACAGCCGGGTTTCGCATAAACCGGCAGGCTTCAGGCAAGCTCTGGTCAAAACGCACCCGAACGAGGCCGTTGCGCCCGCGATTTCGGCGGGCGCAACGGGACATGACGGCAATATTCAGCGGATGATCCGGTTAAGCCGCTTCGCCCTGACGGGTGGGCACGAATCGGGCAGCCGTCAGGCTTTTCCGAAGAAACTCGGTGTTTTCGTCCGGGTTTTCGGAAGGGTTCTGAAACGAGACGTGATTGATCTCAACCGCTGCATGTTCGTTGGCGAGCGTCAACCGCGCATAGACCGTGGCGCCCTTTGGCTTGAGCTCGAGATCGAGGACGATCTCCGGCGCGCCTTCCCATTCGAGCTTGTATTCGCCGCCGGCGCCGAAATTGATCGTACCGGGATGATAATAAAGCTCAGCCGCCGACGAAACGAGGTCGGCGATACTGCTGTAGCACTCGAATCTGAGCAGCGAAATCAGGTCGGCCGGGTCTAACAATCGAAGTTCGGTGGCGATCGGGTTGATCGCCTCTGCGACGATCATTTCCCGCTGTTCGGAATAGGCGGATTTTTTCATTGGTTTTATTGAACCCGTATTTTCGATGACTTCATGGCGTAAACCCGATGAACGAGCTCAGCCACAGCCTTGTAAAAGACTGGTGGAATCACACTATCTACCGAGACTTGCGCAAACATGGAGCGTGCAAGCGGAGGGTCCTCAAAAACGGGGATATTGTTTTCTTCCGCAATCTCGCGGATTTTCAATGCGATAAGGTCCTGGCCCTTGGCCACGACAACAGGTGCGTCGCCTTCTTCGCGAACATAACGCAGCGCCACCGCAAAGTGTGTGGGGTTGGCGATGACAAGCGTTGCGCGCGGCACATTGTTGATCATCCGGCGGCGGGCACGGTCGCGGGCGATGGAACGCTGGCGGGATTTGACCACGGGGTCGCCCTGCGACTGCTTGTATTCTTCCTTCACCTCATGCTTCGTCATTTTCAACTGGCTGAACCAGTGATGGCGCGTCCACAGAACGTCGACGGCAGCAAGCAGCGCGGTGGAAAGCAGAATAACGACCATCATTTTTTTGACGATCTCGACCACCCGGACGAAAATGACCTGCGGATCGGAGAACATCAGATCGATGAGGCTGTAAAAATCGCCACGCAAAGCAAAGAACATGATGACCGAGACGATCATGATCTTGAATACGGATTTGCCGAATTCCACAAAACCCTGCTTGCTGTAGATGCGCGTGAAGCCCTTCGCCGGTGAGACGCGTGACCATTGCGGACGCACCCGCTCAAGCACCGGCGACGGCAGGTTCTGGAAAAACGACGAAGCAAGCCCGAAAACCATGAACATGATCATCGCCGGCATGAGCAGATAGGCGATCGACGTGCCGAGAAAATACAACAGCGACAGGGCATCCGGCCGGGTGCTGAGGTCCCACTGTTCGGGCTGGCCGAACAGGTCCTTCAATGTGACGCCAAGGCGACCGGCGCCATCGGGCAGGAAGAAGACCAGGTAACAATAAAAAGCGAGTGAGGAGGCAAAGATCGGCACTTCACGGGAAAAGGGAAGATTGCCCTTTTCCGCCGCATCGCGGAGTTTTTTCTCCGTCGGGGCTTCTGTTTTACTGTCCTTGTCCTGATCGTCTGCCAAGGCACGTTCCCGGGATCAAAAAAAAGGGCCCGCCGATCCCGGCAGGCCGTCATCCCGAAACTAGCGTCCGTGACCGGCCATCGCAATGGCCGGTTCCGCCGTAAGGGCGGGTTATCAACCGGCTTCCGCTTAAGCGGCGGCCGGTTGTTCCTCCGCAGAGGCTTCCTTCAGCTGGATCTGGCCGGAATTGGCCAGCCGGATCGCCTCCTGCGCCACCGCGCGGCGGGCAATCGCCACTTCGCGGGTGTTGATCGAGGCCTGCGGCACCGCAAGGTCCGATTCGATCATGCGGCGCTGGCGCGGGCTGATGCTGGAGAGCACACATTCCTTGATTTCCATCGTGGCGCCGCGCAGCGCCATCGTCATGACATCGGCCGAAACATCGTTGAGCAGCAGGACGCGGCTGCGCTGCGGCATGAACATGAGATCGTCGAAGAGGAAGATCTTCGGCTTGACCTTGTTTGCGGCTTCCTTGCTGAGCGTCTCGAGAGAGCTGAGCAGCGTATCGACCTGCGGCTTGTCCAGTTCGTTCATCAGATCCGCAACCTTCGTGGAACCGCCCGCATTGCGCTCGGCCTCGATTTCATTGATGAGATTGACCACACGCTTCTCGATGATCTGGGCAGCCGTCGGGCTGACTTCCTTCATGTTGACGGTGCGGTTCATGATATCGGCGCGCTGCTCTTCCGGAATGGTGAGGAGAACCTTGGCGCCGAAGGAGGAAGGCAGCATGGAGAGAATATAAGCGATGGTCTGCGGATGTTCGCGCAGCAGGAACTTGCCGACGAATTCCGGCTCGGCTTCCTGCAGGCGGTCCCAGATCGATGCTTCATAGGCCTGGAAAGCCGCGCGGCGGCCGAGAAGGCTGTCCACCTCTTCAGGGGTCAGGCCCTCTTCGAGAATGCTCTCGATGGCCTTGGCATTGTCCATCAGACCCGTTCCTTCGGTGAACAGGTCCTCGAACTCGGCTACGATCTGTGCAAGCTCATCGGGAGGAATGACGCGCAGGGTCTGGGCCGAGGAAATGATCATCTGCAGTTCATGCTGGGTGAAAAACTTCAGCAGCTTGCCGGCGACGCCCTTGCCCATGGCAAGAAGCACCGCGGCCGCCTTGTCGGCCTGAGACAACGGCTTGCCCGCAAGGGGGTTACCGAAATCCTCGAAGTCCATCATGGTCTTTCCTCTCCGTCCCCACAGGGATCAGGCTTTTCGCGTACTCAGTACTTCAATCAATTTTACGCCGAAGCGCGTATCGTCGTCTTCCAGAACCGTTATTTCACCGCGCGCAATACGGCGGCCATTCACCATGATCTCGACCGGCTCGCCGATCTTGCGATCAAGCGCGATGGTTGCGCCCTCTTCGAGGCTCATCAGCCCCGAAACGAGCATTCTGCTGGTGCCGAGAACGATCTGGACATCGATCGGGATGTCCATGATCATTTCCATGTTTTCGGACAAGCCGCTGCCGAGCGGCGCCTTCACGCCCGCAACCTGCGGGGCGGCGGCAAAATCGTCCATCGCAAAGTCGGCCGCTCCGCCACCAAAGGCGGAAAGGTCGGTTTCGGTCGAAACCTCGTCCGTGCTTCCGAAATCGCCGAAGTCGCCAAAATCGGAGAGCGAGCCTTCCGCATCCGTCTTGAGGACGCCACGCAGATCGCCGATAGCCTGGTCGAGGTCGCCGCCGTCTTCAAACGACGGCAACGCCGCATCATCGGTCACAGGTGTTTTCTTCGTAGCCATGCGCTGATTATTCCCTTTGAAACTTGCGTCAGCCTGCCCAGAACCCGAAAGGCCAGGCAGGATTTAACCCATCAAATGTCGTAAGATCTCGTCGTCCGTGCTGACATTGTTCTTCACCCGAACCATGTAGCGGTCGCCGGACTTGCCGAATTCGCAATTATAGAGCTTGGAACCGTTGGCGCTGACCTCGACGCCGATATCGTCCTGCTTCAGAGCCTGGAACGGAATGACGTCACCGGCCACCAGCTTGGAAATTGTCCTGAGCGTCAGCGTTTCGAGCTTGATGCGCGCCTCGAGCGTTACCTGCGATCGCTTCACCTGCTCCGAAATCATCTCCATCCATTCCTCCTGCTTCTTCAGCGCCTGGGCCGAAGCCTTGGGAGCGACGATGGAGGTTCTGAGCAGGGGACGCTGCGGCACGATGAGGGTAAATTCCGACGAGACCTTGCCGATATCGATCTTCATGCGGAGGGTCACGCCGTAAAGACCGGCGATCATTTCCTCGAAGGCGCTCTTGCCGTTGGAATTGAAGGGCGGCTCGATGGCCGCCTCAAAACCGCCGGGCGCGTTGACACCGGAGCGCAGGACACCGGCGATGCGGCCAAGAACCATGGCCGCAAGGTCGAGCTCGATATGGGACAGGCTGCGCTCGTCCGGTTCGCCGATCATGTCCGGCGACGCGCCCAGCATGCGCTCCATGAGCGCGATGACGAAGCCGTTGCCGACAGTCATCATGAAATTGGGGCACCAGTTGCGCAGGGAACAATCGGCAACCGCGACATTGCTCCCAACATTGGCGATGAGATCGGTCATCAGGCCCGATTCGGAGCTGACATATTCCACATCGATCGCGATGCCGGTCTCGCTGTGGAAGATGTCCGGCAGGAATTCGCTGTAGAGATGGCCGATATCGGAACCGATCTTGGCGATCGTCTTGCGGTCAGACAGCCCTCCCGTCAATTTTGCGAGCAGGGCGGTGTCGATGGCGGGTGCTTGTTGCGCTGCAGCTTTTGCCATCGTCATGCCGCCTTGTTTTCGCCGCCGGGGTTCATCATCTCCTGTTCGACGGCGTCAATGGACGGCCGCTCGTAGTTGGAGATGGTCTTGCGGCCGTATTCGAGCGCGACCTGCGGCACCGAGCCGTTCATGTAAGCGATCAGCGTCTGCTTGACGATGATGTAGAGGCGGTGCTGCTTGGTGCGGACGATCTTGACCTGCGAAGCGAGCGGGTTGCAGATCGAATAGGACAGGATGATGCCGAGCATGGTGCCGACGAGTGCGGCGCCGATCAGGCCGCCGAGCACTTCAGGCGATTCGTTGATCTTGCCCATGGCCTTGATGACGCCGAGAACCGCCGCGACGATACCGATGGCGGGGAAGGAATCGCCCATGGTGGTGATCGCGTGATAGGGCTTCAGCTTGTCATGCAAGATGGTTTCGATTTCTTCATCCATCAGCGCCTCGATTTCGTGGCTGCGGGCATTGCCGATGATGATGAGACGGACATAGTCACAGATGAACGAGGTCAGTTCCTTGTTCTTCAGGACCGACGGCGCGCTCTGGAAGATCGAGGATTCCTCGGGATTGTCGATATGGGCCTCGATCTCGTTGCGCGATTTCGTGCGCAGATCGCGCATCAGCGAATAAAGCACGCCGAGCACGTCGAGATAGTTTCGCTCCTTCGGGACCGAATGCTTGAAGGCCTCGCCGAGCGCCTTGCCCGAATCCTTCACGACCTTCATGGGGTTTGCCATGATGAAGCCGCCGAGGCCGGCGCCGCCAATGATCATCAATTCGAACGGCTGAACCAGCACGTCCAGATGACCGCCCATCGCCATATAGCCGCCGATGATGCAGCCGAAGGTGATTATAAGTCCAATTACAATATTCATTGATCGACCACGCCCGAACAGTGTTCCATGCCGCCATGTCTAGAAAATGTGGCTTGCGTGAACCTGTCCGCAAAGCCTCCCCATGCTCCCGCCTCCAGCCAGTTTCGCACAAGCAAGCCACGGCAATATGCCGGCAAAGGCGGACGTGCGCCTTGAGATCGGGATCAAACGAGAGCGGCGGTTCAGTGACTTCCACCTATACCAGCTACAGACTGATCAGTCAGGATATCGGCAAATCGCTTGAGCGGGTGTCGAAGCAGCCCGACGTGGCGCGCGAGACCGAATATTACCGTGCAAAGATCGGCGATGTGAAATCCATCGACGACTTCATGGCCGATACGCGCCTTTATAATTACGCCCTGAAAGCCCACGGGCTCGAGGATATGGCCTATGCGAAGGCCTTCATCCGCAAGGTGCTGACGGAAGGCACCTCGGACAAGAACGCCTTCGCCAACAAGCTTTCCGACAACCGGTATGCAGAGCTTGCAAAGTCCCTGGATTTCGCAGGCCTGGGTGCGGCAGCGACCTCCACCGAGGCAGCCAAATCAGGTGTCGTCAGCAAATACACCCGCCAGACGCTGGAACAGGAAGCGGGCGACGACAATAACGGCGTCCGGCTTGCCCTTTATTTCGAGCGCAAGGCGCCGACAATAAAATCCGGCCTCGATTTCCTCGCCGACGACGCGCTTGCGCAGGTATTCCGCACAACGTTCAACCTGCCCGACGCATTTGCGGCGGCCGATGTCGACAAGCAGGCCGCGCTCATCGAAAAAAGCATCGATATCAAGGATCTGCAGGATCCTGAAAAGGTCGGCAAGCTGCTCGAGCGTTTCACCATCATGTGGGAAATGCAAAATCCCTCGACGACCTATGACCCCTTGGCCGTTTTCGGCTCCTCCAGCGGCTACGGCATTTCCCCCGACCTGCTGATCTCCATCAACTCCCTGAAACTCGGAGGCAAATGATATGCAATCCGGACTATACGTCGCCCTGTCCTCGCAGATCGCGCTGGAGCGCCGTCTTACCACCATTTCCGACAATATGGCGAATGTGAACACGGTCGGCTTCCGCGGCTCCGAAGTGAAATTCGATGAGATGGTCGCCAAGAACCACAATGATATGAACGCCAGGGTGGCCTTCGTTTCCCAGGGCAACGACTATCTCTCCACTCGTCAGGGTGCATTCGAGCAGACCGGCAATTCCTTCGATTTCGCCATCAAGGGCGATGCCTGGTTCTCGCTGGATACGCCTGATGGTCAGATCCTGACCCGCGACGGCCGTTTCACCATGCGTCCGGACGGCGCGCTCATCTCCTCGAGCGGTTATCCCGTTCTCGATGCCGGCGGCGGCCCGATCCAGCTCAATCCGAATGGCGGTCCTATCACCGTCGGTCTCGACGGAGCTATCCGCCAGAACGAGAACATCGTCGCCACGCTCGGCATCTACCAGGCGGATTTTTCGCAAGGCTTCCTGCGTCATCCCAATAGCGGCGTGAAGCCGGTGGCGCAGCCGGTTCCGGTCGTCAACAATCATGAAGTCGGCGTCGTTCAGGGCTACCTCGAGCAGTCGAATGTCAACGGCATTTCCCAGATGACGCAGCTCATCCAGGTCAACCGCGCCTTTGAAAGCATCTCCTCGCTGATGCGGGACACCGAATCGACCTTCGGCGAGGGCATCAAGACGCTTGGCGGCGCGCGTTGAGGAACTGAGTGATGACAATGCCGGAATCCATGCTCTCGGCTGGGGCCATTTCACCGAAGCTCGCGCAGCTGGCGAGCCTTGCCGGGCATTATGCCGATCCGGAGTTCTCGGTGGCGCATGGCGGTCATGTCCGCACCATCGCCGCCGGGCACTATACGGTTTCCGGCCTGTCGCGGCATGTGCGGCTCGGGGAATTTGTCGCCCATCGCAGTGCGACCGGCATTCATCTCGGCGAAGTCGTGCGCGTGGAACCGGACATCTGCTATGTCTGCCCCATCGAACCCGGCGAGCCGATCGGCATTCACGACACCGTCATCCGCAAGGGCGCCTTCCGCGTCTCGCCCGACGACAGCTGGTGCGGACGCACCATCAATGCGCTCGGCGAGCCGATCGACGGCCAGGGGCCTCTTGCCGCCGGCATTGAGCGCCGTTCGATTTCCAACAATGCGCCGCCCTCGATGACGCGCAAAAGGGTGGAGACACCCTTCAAGACGGGTGTGCGGGCAATCGATATCTTTTCGCCGCTTTGCCTCGGCCAGCGCCTCGGCATTTTCGCGGGTTCCGGCGTCGGTAAATCCACGCTGCTGTCCATGCTCGCCAAGGCAGACGCCTTCGATAAGGTCGTCATCGCGCTTGTCGGCGAACGTGGCCGTGAAGTGCGCGAATTCATCGAAGACACGATGGGCGAGAATATGAGCAAGTCCATCGCCGTCGTCGCGACGAGCGATGAAAGCCCGATGCTGCGCAAGATGGCCCCGCTTTCCGCCGTTACCATCGCCGAGCATTTCCGCGATCAGGGCGACAATGTCCTTCTCATCATCGACAGCGTGACGCGATTTGCCCATGCGATCCGCGAAGTGGCGGTCGCTTCGGGCGAGCCGCCGGTGGCGCGCGGCTATCCGGCCTCTGTCTTCACCGAATTGCCGCGCCTTCTGGAGCGGGCGGGACCGGGCGCGGAAGGCACCGGCACCATCACCGCCATCGTCTCCATTCTGGTGGATGGCGACAATCATAACGATCCGATCGCCGATTCGACCCGCGGTATTCTCGACGGCCATATCGTGCTGGACCGCAGCCTTGCCGAAGAAGGCCGTTATCCGCCGATCAATCCCCTCGCCTCGATCTCGCGTCTTGCCAAGAAGGCCTGGACGCCGGATCAGGAAAAGCTGGTCTCGCGCCTCAAGGCGCTGGTGCACCGCTTTGAGGAAACACGGGATCTTCGCCTTATCGGCGGTTATCGGCCCGGCACCGACCCCGATCTCGACATGGCGGTGAAGCAGGTCCCGATCATCTATGAAACGCTGAAACAGCTGCCGAGCGAACCGGCAGCGCAAGACGCCTATGCCGACCTGGCGACCGCGCTGCGCGGGGGAGCACAGAATGGCCAGCCCCAGGTAAACCCGAGAGTGAGAGGCTGACCCGTGAACAAGCGGAACGACAATAGCCACGATGAAGACGTGCTACCCAAGCCTGTTTTCTTTACGCCTGACCGTATTCTCGCATGGACGGGCATCGGACTTGCCGCTGCAGCAGCCTTTTTCCCATGGTACGTGTTCTTCAACGAAGACAAATTCGGCATGAAAGTGGCGGGCGGCGACCGCACCCGCGATCTGCCCCATACCGGCCCGCGGGAAGTCTTCAGCGTGTCGCCGATGGCCATGACCAACCGCAACAAGGAAGACACCCCGCCGCCGGCGGAGCTGCCCGACATGCTGACGACGGCAACCGTTAACGCGGGCGGCAAGGAAAAGCAGAACAATCTGGCAGCCGGGATCGAGGACCAGCCCTTCCCCGGCCAGACATCCTTCCGTCTGCTGCATGTTTCCAATGGCCGCGCCCTGATCGAGGACGGTTCGGGCATGTATATGGTGCGAGTCGGTTCGACCCTGCCGGACAATGCATTGCTGACAAAGATCGAGCAGCGCAACGGCGAGTGGCTGATAGAGACCTCCTCCGGCAAGACCTACCACCCCGAAAAATAACGGTTTTTCTCTCTACGGAAGGGCGCGCCGCATCTGCCGGCGCGCCTTTTTTGTTTTGTGCGGGCCGCCTGCGCACGCCCCTTTCTCCGTCGTTATGCAGCGCCATCCCTCCCCGCAAGTCTGACGCAAGATTAGCCCCGTAGGTTCGGGCCATACGAGATGGAGAAGTCTATGCAACCGATTCAACTGTTCGAACTGGCATCCCGCCAAGCGGAATGGCTGAGCGTGCGGCAGGAAGTCGTGGCGACCAACATCGCCAACGCCAACACACCCAAGTTCCACGCCAAGGATGTCAACCCCTTCGAAGCGGTCATGCAGGCCACCAGCCAGCAGGTCGGTATGGCGAAGACCCATCCCGCCCATTTCGGGGCGAGCGAGCTAAGCGAAAATATCGCGGTGCGCGACAACCCGATCAATAACGAGATCGGGATGCAGGAGTCCGGCAATTCGGTCGCGCTTGCGGAAGAAATGACCAAGACCGGCGAGATCAAGCGGCAGTACGACCTGAACGCCAATCTCGTCAAATCCTTCCATCGCATGATGCTGATGACGGTAAAGAGGTAATCCATGGATCCCTTGAGTGCGGCGAGCAAAATCGCCGGCAGCGGTCTCGAAGTGCAGTCCACGCGCCTGCGCATTGTTTCGGAAAACATTGCCAACGCCAGATCCACCGGCGACACCCCCGGCGCCGACCCCTATCGCCGCAAGACCGTCACCTTCGGTTCCGAGCTCGACCGCGTCAGCGGTGTGGAGCGCGTGACGGTGAAGAAGCTCGGCGTGGACCGTGGTGATTTCGTCAACGAATACGATCCCGGCAATCCGGCCGCCGATAGCAACGGCATGGTGAAGATGCCGAACGTCAATATCCTGATCGAAATGGCTGACATGCGCGAAGCCAACCGCAGCTACGACGCCAATCTTCAGGTCATCCGCCAGACACGCGACCTCGTCGCCTCCACAATCGACCTTCTGAAGGCATCGCAATGATCGACGGTATCAAGCAAGTCAGTTCCCTCTCGCTTACCCGCGGCGCAAGCGGCGTCTCCTCGCTGACGGAAAGCCTTTTCGGCGACCAGCAGCAGACGACGCCCGCGCAGCAGACGGGCGCAAGCTTCGCCAGCGTTCTCGGCAACGTCTCGATTGATGCGATGAACAATCTGAAGAAGGCGGAAGTCGCTTCCTTCGAAGGCATTCAGGGCAAGGCGAATACGCGTGAAGTGGTCGATGCCATGCTTTCGGCCGAACAGTCACTGCAAACCGCCATCGCGCTCCGAGACAAGATCGTGTCGGCCTATCTCGACATTACCAAGATGCAGATCTAGCCCAGCAGGAATATTGACATGAGAGCTCTTGCCATCGCTGCCACCGGTATGGACGCCCAGCAGACCAATCTGGAAGTCATTGCCAACAACATCGCCAACATCAACACCACAGGCTACAAGCGCGCGCGTGCGGAGTTCACCGATCTTCTCTACCAGACCGAGCGCATGCAGGGCGTGCCGAACCGCGCCAATCAGGCGATCGTGCCCGAAGGCGCCAATATCGGTCTCGGCGTGCAGACCTCGGCGGTGCGTAACATCCACACCCAGGGTAACCTGATCGAGACCGGCAACAAGCTGGACGTTGCGATCATCGGTCAGGGCTGGTTCCAGATCGAAGCAGCTGACGGTTCGACGCTCTACAGCCGCGCCGGCGCCTTCAACAAGAATGCCGACGGCAATCTGGTGACTGTCGATGGCTACAACGTCATTCCCAACATCAATATCCCGACCGACGCGCAGGACATCACCGTTACCCGCACGGGTCAGGTGACGGCCCGTATCGGCAACGCCGCCGACTTCACCGAGCTTGGCCAGCTGACCATTGCCAACTTCGCCAACGAAGCCGGCCTGAAGCCGCTCGGCGACAACCTCTTTGCCCAGACGCCGGCATCCGGCGACGCTGTCATCGGCGTACCTGACGATCCGAGCTACGGCTACATCAAGCAATCCTACCTCGAAGGCTCGAACGTCGATGCCGTCAAGGAAATCACCGACCTGATCACGGCGCAGCGCGCTTATGAGATGAATTCCAAGGTCATCACCACCGCTGACGAAATGGCTTCGATTGTCAGCAAGAACCTGAAGTAAGAACGGAAAGGCAGGCGAACATGAGGTTTGTCCGGAACAATAGCAGCTGCAGAACGGCGCTCGTCCGTATGTGCCTGGCGTCTGCCTTTTCACTGGGGGCTCTGACTCCCGCGCTTGCTCAGGCGCCAATGGCGCTGGTTCCGACGCGCACCATCTATCCGGGCGAGACGATCACGCCTGAACAGGTGAAGCCGGTGGAAGTGACCAATCCCAATATTTCCTCGGGTTATGCGAGCGACATCAGCGAAGTGGAAGGCATGATCTCCAAGCAGACCCTGCTTCCCGGCCGCACGATCCCCGTTGCCGCCTTGCGCGAACCGTCGCTCGTCACGCGCGGCACCAGCGTCAAACTCGTCTTCACAATCGGCAACATGACGCTGATGGCTTCGGGAACGCCAATGACCGACGGCTCGCTCGGCGAAGTCGTCCGGGTACGCAACATCGATTCCGGCGTGATGGTCAGCGGCACGGTCATGAAGGACGGAACCATTCAGGTGATGGCGAAATGAGAGTGCTTCGTATCCTGGCCGCGGCCATCCTGTTTTCGGCCCAGCCTTTCCTCTCCCTCCCCGCAGCCCATGCGGATACATCCCGCATCAAGGATATCGCATCGCTGCAGGCGGGGCGTGACAACCAGCTGATCGGTTATGGTCTCGTGGTCGGCCTGCAGGGCACGGGCGACAGCCTGCGCTCCTCGCCGTTTACCGAGCAATCCATGCGCGCAATGCTGCAGAACCTCGGCATCACCACACAGGGCGGTCAGTCCAACGCCAAGAACATCGCCGCTGTCATGGTGACGGCCAACCTCCCGCCCTTCGCCAGCCCCGGCAGCCGTGTCGACGTGACGGTCAGCTCGCTGGGCGATGCCACCTCACTTCGTGGCGGTACACTGATCATGACCTCGCTTTCCGGCGCGGACGGACAGATTTACGCGGTCGCCCAGGGAGCGCTGATCGTCAACGGCTTTTCCGCCCAGGGTGACGCTGCAACGCTGACGCAGGGCGTCACGACTTCGGCACGCGTGCCGAACGGCGCGATCATCGAGCGCGAGCTGCCGTCCAAATTCAAGGATTCGGTCAATCTGGTCCTTCAGCTGCGCAATCCCGATTTTTCGACCGCGGTGCGCGTAGCCGATGTCGTCAACGCTTTTGCCCGCGCCCGTTACGGCGACCCCATCGCCGAGCCGCGCGATTCGCAGGAAATCGCGGTGCAGAAGCCCCGCGTGGCTGATCTCACCCGGCTGATGGCGGAAATCGAAAACCTGACGGTGGAGACGGATACGCCGGCCAAGGTCGTGATCAACGAACGCACCGGCACGATCGTCATCGGCGCCGATGTGCGCATTTCCCGTGTCGCGGTCAGCTACGGAACGCTGACCGTGCAGGTGACGGAATCGCCACAGGTCATTCAGCCCGCACCCTTCTCGCGCGGTCAGACGGCGGTGCAGCCGCAGACGGATATCATGGCAATGCAGGAAGGCAGCAAGGTCGCCATCGTCGAAGGTCCTGACCTTCGCACGCTGGTTGCGGGTCTCAACAGCATCGGGCTCAAGGCGGATGGCATCATCGCCATTCTGCAAGGCATCAAATCCGCCGGCGCCCTTCAGGCGGAGCTTGTGCTGCAATGATGGACAATCAGAAGAAAAACGCTTTCCCGAATGGCCTTGTCCGCTTCGCGGCTGTCGCCTCGCTGCTTTTCCTGCTTCCCGCTGCTGGCGCCGAGAGCCAGCAGAACGTGGTGTCGGAACTCAGCACGCAGGATGAAATCCAGAAATTCTGCACCAACATCGCCGATGCCGCCCGCGACCAGCGTTATCTCATGCAGAAGCAGGATCTGGAAAAGCTGCAGTCCGACGTCAATGAGCGCATTGCCGTGCTGGAAGACCGCAAGGCGGAATATGAGGACTGGCTGGCGCGCCGCGAGCATTTCCTCAATCAGGCGAAAAGCAATCTCGTCGACATCTACAAGACGATGAAGGCCGATGCCGCCGCACCACAGCTTGAGAAGATGCATGTGGAGATTGCGGCCGCCATCATCATGCAGCTGCCGCCGCGCCAATCGGGTCTCATTCTCAGTGAGATGGATGCGCAGAAAGCCGCCACTGTCGCCGGCATCATGTCGCAGGCAACCGATAAAAACACTTCGAAGGATCCTTCATGAGCACGCGTCGTCTTCCGGCCCTCCTCCTGCCGCTCGCTCTGCTTGCCGGCTGCCAGAACAACCAGACCCTGAAGGAAATCGGCAACGCACCTGCGATGAGCCCGATCGGCAGCGGCCTGCAATTCAGCCAGACGCCGCAGATGGGCATGTATCCCAAACAGCCGAAGCACATGGCCAGCGGCTATTCGCTGTGGAGCGACAGTCAGGGGGCGCTGTTCAAGGATCTGCGCGCGCTCAACATCGGCGACATCCTGACCGTCAACATCCAGATCAACGACAAGGCTGATTTCGACAACGAGACCGAGCGCAACCGTACAAATGCCAGCGGCCTGAACTGGAAGGCCAAGGCCGAAATCTTCGGCTGGACACCGGAAGCGGACTCGAGCATCAAATACGGCTCCGACACCGACACCCAGGCGAAGGGCAAGACCAAGCGTTCCGAAAAGCTGACGCTGCTGGTGGCCGCCGTGGTGACCGGCATTCTGGAAAACGGCAATCTCATCATCAGCGGCTCGCAGGAAGTGCGCGTGAACCACGAAATCCGCATCCTCAACGTCGGCGGTATCGTCCGTCCGCAGGATGTCGATGCACAGAACATCATCTCCTACGAGCGCATCGCCGAAGCACGCATCTCCTATGGCGGTCGCGGACGTCTGACGGAAGTACAGCAGCCCCCGGTCGGGCAGCAGGTCGTCGACCTGTTCTCGCCGCTCTGACGCCGGTACACGGGAACGGACTGACCCATGGAAAACGAACAGGTAGAGGGCAAGAAAAAATCCTCCCCTCTGGTCATGACCATCGCAGGCGTTGCGATCCTCACCCTGCTCGGTGCGGGGGGCGGCTGGCTCGTGGGTGGCATGATCGCGCCGAAGATCGCCGGCGCGGAGGCGCATGCGCCGGCTGCTGCCGGCGGACACGGTGAGAAAAAGGAAGAGGGTATCGAGAAAATCTCGGCCGAGGCGAACGGCATCGTCCAGCTCGATCCCATCACCACCAACCTCGCCTATCCCTCGACGAACTGGGTGCGGCTGGAAGTGGCGCTGATGTTCAAGGGACCGGTCGAGGTGGGTCTGGCGGAAGATATCCACCAGGACATCATGGCCTATATCCGCACCGTTTCCCTTCAGCAGCTGGAAGGGCCGCGCGGCTTTCAATATCTTAAGGATGACATTCAGGAACGAGTTGACCTGCGCTCTCAAGGGCGCGTATCCAAGGTCATGTTCCGGACCTTTGTCATCGAATGATTCGATTTCTTGTAACCATCGCCGTCCTCCTTGCTTTGCCGGGCCTTGCCAATGCCCAGCAATTTCCGTCCGATCTGTTCAACACGCAGATAGACGGCTCTGTTGCGGCATGGATCATCCGCACCTTCGGTCTTCTGACGGTTCTCTCCGTCGCACCGGGCATCCTGATCATGGTCACGAGCTTTCCGCGCTTCGTGATCGCCTTCTCGATCCTGCGGTCCGGCATGGGGCTTGCCTCGACACCTTCCAACATGATCCTTCTGTCGATGGCGATGTTCATGACCTTCTATGTCATGTCGCCCACCTTCGACAAAGCCTGGACCGACGGCGTGCAGCCGCTGCTGCAGAACCAGATCAACGAGCAGCAGGCCGTAGAGCGCATCGCCGAACCCTTCCGCACCTTCATGAACGCCAATACGCGTGACAAGGATCTGAAACTGTTCGTCGACATTGCCCGCGAGCGCGGACAGGAAGTCATGACCAACAACGTCGTCGACTATCGAGTGCTCGTTCCGGCCTTCATGCTGTCGGAAATCCGGCGCGGTTTCGAGATCGGTTTCCTCATCATCCTGCCGTTTCTGGTCATCGATCTCATCGTCGCCACCATCACCATGGCCATGGGCATGATGATGCTGCCGCCCACCTCCATTTCCCTGCCGTTCAAGATCCTGTTCTTCGTGCTGATCGACGGCTGGAACCTGCTCGTCGGCAGTCTCGTCAGATCGTTCAACTGACGGGCATTCGTGCCGGATTGACACCCGTTAACCCTGTTTTTTAACCCCGCGCGCCCAAGGCCGCGGGGTTTGCGCGTTTTAACGCTTTGATTACCAGTTTTTCTGGCGACTTGGTAACTATCTTTCTAAATAGAAAAATTACCATTTAAATAAATCGAAAACTAACCATAAGTATCTTCCAATATTTCTTAGCGCTCAAATTAATAATTGTGCAATTTTTCGCTGCGAATTTCTTTTCACACGCAGCGGGTTTGGTTTCTGAAACTAAGTATTTCTGAACCGAGTGGCATGAAGCCGAAACGTTGCGACCGGTAATACCAAACCCGGTATGTCCCCACTCCAGTATCTCGTAAAAACAAGGGACACATTTATTATGGCAAGCATTCTGACCAACACCAACGCAATGGCCGCTCTCTCGACCCTGCGTTCCATCGCTTCCGACCTTTCGAGCACGCAGGACCGCATTTCTTCCGGCCTGAAGGTTGGCTCGGCTTCGGACAACGCTGCCTACTGGTCGATCGCGACCACCATGCGTTCCGACAACAAGGCTCTCGGCGCCGTCTCCGACGCGCTGGGCATGGGCGCCGCCAAGGTTGACACCGCGTCTGCCGGTATGGACGCCGCGATCAAGGTCGTCACCGACATCAAGGCAAAGGTCGTTGCCGCCAAGGAACAGGGCGTTGACAAGGCCAAGGTTCAGGAAGAAGTCACGCAGCTGCTCGACCAGCTGAAGTCGATCGGCACGAGCGCGTCTTTCAACGGTGAAAACTGGCTCGTTTCCAGCGCCAACGCCACCAAGACGGTTGTTTCCGGCTTCGTTCGTGACGCCAGCGGCAACGTCAGCGTCAAGACGACGGACTACGCTCTCGACGCCACCTCCATGCTTTACACGGAAGCTACGCCCGGCACGATCGACGCAAACTCCGGTATCCTGAACGCTACCGGTGCGACGACGACTGTCGGCTCCAAGACCTACACCCAGATCTCCGTTCTCGACATGAACGTCACCACCGACGATCTCGACAACGCCCTCTACTCCGTTGAAACCGCTCTGACGAAGATGACCAGCGCCGGCGCCAAGCTCGGTTCGCTGTCTGCCCGTATCGACCTGCAGACCGACTTCGCCGACAAGCTGTCCGACACCATCGAAAAGGGCGTTGGCCGTCTCGTTGACGCCGACATGAACGAAGAGTCCACCAAGCTGAAGGCTCTCCAGACGCAGCAGCAGCTGGCAATCCAGGCTCTGTCGATCGCCAACAGCGACTCGCAGAACATCCTGTCGCTCTTCCGTTAAGAGCTGAGCTTCTCATAGCCCTTCGGGGCTGGGGGACAGATTTCTTCCCACAGGCAATCGGGGGCTGACCGAGCGCGGATTGGGATAGAAGGCATAAAGGTCCGAAAGGCTGAATCGGACTGAATGCATCAATGAGGCCGCATCCGGAAACGGGTGCGGCCTTATCTTTTTTTTAAACTTTTGGCGATACGCGCGCGTGCGCGCGAGGGTTGCATTTTTTAATTTTGACGACGCCGAATTTCTTTCTCCGCTTATCAATTCATTAACCAAACCCGCGTTACCTAATGCTCATCGAAACGGCGAGCTAACGTTAAAAATCAGCCAGTTAGCAGGCATGATGCTGTGCGCCGTTCCCGGTGAAACCGGAATGTCCCTTCTTTAATCAGCCATTCAAGGGGCACACTACTATGACGAGCATTATCACGAATGTCGCAGCAATGTCTGCGCTCCAGACCCTGCGCTCTATCGGCCAGAACATGGAATCCACTCAGGCACGCGTTTCCTCCGGCCTTCGCGTTGGCGAAGCTGCTGACAACGCTGCTTACTGGTCGATCGCAACCACGATGCGCTCCGACAACATGGCTCTCTCCTCCGTTTCCGACGCTCTCGGCCTCGGCGCCGCCAAGGTTGACACCGCTTCTGCCGGCATGGAATCGGCAATCGAAGTCGTCAAGGAAATCAAGGCAAAGCTGGTCACGGCAACTGAAGAAGGCGTCGACCGCACCAAGGTTCAGGAAGAAATCGGCCAGCTCCAGAAGCAGCTCGCATCGATCGCACAGGGCGCTTCCTTCTACGGTGAAAACTGGCTCGTCGGCGTTTCGACGCTCGGTGCGACAACCCCCGGCACAGACCCGGACAAGTCGGTCGTTGCCGGCTTCGTTCGCTCCACCGGTGGCGCCGTTAACGTCACGACCACGAAATACGCTCTCGACAACACCGCAACCGGCAACACCCTGTTCGGCTCGGTCGACTCCGCTACGGGCGTTCCCGACACGACAGGCATTCTCGGCACGACCGGCACGTTCACGACCGTCGCTGCCCAGTCCGTCTACACGCTTGATATCACCCAGTATGCAGCCGCTGACCGCGCCACGAACATGGCCGAAGCCCTGACGCTGGTTGAAAACTCCCTGAAGGCCATGACCAGCGCTGCCGCAAAGCTCGGCTCGCTCTCCATGCGTATCGGCCTGCAGGAAGATTTCGCTTCCAAGCTGTCCGACTCCGTCGAAAAGGGTATCGGCCGCCTCGTGGACGCCGACATGAACGAAGAG
Source organism: Agrobacterium sp. LAD9 (assembly GCF_003031125.1). NCBI lineage: Bacteria > Pseudomonadati > Pseudomonadota > Alphaproteobacteria > Hyphomicrobiales > Rhizobiaceae > Agrobacterium > Agrobacterium sp. LAD9. The sequence goes on along the minus strand of NZ_PHGS01000002.1, from coordinate 374,504 downwards.
TCCACCCGCCTCAAGGCCCTGCAGACCCAGCAGCAGCTCGGCGTTCAGGCTCTCTCGATCGCCAACAGCAACTCCGAAAGCATCCTGTCGCTCTTCCGTTAATCGGAAGCTTCAGCCGAAAAAATCAACCGCGCCGAAAGGCGCGGTTTTTTTGTTTAATCGCCTGCGAAACTAAGAGATTTTTTGATTAAGAGTTCGTTAACCAAATCACGGCTAAATCAGCGCATCGAAACGACTCGTTAACCAAGACGAAAAAGAGGTTAACAGGCATCACGCCGCTCAGTCGTTTCCGGCGATCCCGGAATGTCCCTTCCCATTTAGCCAGCTCAGAGGGGCAATTATGACAAGTATTCTGACGAACACCGCCGCCATGTCGGCGCTTCAGACCTTGCGCGCAATCAGCGGCCAGCTCGAAGATACACAATCCAGAGTGTCTTCGGGCCTGCGGGTCAAGACCGCATCCGACAACGCCGCCTACTGGTCGATCGCGACGACGATGCGCTCCGACAACATGGCCCTTTCCGCGGTTCAGGATGCGCTGGGCCTCGGCGCGGCGAAGATCGATGTCGCCTATTCCGCAATGGAAAGCTCGGTCGAAGTCATCAAGGAAATCAAATCGAAAATCGTTGCCGCCACCGAAGAAGGTGTGGACAAGACCAAGATCCAGGAAGAGATCGACCAGCTGAAAAAGCAGCTTGAATCGATCGCGCAGGGCGCATCCTTCAGCGGCGAGAACTGGCTGCTGGGCACCGGCGCCAAGACTGTCGTTTCCGGCTTTGTTCGCGACGGCGGCGGCACTGTCAGCGTGACGAAAACAGACTATACGCTTGTCGATACCACTGCCGGCACGACGACCGCCAATGTGCTTTTCGGCCTGACCGGCTCGCCCGCGACGCTCGACACCACGAGGGGCATCATCGGACAACCCGGAACAGCCTCCGGCATTTCCGTATGGGACATCGATCTCAAGCTGTTCGCTTCTGCAACGCCGCCGGCCTACACCATCGGTAATCTTCTCACCGATGTCGAAACCGCATTTCAATCCCTGAGCAGCGCTTCCGCCGCTCTCGGCTCGATCAAGATGCGCATCGGCCTTCAGGAAGACTTCGTGTCGAAGCTCACCGACTCCATCGACAGCGGCATCGGCCGCCTTGTGGATGCGGACATGAACGAAGAATCGACCCGCCTCAAGGCACTGCAGACACAGCAGCAGCTGGGCATCCAGTCGCTCTCCATCGCCAATACCAGTTCCGAAAATATCCTGTCGCTATTCCGTCAGTAAGCGGCGCCCGATGGCTACGGGCGGTTTCGTCCCGCTCTGGCAGCAACAGAATATTCGGATATGGAAACCGCGCTTCGCAAGGGGCGCGGTTTTCCATTTGCCGCGGGCTGCGCGGCGCGGGCATACATCACATGCCGCATGCGAGCGGTGCTGTCAGAACTCCTAAGGATTGTCTCTGAGGCGCATGTAACCTATTGATTCTATTGCGCAGACCATGAGCCGGTGAACTTGTTATGTCTTTCCCAACTTCACAGGTCTGTCTCTATCGTATCGGCAGACACAAAAAAGCCCGCTGATCGCGGGCTTCGATATGAAAATCTCGGAGACAAACCTAAACGTTCGGCGGTAGCAACGACGCCCTAGCTAGGTCTTCCTTTCGATAGTACCTCGCGATTTTTCCCGACGTCTCGAAAATCGGTTTCATCCCGTTCTGGTCGAGCTCGTCCTTCATCCAAGCAATATTGCGCCCCCATCCTCTCGCGATGATGTGTAGTGACCGATGGCTGTCGAGGAAGGCGTCCACGGTGTCCCGATGAATGAATGACTGCGGCCTGCGAGTTCTCGGATTAGTCCTGGACTCGACAGGCAAAACACGGTGCTTGACCAGTGCGGCGACGGTCGCGTCGGTGGTCGCCAGCGCGTTCCTGACGTCGGTCATGTTGAGGTAGACGCCCCCGTTGCCGTAATCGTCTTCACCGTGGTTGCCCTCCGCAGATACAGGAAGTTCTCGGAGATCGACGAGAAGGCTCCGCACCGTCATCGAGTCGTCGACGCGGGCCACACCGGTCAGTTTGCCGTCAAGGATCATTTCGAGAAGGTCGGCCTGGGTAAGGCTCTTCCGTTGGCAGGCGGTAGTGAGCGAGACAAGACCATGGCCTTCCCCCGCCAGAGAGGTCCGCTCAAATAGGCGACGACGAAATCCGTCGAGAGCGGCCTTCGACACACGATAGAAAGGGCGCTCACCCTTGGCACCTCGTTCAGACGGAACAAGCAACCCCCGCTCGATGAAGTCGCGAACACGGTTTTCATGGGTTCCCAGCAAGGCTGAAACCTCTACCGTGGTCAAATTGTCAGCCGTGTCGCCGAGGATTCCGTCTGCGTCCGCGACCGAGAAGTAGACGCGCCTATCCGAGAGCTTAGAGTGGCTGATGACGCCCTCCTCCTCGAGAAGCTTCCTGACCCGTTTGCGATCCAATGCATAGTCCACGGCGGCCGACCGCACCGAATGGAGATGTCGACGCTGGACGGGGAAGATAAAGCGATCTCCCGGCCCGACCGGCACATGGCGCTCTACGAGGTCCTGGAACAGCCCGACGATTTCGGCGTAAGCCGGTACGACGGCATTGCGACGAAGGTGACGGACCATAGGGCCGAAGAACTCCGTGATGGTTTGGGCGGCTGGCCGATGCAGATCGATCGCGTCCGTCACCACCCTCTCGACCATTTCCCGTCCTTCCCTCGCGACCAGGAAGCCGGCGGCCCGGCCGCCGATTGTCGAGGCCGCCTTTCCGCCGACGATGAAGGAAGGAAGACGGTTGTGAAGGAGCGATCCGAGAAACTGGAAGAGCATAAGCAGCACGTGGACCTCCTGACGGTCGATGAATGACTGGATACGGTTTCCCGCGATGCGCCCTTCGATGTACGCATCAACTTCCAACTCCGTCTCATCCGCTGGACCGCCAGGCTGACATTCCAAATGCCAGCTTTCTGCTGCGAACAGGGCGACATCGTTCGCAGGGGCATTGCCCCCTGCTTCAACGAGAAGCTCGCGGTGGTGGGTGCAGGCCGTGATGGCACGCGTCAACCACGAAGCACGCTCGAATGGCCGTGATTGCGGTCGTCCGCTGCCCTTGTCCATGTCTTCGGCGAGGCAACGAGGGCAGAAACGGAACCGCCCCGCCACCCTCATCTCCTTGCGAAAAACGGCGTCGCCGAGCCGCCATTCCCCGGCTTCCTCGCTGGTAGGCACCGCGAAACGCCGGAGCTTGTCTACCGAGACCCCTGACCATGAGGACAGCATCCTGATTGCGTTTTCGTCTCCCCGAGCAACGGCCTGAATTGTGCTGTGGCCCATGAGGCCAGCCACGGACGAACAGCCCATGGCACGCGCCAACCGTGACGCGAGGCTGAGCGGCGTCTCGGAGTCGGGGTGGAACGCGACGTGTACAGGAAGTCTCATGCTGCCCTCCTGCTTTTCACCGGTGGTGTGATGTCGTCGAGCGCGTTGGCGGGAATGATTTCGCGCCAGTTCGGAGCGACGAACACGTTGTCGCGACGCGTGCATCCGGTCATCTCTTCGTAGACCTTCGAAAAGTCGGACAGCTTGACTTGCGACCGACCAGCATCGGCCGCTCTGAAGCACGCCTCCTGAACGAGCTCGACCACCTGCCCGAATGCCCCACTCGCTGCACGGCAGAGCTTCTCGCGGAAGACGTCGGTCTGCGTATCGTCCGCGCGGGACATGCCACAGTCTTCGACAGTGACGGTCTCGATGATTTTTTCGATCCACTCTTCGTCCTCGGGATACTCCATGGGCTCGTACCGCATGACGTATGACCGGCGAGCAAGCTGCCGATCCCCCTGGAGAAAGGTAGCGAGCGCCGGCACGCCAGAATAGATCGTGTGGATCGGCCAGCCATCGATCTGAACCAGCGCCTTGAGAACGTCCTGGACCGCCTGGATTGCTTTGGGTGTGTTATTGCGAAGGACGTCCTGCATCTCGTCGATCCAGATCGCCTTCACGCCACGTTCCCTCAGCTGCTCTTTGAGGAATACCCAAAGCTCCGGGTCCGTCTTCCGGCCTTTCACCGGAACACGCATGGCGGTCAGGAGTTCGATGGCAAGCGCCCGCATGTTGCAGGGCTTCGGCGGCTTGATGCAGATCAGCGGCGTGACATCGTCGCCGTATTCGTCCTTGGATGGCTGCCATTCCCCGATCAGCGGCAGGATGCGCGTGATCGACCGGGTTTTACCGCTTCCGGTCTCGCCGATGACGAACAGCGACCTGCGCTGTGAACCACGGCCTCTTTCGAGGGCCTTGGCGTTTTTGCGCAGCTTCTCGATGAACCCGCTGAGAACTTTGTCGCGGCCAGATTCGAAGTATCGCTCGGCACTACGCTCCCGGATTGCATCTGGATTGACCTTCTTGGTAGCCATGATCAGTCATCCTCCTGTTCGTCGAACTTCGAGCGTGAGCGCACTTTTTCGACCGCTTCGGCGCGGGCCTGTTCCGCTAGTTCCTGGTCGCTACGCTGATTTTCAAGCAGCAGAGCGCCCGGAGGCTCAGTATTGGGGGCGGGCTCCATCACCTCGTCAGCCTCGCAGTTCGCTTCCCAACCGCGAACAACTTCGCGATTGAGCCGCTCCATGTCCTCGGCCGTTGGAATGCGAGCGCCAAGGTTGGCGCGGATGGTGGCGGCCTCGCCGGTGCGGCGCATGCGACGGATACCCGCGTACATGATCTTGAGGTCCTCTTTCGTCTTCTCCGCGATCTCGTCGCGCTCTTCCTTGAGGACGGCCAGCCATTCGTGGAATGACACGGTGTGATCCAGGCCGAGGACGTTTTCGACGGCGAAGTATTCCGTTTCGTCCTTCGCCTTCACCAGGACGTGGCGCGCGTACATGGGGTCGTACATCACGTCGATCGGCTTCTGGCCGATGCGGCGGCGGAGCGCATTGAGCCGTTCATCACGGAACGTCACACCGCAGACGACAATACCGTCCTTCTGGATCGTCGCAGTCGTGGGATAACCAAACGCCGCAATCATACGAAGCTGGCTGGGCGGATACTTGATCTCGATAGAGCCGGTAGCCTCGACCCACTCGTTATGCGGGGTGTTGCCTCCGAGGCCGCTTTGGCGCTTGCGGTGATAGATGTCGCAGATCGCGAAGATGATGATCCTCGCGAATTCGTCCAGGAACACGCTCGCGTGAGCCTCGGCCTCATAGTCACCCTTTTCCTCCACGGAGGCGAACGTGCGGCCGTCGAGGAAGTGCGTGATCAGCGGGCCGATGATCCCGAACAGCCGCTCGATGAACGGCCGGCGCGCGGGATCGCCCGCAGGCTGGCGAACGACGGTCACGCCGATGGACTGAGCGCCCGTGATGAAGTGGTCGGAAAGCATTGGCCCGCCGTTGTCCATCGACGCGAGGTCGGGCTTCACGCGGGCCGACCAAGCGGTTTCGGCTCCAACCATTCGCGACAGATCGGTCTTGTCGGTCATCGCCATGCGCAGCACGCCAGCGATTGCCTCGGCCGACGGGGTCGGCGTAATTTTCACGCCGAGTACGTATCTGGTGGCGACGTCGATGGCTACGGTCACGCAGATTCGAAGCGTTTTAGGCAAGGCTTTGACGAACACGTCCGGCAGATGCGCCCATACGCCTGTCTTAACCAGCAGCGTAATGAGGTCGCCCTTCCATTCGTCGATTTCGACCAGAGCGCCGGGGCGCTCGACATCGAAGCTCGCCTTGACATCGCGGAAGTACTTTAGGGCAGCCTCTTCTCCTTCCCGGCTGGCCATGACTTCAAAGGCATCGAACCGGTTGATCGCGTTCTTTGTCTTGGTAAGCGAGAATTCCAGGAGCTCGGAGAGGCCAGCAGCACGACGCTTGTCATTCTCCCCGTCCCGCTCCGCGAGATAAGCAAGATGAACCTGCGCCGGCGTGGGCCGGAGGCGGCTCAGGTACTCACGAGCCATCTTCTGATGAAAAAGTTCGCTCGCGCGGCACGGAATTACCGTGCGGCTCCCCGGGCCGTGATGCAACGGCACAAACACTACGGGATTGCGTCCTGCCGCAATATACTTGTCGTAGTCGCGTTTGAACGTCTTCCAGCTCGGACCGTTGGAGATTTTGACAACGGTCTGACCCGTGCGGCGTCGACGACCATTCTTGTTCTTGGCGTCGGGACCGAGGAGTTCCTTTTCCCACCATTCGTCGAGCATGGGCTGGAGCTTAACTGAGAACGGCAGTTTCTTTTTCGCGTCCCTGCACGCAGTTTCGTACCGCTCGATCAGCTTTTCGCGCAGGCGAGCCGCGAACCGAACCTTAGGATCGAAGGCGTTGAGCGTCTTGTCGCCATGGATGGCCAGCGTGCGCTGGATGGGCGCGCTGTGGTGATAGTAATAGACGTCGGCATCTCCGGCGTGGAGACGATCCCATACGTCCTGACGGGTTCGCACCATTGTACGAGCGAGGTCTTCCTCGTGCGCAAAGGTATAGGTCAGGCTGTCCGAGAAGACCGGGATGTAGTTCCTCGTGCCTTCCTGATAGCGGTCGGTGCGCCCCATAGAAACGAGGGAATGGGTGTGGGTACGGGTCGGAAGGGGATGACTGTAGGACACGTACGCTCTCCTTTTCGTGTCGTGACGGACTGGGTAGGCTCAGACGGCATGGGATTGGCCATGCCGGTTATGAACCAGGTCAGTTCGTCGATCCGACCGATGCCTTCGGGAAGGAGTTCGCCGAGGTCGATGAGATGCCAGATGGCGGCCCGACGGGCGGCCACGTTCTGGCATCCGGAGAGGAGGGTCATGAATCTGAAGCGTCCAGTCATGCGACGGACGATTTTGCGAAGTTCATCTGCCGCTGCGGGATTGCACGTCTCGCGCGAGGCGAGGATTTCGGAGCAGTTGTGGAAGGAGGCGACCGTACCGTCCTTCTCGGTCATCAGGCGCGTCTCGTCGGCCAGGCGGCGTCCGCCTTTGTGTGAGATGCCATCGTTCTCGATGCGGGTCAGCATGTCGAGCATCGAGGCGCGCTTGCGGTTCATCTTGACGGCGATCGCCAGCCGCCGGCCGTCCTCGAACACGACGTAGTAGTCGAAGGTGTGGGTGCGCGTGCGACCATCCGCGTCGATGTAGGTGACGCGGGGATACTGCGAATGGATTTCGCGGACGTTGTGCCAGGTCTGGAGCAGGTAGGAGACGCGAAGCTCGAGAAGGCTTTCGTGCCAGAGAATGATGCCGCGGAAGATCGAATGACCGCGAGACGTCTTGGCCTGCTTGAGTGCGGGCTTGCGGGTGGCGAGGCCGGGGTGTGGGGCTACGTAGCGGAAGCTCTCGGCATCTTCACGAGCGGATTGGCTAGATGGAGCCGAGTATCCGACCGCCCCCGTGTCGGTGCTGACGCGTACCTCTTTGGAAATGATGGCGGCGAGCGAAGCAACAGCGTTGAGCTCGCGCTTCATATAGAGCTTGCAGGCGATGCGGTTCTTGAAGTTCATCAGGGGCTCCTTCGACCTCGGTAACACTGACATGCTTCGCATGATCTCGGAGTCGCCCCTTGGCGGGATGACCTTTGACCCCGGAGTCGCCCCTTGTTGGGGAGCCCTCGGGACTGGACGAGTGTTCGCTCATCCAGCATGCGAAAAATGGGAACCTGTGGTTCCGGTTACCGTCGGGACGACCCCGATCGGTTCGAAGGAATTGGGACACCTGTCCCTTTTCCGGACCCTCCGAACCCCGTATCCGGGGGGCTCATTGCGTCTTGAGCCCTGGATACCGGCGATTTCTAAACGAAAGGTTAAAATACGACGCGAACGCGTGGACTTTTAACCTTTCGTCGTAGAGATCAATTTGATCCCTCGGTGGAATTGCATTCAGGAGAGGAGGCTACGGAGCCGTATTCGCTGACGGAAAGGGTAAACCCGGACACGACCAGGGTGGGTCGATGCGGAGCTCGCGCAGATACAAACAGAGGGGTAGGGAAATCTGCTGGACGGCTCTTTCGCACGTCCGAATGGTGCAACACTCGGGATACTCATCACACACCCTACGAAAAGCCGGCTACTCAACTCTTTGGCGTCAGAGTGAGTGCGGTATTCGAAAGATGGAGTGTGCCCGTGTAAACATAGCATGAACAGATAGAAAACATTTAGCGAACTGTCAAGTGGCGCGCACGAAAACACTCCATTGGCTTCCAATTCGGCCGCCGCATGACCTTTTAGATCGCGCAACCCGCTTGCTAGGCGGATTGCAGCCGTTAAAAGGGATATTATTGATATTATATCCCTTTTAACGGCTTATTTGGATCGCCGCTTGTTCGGCACGCATCGCTTCCAATTCCGCCAGATATACCTTTAACTCGCCGTTCGAACTCGCTACTTCAACTCTCTGTTTCACAATGAGAGAAAGTAGTCTCCAAACTCAAAACCTTGTGGCATTTGCTACCTAATGCTGGACTTATGACCACGGCAAATGCAGGTACACGTGATCCTTTAGAATGTTGAAGGCTTCGGAATCTCCGTCCTCGAAATGGCTCTGGAATGTGCCGGCAAGGTAGTCACAGAATGCCAGGCCATCCTCGAGAGGCTTCGATCTAATGATCCTGCTGACTTCGGTTTGTGACCTCATATGAAACCACAAATCTTTGCGGAGGATGCTCTCGATTAGAACGTCGTAACCTAGACCGGCATTAAGCTCGTCAGGACATATCGAAACCTGGCGCAGGTGACGAACGGTCGGGCCAATCAAAGACGATGCCATCCAAGAATAGAAAAGATGGAAGTGCCCTTGGATATGTTTCGGCACCTTCTGTTTATCGATCACTGCGACGAGCATATGAACCCGCGGGTTTTCCTTGACCATGCTCACGGCTCGATGCGCAAAGGACCGCCGGACGCCTGAGCCTATGCCGATCCATTTCTTCTCGTTGTTGGAGGTCCAGCCAAACTCCTTCCTGAGAGCTTTGACGACCTTGCCTGGGACTCTGTGATTATCGTTTATGCCAACTATCGCACCGACGGTGAAATACCGACTTGATCCCCCTTGGCGATACGGGAGGTCAAGTTGCCATCCTAAGTCGCCACTTTCGTCGAGAAGAACAAGCGCGTTTGACAATGGATACCTACCAACGAAAATGGCCCCCGCGGAGCGAGGGCCATGGAAATTTTTGGCTATGCCAAGTTGCCGCGCGTTTAGACCGCGCTTAGGATACCCGCGAAGTGCTCGCAGGCGTCCGGTTGAGACTGTGGACTCACTAGCCAATCCCTAGATAGCTTGATTACGTGTAGCCTTCAAGTGTTTTGACGCTTTTTTTCCCACGCTTCAAGAACTTGGCCGCATACCAGCGGCTAACGTTTTCGCTGCATCGGAAAATGCGTCTTTTCGTTGATGCGCTCCACGACGATCACTTAGAACCGCATGGGAGAAGCGAGGGCTGACACTATTATCTCTTTTTCCTCGACATATCCGAGTTCCGCCGCCGCATGTTGAAATAACTCGGATGGCGTCACACTCTCCATGAGTGACTTGAATGCCCCATAGGTTCCTGACGAACCCGGCACCCGGTCCTCGAGGCCGTGGGTTGCTCCAGTCAACAGAAACTCGAAGCCCCATTCAGTCATGAAGGTCATCATCCATCCGCTGCTCAGTTCCTGCGGACGCTCATACAGTCCCAGCCGAAGCATTTCATTGACGGCATTCAAACTGAATGGAGAACTCTGCTTCAGGACAGGTGAGAGCCATTCATCGCGGTGTGTCGCACGCCGCGGGGGCATAACAAGCACCATGCCTCTCACTGTAGGTTCTCGTCGTCTCAAACCATTCAAAGCAAATCCCAGGATGAGCCTGAATTTGTAAAGCTGCCGCTTTAGCGATGTGGGCAAATCGTCTTCTGTTAGGGGAGCAGGGATGCCTTCCCTTGAGGAATCGAGACCGGGAACGGCTCTCATCGCCAGACCTGTTTGAAATGCCCGTTCCATTAACTTGGCAATCGAACTAGGTCCATCCTCGCACATGCCTCGTGCGATTTCACCGGACAGTGCTTTGCTCATGTCCCTAAAAAGCGCCTTTCTCAATCCGGCATCGGTGAGGTCCTGCAGGCTGAGGGTGTCCTTGTTCATCGCTATTGCTCCCATCAGTTCGACGGAGGAAGCGTATGATGGCGATCTGCAAGAACCAATCGGCAAGAACCAATCGGCTGTCATACCTCGAGATGAGGCTAGCTCAAAGTGGGTGTCGCGCCTGCCGGATACGGCGGCTTACGCGGTCGAAATGCGCAATTTCAGGTCAAGAGACAAACCTGTGAGGTTGCCAGAGACACAGCAAGGGTCTGTAGAGACAATCCTTAGAGTCGCTGACAGGTGCAGGCTGTTACGTAAGTATTTGAAATTGTGGGGAAAATGGTGCTGCTAGAGAGATTTGAACTCTCGGCCTCTCCCTTACCAAGGGAGTGCTCTACCCCTGAGCTATAGCAGCATCCGGTGCCGAAGCGTTTGCTTCAGCATCAAGCGTGGCGGCCTATTGCCATAGGTTTTTGACGAGCGCAAGTCGCAAAACGATATTCTTCATCAAGCGGGGCAAAAAAGCGTGCCCCCTGTTGAAAAATGCATTTTTCAGATATTGCTGAATCTATGAACGAACATCATGACAAACAGGCAAAGGCAGCGGTTTCCGCCGGCGCTTCCGCAGAAGCATCCGCCCCGGTGGCCGACGGCAAGCCGCAGGCGGGGCCTGGCGAAAAGGCGCGGCAGCGCGAGGTGGAGCGCAAGGCCCGGGCGGCCAAGAAGCTTCGTGAAAATCTTTTGAAGCGCAAACAGCAGGTTCGTGCGCGCCGTGCCGGCGAAGAGGACGATACTATTGGCCTGCCTGCCGCAAAAACGGACGAATCATCCTCTTAGAGAATTCATCAGCATAAAATTGAAACGCCGCGGAAATTCGTCTAAGGACGCGCCTTTCCGCAAGGCACTATAAGAAAGGCGGGCACAGGCCCGTAGGGACGCATGGATCGCATCAGAATTACGGGTGGCAACAAGCTAAACGGCATCATTCCCATCTCCGGCGCTAAAAACGCCGCCCTGCCGTTGATGATCGCATCGCTTCTCACCAGCGACACGCTGACGCTCGAAAACGTGCCGCATCTGGCCGACGTGGAGCAGCTCATCCGCATTCTCGGCAATCACGGCGTCGATATTTCCGTGAACGGCCGCCGCGAAAGCCAGGGCGAAGCCTATTCCCGCACCGTGCATTTCACCTGCCGCACCATTGTAGACACGACAGCGCCTTACGAGCTGGTTTCCAAGATGCGCGCGAGCTTCTGGGTCATCGGCCCGCTTCTGGCGCGTGAGGGCCGCGCCCGCGTTTCGCTGCCCGGCGGCTGCGCCATCGGCACACGCCCGGTCGACCTGTTCATCGAGGGCCTTGAAGCACTCGGTGCGACGATGGAGATCGATGGCGGTTACATCAACGCCACTGCGCCCAAGGGCGGCCTGATCGGTGCCGTCTACACCTTCCCGAAAGTTTCCGTCGGCGCGACGCATGTGATGCTGATGGCGGCAAGCCTTGCCCGCGGCACCACCGTTATCCACAACGCCGCGCGCGAACCGGAAGTGGTCGATCTGGCCCAGTGCCTGACTGCCATGGGCGCGAAGATCGAAGGCGCCGGTACCTCCACCATCACCATTGAAGGCGTCACCTCGCTTTCCGGCGCACGCCACCGGGTTCTGCCGGATCGTATCGAAACCGGCACCTATGCCATGGCGGTCGCCATGGCCGGTGGTGACGTGGTGCTGGAAGGCACACGCGCATCGCTGCTCGACAACGCGCTCGATACGCTGCGGCTCGCAGGCGCTACCATCAGCGATACGGAGACAGGCCTGCGCGTCGTGCGCAACGGCAATGGCATCCAGCCGGTCGATATCGTGACGGAGCCCTTCCCCGGCTTCCCAACCGACCTGCAGGCGCAGTTCATGGCGCTGATGACCCGTTCGCAGGGCGTCTCGCATATCACCGAAACCATCTTTGAAAACCGCTTCATGCATGTCCAGGAACTGGCCCGCCTCGGCGCGAAGATTTCGCTCTCCGGCCAGATGGCCCGCATCGAAGGCGTCTCCCGTCTGAAGGGTGCGCCAGTGATGGCGACCGACCTGCGCGCTTCCGTCTCGCTGGTCATTGCCGGCCTCGTGGCGGAAGGTGAGACCATGGTTTCGCGGGTCTACCACCTCGATCGCGGCTTCGAACGCCTCGAAGAAAAGCTCACCCGCTGCGGTGCGCTGGTCGAACGCGTCAGCGATTGATCCTTTCATCACCGCTCATCCGTTTTCTACCCGTTGCAGAGTGGCCCCGGACTGCCTATTTCCATTGTAAGTCATGGAAATAGCGGTCCGCACCGCAGAAGAAGGAAGAAAACGATGAGCGGCCTGAAATTGCTGGCGCTGGATACTGAAGATCTCTCCGTCATTTCGACGCATATGCAGGACAGCGTCTTCAAGCTGAAGGACGTTGCCTTCGAGCCGAAACACGGGCAATTCACGCTTTCCGCCAACCGTTTCGTCTGGGAAAGCACTGAGAAAAAGAGCCTGCCGCCGGAGCGCTGCCGCAGCGTGGTTTTCCTGAAGCGCGTCTCCGCTGTCCGCTCGCACGGCATCAACCGCGACGACAAGGAACAAGTGCTTTCGCTTCTCGCCATCCGCTTCGTCCAGAATGGCGAAGGGCCTGATGGCGCGGTGGAACTGACGCTGTCCGGCGGCGGCGCCATCGCACTCGATGTCGAATGCATCGAGGCGCAGCTGACCGATGTGAGCGGCGCCTGGGAAACCACTACCAAACCGCATCATCCCGACAGCGAATAAACGTTGCAAGCCTTCGCAACGGTTGCCTTTCCTTGCCGTTTCGATTTATGCCACATACCAGAGCCGCAATTTTTCTGTGGCAAGTTCGTACACCTCGCGGGATTTCCCGCGGGGACAATGAAAGGGTAATGGCGTGGCAATCTGGCTGGAGCGGGCATCGGCTGATTTCGAACAGAAATTCGCGGCTTTCCTGACAACCAAGAGAGAAGTTTCCGAAGACGTCAACGCGACCGTTCGCGACATCATCAACGATGTCCGCCATCGCGGCGATGCCGCCCTTGCCCATTATTCCCAGAAATTCGACGGCATCGATTTTTCCAAGGTCTCGATGCGGGTGACAGTGGACGAAATCGACGCCGCCTTTTCAGCGGTCGATGCGAGCGTCATCGAAGCCCTCGAACTCGCGGCCCGGCGCATCGAAAAACACCATGCGCGGCAAATGCCGAAGGACGATATCTATGAGGATGAGATCGGCGTGGGCCTCGGCTCGCGCTGGACGGCGATCGAAGCCGTGGGCCTTTATGTGCCCGGCGGCACGGCCAGCTACCCAAGCTCGGTGCTGATGAACGCCGTGCCGGCAAAGGTTGCCGGCGTGGAACGTATCGTCATGGTCGTGCCGGCCAATGGCGGCGCGGTCAATCCGGCGGTGCTTGCCGCCGCGCGTATCGCAGGCGTCGAGGAAATCTATCGTATTGGCGGCGCACAGGCCGTGGCAGCGCTTGCCTATGGCACGGAAACCATCGCGCCGGTCGCCAAGATCGTCGGCCCCGGCAATGCCTATGTGGCCGCCGCAAAGCGCCAGGTCTTCGGCACTGTCGGCATCGACATGATCGCCGGGCCTTCTGAAGTGCTTGTCATTGCCGACAAGGACAATGATCCGGACTGGCTGGCTGCCGATCTTCTGGCGCAGGCGGAACATGATCGCGGCGCGCAATCGATCCTGATCACCGACAATGCCGAACTCGGCAAGGCCGTTGAGGCGGCCGTCGAGCGGCAGCTGAAGCGCCTGTCGCGTTCCGAAACGGCGGCGGCAAGCTGGGCCGATTTCGGCGCGATCATTCTGGTCGAAAAGCTCGCCGACGCCATTCCGCTCGCCAACCGCATCGCCGCCGAGCATCTGGAACTTGCCATCGATGATCCGGATGCCCTGATGGCCCACATTCGCAATGCGGGTGCGATCTTCGTCGGACGCCACACGCCGGAGGTGATCGGTGATTATGTCGGGGGCTCCAACCATGTTCTTCCGACGGCCCGCTCGGCGCGCTTCTCCTCCGGCCTTTCAGTGCTGGATTTCGTCAAGCGCACCTCGATCCTGCGGCTTGGGCCCGAGCAGCTGCGCCAGCTTGCGCCGGCAGCGATCACTCTTGCCCGTTCCGAAGGGCTGGACGCACATGCGCGTTCGGTCTCCATTCGCCTCAATCCGGAAAGTTAAGCGATGGCTTCAGGCGATTTCCGGCTCTGCGACGTGGTACTGGACGATAGCATCGGCCGGTCCACGCCCGACGTGGAGCATGAACGCGCCGTCGCCATTTTCGATCTGATCGAGGAAAACACCTTTGAGCCGCTTGGCCATGCCGGCGGGCCTTACCGGCTGCACATCTCGCTCGTCGACGCCAAGCTGGTTTTCTCGATCAGAACGGAAGACGAGAAGGATGTCGCGATCCATATCCTGTCGCTGACGCCGTTCCGCCGCATCATCAAGGATTATTTCCTGATCTGCGAAAGCTATTACGAGGCTATCCGCTCCTCCACGCCGAGCCAGATCGAGGCAATCGACATGGGCAGGCGCGGTATTCACAATGACGGCTCGCAAACGCTGATGGATCGGCTTTCCGGCAAGATCAAGGTGGATTTTGATACCGCGCGCCGCCTCTTCACCCTTGTCTGCGTGCTTTATTGGCGGGGTTAGAGATGATCGATCCTGCCGCAGCGCCAAACGAGGGACGAGCGCCCAAATCGGTCCTCTTCATGTGCGGCATGAACTCCATTCGCTCCCCCATGGCGGAGGTCATCGCCAAACGGCTGGTGGCGCCCGGCATCTATATACAGTCGGCGGGCGTGCGCGCCGGCGAGCGCGATCCTTTCGTGGATGCCGTACTGGAAGAACAGGGATTTTCGCTCGGCAAGCACAAACCGCGCACTTTGGACGAGATCGAGGATGATTTTTTCGATCTGATCATTACATTGACACCCGAAGCCCATCACGCCGCACTGGAACTGACGCGCTCGAATTCGCTCGACGTGGTCTATTGGCCGACCATGGACCCGACGGTAATAACAGGCACGCGCGAGCAAATCCTCGACGCCTATCGCGAGGTGCGGGACCATCTGGCAAAGCTGATCTCGGAACGCCTGCCGGGACGGCAGCAGCCGGTGGCGGATACGCTTTCAAAAGACTGAAAACTGCCTCGGCCTGTTAAAATCAATCGCGATTTTCAAGCCGATGCTTTAGAGGTTCACAAATGTGCCGGGATTGTGTAGTTTCCGCGCAATTTTCCCGGACTCGATATGTCCGGCACTATCAACAGGAAGAAAACCCTTACATGACAAAAGAAGAAGTCCTTGAATTCCCGGGCATCGTAACCGAATTGCTGCCGAACGCAACATTCCGCGTGAAGCTTGAGAACGACCACGAAATCATCGCCCACACGGCGGGCCGCATGCGCAAGAACCGTATCCGCGTTCTCGCCGGCGACAAGGTGCTGGTCGAAATGACGCCTTACGACCTCACCAAGGGCCGCATCACCTATCGCTTCAAGTAATCCACGTTCCGCAACGGACGCCCGGGCAGCGCAATGACCAATTCAAAACAAAAGCTCGTTCTGGCATCCGGCTCGCCGCGGCGTCTGGAACTGCTGCATCAGATCGGTATCGAACCGGCACGTCTGATGCCGATGGATATCGACGAGACCCCGGCCAAGCTTGAGCATCCGCGCACGCTCTGCCGTCGTCTGTCATTGCAGAAGGCGGAAGCCGCGCAGGCGGCGCTGAAGAACGAACAGGTGTGGAAAGACTCCTATGTTCTGGGGTCCGATACGGTGGTCGCCGTTGGTCGCCGCATCGTCGGCAAGGCCGAATATACGGAAGAGGCCTCGGCTGCGCTGCATCTTCTTTCGGGACGCAGCCACTGGGTCTATACCGGCATCTGCCTCGTCACCCCCGGCGGCAAGATCCGACAGAAGGTGGCGGAGACAAAGGTGCGTTTCAAGCGCCTCTCCACGCGCGAAATCGAGGCTTATATCGCCTCCGGCCAGTGGCGCGGCAAGGCGGGAGCCTATGGCATCCAGGGCATTGCCGGCGCATTCGTGCAAAAGCTGACCGGTTCTTATACCAATGTCGTCGGCCTGCCGCTTTATGAGACGATGTCGCTTCTTTCCGGAGAAGGATTTGAGGTGACTTCGGGCTGGCTCGAAGGATAGGCCATGGCAAAATCTCCCGAAGGCGCCGGAAACGTCACGCCGCTGCGCAAATCCCAGCCATGCCCTGAATGCGGGCGGCCCTCGACACGGGAAGACTATCCTTTCTGTTCGGATCGCTGCCGCTCGCTTGATCTCGCCCGCTGGCTGAACGGCTCCTACGCCATTCCGGTCGCAGACGATGAAAGCAGCGCCGTTGGACAGGACACGGCCAAGAACAACGGCGAATAAGACCTGCACCGCCGGAAACTTCGGCGGTGAGTTGCATAAGATTTTCAGAGCCTTCGCTCACACCATATATTCACCGGGCTGCCGATAGTCCGAAAAGCCATATAAAACCGGCTGACGCCTTTCCGCCAGCCCCTTAAGGTCTTGCGATGGACGCAGGCTTGCAGAAAAGAGTGAGCTCCGGCGCGCTGCTGTTTGCGGTGCTGGCCGTTTGTCTTGCCATCGGGGCGACGGTGCTGCTGGCCAATGACAGGAAGCATCTCAAAAGCCTGCTGATTTATCTCAATCTGGCATCCGCGACACGCTCCGCGGAACCCCCGCCGAAGATGAAGCCCGTCAAGCGGCAGAAACTAGTCGCCCAAAAAGTCTCTCTGCCGCCCCATCTTCTGAAATTCGAGCAAGGGGGTGACAGGTCATCTTTCGCACGCGATTTCGTCCTTTCCGGCAAGGAGCTTTGCGACCGCTTTACTGCCGCAGGTTTTTCCAACCCACATGGCTGGCACGCAAGCCCGGTCAACATCCGCAATTTCGAGTGCATGGCCGATCTTGCGGTGGCGAACGCGGCAGGCCCGGCCGAGCGGGCCTCGCTCTTCCTCGAGATCAGGGGCGAAGCGTCCGGCGAGGTTCGCTCCATCAGGATGAAGGCCGTTGCGCCGAAGACGCCGGATGGGACTGCCGTTCTGACAAAGCTTGATGAAGCACTCGCCATGATCGTGGAACAAACCCGGTGGGCTGATCTGGCGAACATACTTGAACCGGCAGGCCGGATGCAGCCCTATCAGGCACAACATTTCGGTATTTCGGTTTCCATAAAACCGGAACCGACGGCACCCCATCGCCTGAACGTGATTTTGCTCACAAGCGAACAATCGCCGGGGTTGAAGCTGACACGCAGCTTCTTTGACAGGGATCACTGGCTTCGACCGGCCGCTCCACTGGATCGGCCGGCGCTCTATCCTTCCCTCAGGAAAGACCGCTTTCGGTAACGCAAAGTCCTCTCAGCCTATTGCCGCCAGCTTGCGCCGCACCGGCGGAATCCTGTCGCTTTGCTGGGCCTGGCGTTTGGCCTCCCACTGGAGCGCAGTGCGAACGATGGTCACCAGATCGTTGAAGCGAGGACGCCAGCCCAGCTCCGACTGGATGCGCGCCGAATCCGCCACCATGGCCGCAATATCGCCCGGGCGGCGCGGACAATGGATGATCGGGAAATCGCAACCCGATTCCTGCTGCACGGCCTGCAGGACATCAAGAACCGAATAACCAACGCCATAACCGCAATTGAGCGTGCGTGTGCCGCCACCGGCACGCAGATGCGCCATGGCCAGCATATGCGCGTCGATCAGGTCGCTGACATGAATATAATCGCGAACGCCGGTGCCATCCGCGGTCGGGTAGTCCGTTCCGTAAACTTCCACCCGGTCGCGGCGACCGGTAGCGGCTTCGCAGGCGACCTTGATGAGGTTTGCCACACCGGTGGGAGAAGGCCCGGCGCGCCCCTGCGGGTCGGCTCCGGCAACGTTGAAATACCGCAGCGCCACGTAATTGAAATCATGCGCCTGCACGACATCGCGCAGCATGATTTCGGAGGCGAGTTTCGACAGGCCGTAGGGGTTTTCAGGGCTGAGGATCGCGGTTTCAGGAACCGGGCCATCAAAGGGCTGGTTTCCATAGACGGCGGCTGTCGACGAGAAGATGAAATTGCGAATACCGTGGCCGACTGCCGCCGCAACGAGAGCGCGGGTCGTGCCCGTGTTGTTTTCGTAATATTCGAGCGGCTGGCTGATCGATTCAGGGACGCTGACGGAACCCGCGAAGTGGAAGATGGTCTCGATCTGGTTTTCTTCGAAAATCTGGTCGAGCAAGGCGCGATCCGCCGCGTCGCCCAGATAAAAACGCGCCGCCGGCGCGACTGCCCAGCGCGACCCCGTCGAAAGCCGGTCGACAACAACGACCTCTTCCCCGGCATCGAGCAAAGCCCACACCATGTGGCTTCCTATATAGCCGGCCCCACCCGTGACCAGAACAGCCATGACAATACTTCCCTGTTTGCTTTTCTTGACCCCATCAAAGCCAATAATTCTTCATCATTGATTACTTGCACAGCGAATACGCGACCGATCCCCAGCTCCATTAAAAAGGTGGCTTACGATTGGTTAGCGCAATGAGGTGCTTTTTATTTATTAGATGAAAATGTTCTCATAAATGGAACAAGGAGCGCATAGCACAGAAAATCCCCCACGTCGATGGTTGCGCCGTGGGGTTGCAGTTTTAGGTATTCGCTGTGATTTTGTTGCCGATTTCCCTACCGTAGCGCGATCCCGGCGCGGCAGGGGAAACCATTGTACGCAGAGGCGACGCTTACCTGCCGAGGATATAGGATGCCAGCCGGTCGGCCGCATCTTCTATCTGCTTTGGGTTGCGCAGGAAGCAGGCACGGAGAAACAGCTCCCCTCCCGGACCGAAGGCCGTGCCGGGCGCAAGCCCGACCCCGGTCTTGTCGACGATATCGAGCGCCGTGGCCCGGCTGTCCGTCACGCCGTCTATCTTGAGAAAGGCATAGAGAGCGCCATCGGGCTTCAGGGTTTCCACACGGTTCGTCGCGATGAGCGCATCGCAGAGAATGTCGCGGGAGGTCAGAGCGCGTTCGTAATTCTCGCGCACGAAACCATCACCGTGATCGAGGGCGGCGACTGCGCCGCGCTGCATGAACTGCGCCACGCCTGAAGTGGAATATTGAATGAGGTTTTCGATGACCTGACCGATGGCCGGCGGGGCAACAAGCCAGCCGACACGCCAGCCGGTCATGGACCAGTTCTTCGAAAAGGAATTGGCGAAGACGATCTTGTCATCCGGCTCCATGACGTCGAGGAAGGACGGCGCACGGCTGCCGGAATAATGATAAAGCGCATAAATCTCGTCGGCGACGATCCACAGATCATGTTTGCGGGCGAGTGCCAGAACATCACGAAGATTATCGCGCGTCGCCGTCCATCCGGTCGGGTTGGAGGGCGTATTGATGAAAAGCGCCTTCGTCTTGCCGGTGATCGCGCTTTCCAGCCTGTTGATATCGAGATCCCAGCTGCCGTCGCGGAAATCGATACCCACCGGAACCGCCTTCGCACCTGCCACACCGATGGCGGCAACGATATTCGGCCATGTCGGAGACAGATAGACCATTTCGTCGTCGGGCGAGGTCAGCGCCTGCACGGCAAGCACAATCGCCTGCATGCCGGAACCGGTAGCGTAAAAATGCTCCGGCGGCAGCGATGCCGCGAAATGGCGTTCGTAATAACGGCTCAGCGCCTGGCGCAATTCTGGAATGCCACGCTGCCAGGTGTAGAAGGTTTCGCCATTGTTCAGCCCATCGATGGCGGCCTGATTGATGAAGTCCGGGCTCGGCAGATCACCTTCGCCGACCCAGAGCGGCAGGAGATTGTCTCGCCCCCGGGCATAATTCACGACTTCAACAATGCCGCTCTCGGGAGCCGCCAGAGAGCGCGCACTCAGACTGTTCAAAATGGACATTAAAGACACTCCGTTTGGTGCCTTCTTATCGCATCGAACCAGCCATGTGCATGATATTCCGTGAGGCGATCATGGATTTTCTTTATGGATCACCCCCGGCAGGAGACCGCCGGCCGCGTGAGCCGGCAAATCAGGCCGGGGATAATGCCGGCAATCAACGCGTCTTCAGCAGATCGCGGATTTCGGTGAGAAGCTTGACGTCTTCCGGCGGCGGAGCTGCTTCCGCCTTTTCCTCAACCTTCTTGCGCTCAACCGAATCGCGCAGCTTGTTGACGCCCTTGACCATCAGGAAAATGATCCAGGCGAGGATAAGGAAGTTGATGAGAACCGTCAGAAAGCTGCCATAAGCGAAGACGGCGCCCTGATCGCGGGCGGCGGCGAGCGAGGTGGCATTGACGCTGGAGCTCAGCGGCAGGAAGTAGTTCGAAAAATCGAACCCGCCGAAGATCGCCCCCACGATCGGCATGATGAGATCGTTGACGACGGAGTCGACGATCTTGCTGAAAGCCGCACCGATAATAACACCCACGGCCAGATCCATGACATTGCCGCGGGCAATGAAGGTTTTAAATTCGTTAAGCATTCAGATTGTCCCTCTCTCCTGCTTCGCGAGCTGAAGCTATGTGACTGTCCCTACGCGCTCAACCATATAGGGTCCGGGCATCATTTGGAATCCGCGGGATTGCATTTATTAGCTTTTTTGCACGCGCGCCTTGAACTTTATGATCAGACCGCGCTCATTCTCAACGGCCCGGAATTCGCCTATGCTGATATCAGGGAACTCTTGCACGGGGAGGATGCGTGCTTCCTGGGTGGATCATATTCGGTTCGGCCTTCGCTTATGTCCTGCTGCTGTTTGCGGTTGCAAGCTATGGGGACAGGAACAGCCGCAACAGAAACGCTCCGAAAAAGGGGCGTCCGTTCGTCTATGCGCTCAGCCTGGCAATCTATTGCACGTCCTGGACCTATTTCGGCGGTGTGGGGCTCGCGGCAGACAGGGGGCTGGAATTTCTCGGCATCTATACCGGGCCGATCCTCGCCTTCACCATCGGCATGCCGATCATCCGCCGCATCGTTGAACTGGCGAAAACGGAAAAACTGACTTCCGTCGCGGATTTCATCGCCGCCCGATACGGCAAGAATTCCACCGTGGCGATGATCGTCGCCATCATCGCGCTCGTCGGCGCCATTCCCTATATCGCGCTGCAGCTGAAAGCCGTTTCCAGCTCGGTGGCGACAATGGTCGATCCCGGCGATTACGGCATTGGCAGCGGCAATCTTTATTTCCTCGATCTGCCACTGGTCGTCACCATCGTCATGGCGGGGTTTGCCGTCATGTTCGGCACCCGCCACACCGATGCCACCGAACATCAGGACGGGCTTATTCTGGCGATTTCGATGGAATCGCTGGTCAAGCTCGTCGCCATGTGCACCGTCGGTTTTTACGTACTCTTCGTCCTCTTCGACGGTCCCGCGCATCTGTGGCAGCTTGCCACGGATAATGAGCAGGCCATGCGGGCCATATCCTATCACACGCCCGTCAGCCGCTGGATCGTGATGACGCTGCTTTCCGGTTTCGCCATCATCCTGCTGCCGCGCCAGTTCCACGTCACGGTGGTTGAAAACCGCACGCCGGAAGAGCTGCGTATGGCCGGGTTCCTGCTGCCGCTCTACCTCATCGCGATCAACATCTTCGTGCTGCCGATCGCGCTTGCCGGCATTCTGACGCTCGGCGCCAATGGCGATGCCGATCTCTACGTGCTGCAATTGCCGCTCAATCATCAGATGCCGGTCGTGTCGCTGATCACCTTCATCGGCGGCTTTTCGGCGGCGACCGCGATGGTGATCGTCGCTTCGGTGGCGCTGTCGATCATGATTTCCAACGATATCGTCATGCCGATCTTCCTGCGGCAGAAGTTGTTGAACCGCTCACCGCACCGGGACGATTTCGCCAAGACGCTGCTCAACATCCGCCGAACGGCGATCTTTGCCGTGCTGCTGCTGGGTTATGGCTATTATCGCGCCGCCGACAGTGCCACGGGCCTCGCCTCCATCGGTCTTCTGGCATTCGCCGCCATTGCGCAGATGGCCCCTGCCCTTTTCGGCGGGCTGTTCTGGCGGCGCGCCAATGCCCGCGGTGCGATCGCGGGGCTGAGTTCCGGCTTTTTTGTCTGGGCCTATCTGCTGTTCCTGCCAAGCTTCGGCGGGCCTGACAATTCCGAGGTGGCAGCCAATATTCTCGGTTTCCTGTTTTCCGGCAGCACGGTATTCAATGGGCCGGAAGCCGACCCATTCGTGAATGCGGTCATTCTCAGCCTGCTCGTCAACAGCCTCGCCTTCGTGCTCGGCTCGCTTTCGCGCAATCCGAGGCCGGTGGAGCGCATCCAGTCCGGCATCTTCGTCAAGCGTCACTCGAAATCGCAATTCGCCACGCGCGGCTGGAAAACCCGCGTCAGCGTCGGTGATCTCAAAAGCGCGGTCGCCCGTTATCTCGGCGAGGAGCGCATGCTGCGATCACTTGCGACTTATGAAAAGACGGCGGGCAGGAAGCTCAACGACGACCAGCCGGCGGACATGGCGCTGATCCATTTCTCCGAACAGCTGCTGGGCAGCGCCATCGGCTCCTCCTCCGCCCGCCTGGTGCTTTCGATCATTCTTCAGAAGGCGGAAGACACCAGCGCGGACACGGCATGGCTGCTCGATCAGGCCAGCGAGGCCCTGCAATATAACCAGGACATGCTGCAGACGGCGCTGGCGCAGATGGATCAGGGCATTGCCGTTTTCGACAGTTCGCAACAGCTGACCATCTGGAACCGGCGCTTCCGCACGCTGCTGGATTTGCCCGAGCAGTTCGGGCAGGTCGGCGTACCGCTCACGGATATCGTTTCGATGCTGCAGGAACGCGGCGATATGCCCGCCGGTGACACGAATGAGCTGATCACCAGCTTCCTGACCATGGACCTGCCCTTCTCGCTGGTGCTGGCGGGCGGCGAGCGCATCATCGAAGTGCGCTCCAACACCATGCCGGACAAGGGCATCGTCGCCACCTTCACCGATATCACCCAGCGTGTTGCGAGCGATCAGGCGCTGAAACAGGCAAACGAGACGCTGGAGCAGCGCGTGGCGGAACGCACTGTCGAGCTTACCCGCGTCAACCGCGAGCTGGCGGAAGCGAGAGCATCCGCCGACGAGGCGAATATCGGCAAGACACGTTTTTTCGCCGCCGCCGGCCATGACATTCTCCAACCCCTGAACGCCGCCCGACTCTACTCATCCTCCCTGGTCGAACGGCTTGGTGCTTCAGGCGAAAGCGATCTCGTCCACAATATCGATTCGGCGCTGGAATCGGTGGAGACCATTCTCGGTGCGGTTCTCGATATTTCCCGTCTCGACACCGGCTCGATGAAGGCGCGCATGACATCCGTGCCGCTGAATGAGTTGCTGAAACGCATCGAGACCGATTTCGCACCGATGGCGCAGGAGAAGAACCTAGACCTTGTGGTCATGCCGACCTCGCTCACGGTCCGCTCCGACCCCAACCTCCTGCGGCGTCTGATACAGAATCTCGTTTCCAACGCCATCAAATATACGCTGAGGGGCAAGGTGATCGTCGGTGCGCGCCGCCGTGGCGGTGAAGTCGTCATTCAGGTGACGGATTCCGGTATCGGCATTCCCTCATCCAAGTTTCGCACCGTCTTCAAGGAATTTGCCCGGCTGGACGAGGGTGCAAGAACGGCATCCGGCCTCGGACTCGGTCTTTCCATCGTCGACCGACTGTCGCGCATGCTGCACCATCCGGTACAGCTGACCTCCACCCCCGGAAAAGGCACGACCTTCCGCATCCATCTGCCGCGTGAGGCGGACCGCCTCGTGCCGGCCAAAGCCGATGGCGGGATAACCAGTCCCGCAGCCAGCGACCGCCTGCAGGGCGTCCGGGTCCTGTGCATCGACAACGAGCCGAAAATCCTCGAGGGCATGACACTGCTGCTGACGGGATGGGGTTGCGAGGTTTTGCCCGCAGGTTCCGTGGCGACGCTGGAGGAACCCTTCCTCACCTTGGCCGCAGCACCCGATGTCATCGTCGCCGATTATCATCTGGACGATGGCGACGGCATCAGCGCCATCCGCCTCATCAGAACATTTTACGGCAAGACGATCCCTGCCCTGCTTGTAACGGCGGACCGCAGCCCGGAAGTGCGCAGCGATGCCGAAAAATACGGGATTTCCGTTCAGCACAAGCCGGTCAAACCGGCGGCGCTGCGGGCCTATATCAACCAGATATCCAGCACGGCCCGCGCGGCGGCAGAATAAAAAACTCCCGGATGTTGCGATCCGGGAGGTGTTTACATCTGAATAAGCGTGTCAGGCCGCACGGCTCAATCGATCCCTGCCGGTCGCCGAGCCATGTTCCATCTGGAAACGCTGAACGAGATCGAGCAGCGCTTCCACCTCTCCGGACAATATGCTGCTGGCCGCACTCGACTGTTCGGCAAGGGCCGCGTTCTGCTGGGTCATCTGATCCATCTGGTTGACGGAACTGTTGACGTTATGAAGTGCCGAGGACTGGTCCTGCGTTGCCGTGGCGATGGTTTCGACATGCTGGCTGACGGTGACGATCTGCCGGCTGATGGCGGAAAGCACGGTGCCCGCCTCCTGCACCAGCTTCGATCCGGAACTGACTTCCTGCGTCGACTGGTTGATGAGCTGCTTGATTTCACGCGCCGCGTCGGCAGAGCGTTGTGCAAGCTCGCGCACTTCCTGCGCCACGACGGCAAAACCCTTGCCCGCTTCGCCCGCACGCGCCGCCTCGATGCCGGCATTCAGGGCAAGAAGATTGGTCTGGAAGGCAATGTCGTCGATGACCTCGATGATCTGCTCGATCTTGCGCGAGGCATCTTCGATGCGGCCCATGGCGTCGACGGCGTTGCTGACGACCGAACCGGAACTGTCGGCGCTCTGCTTGGTGATGCGCACGGCCTCATTGGCCTCCCGCGCACGCTCGGCCGAGGATCTGACGGTGACGGTGATTTCGTCTACAGCGGCAGCGGTCTCTTCCAGCGAGGCGGCCTGATTTTCGGTGCGTTTCGACAGATCGACCGACGACTGCTCGATTTCAAAGCCGCTATGCTGGATGATGAGCGTGCGCTCACGAATCTGCCCCAGCGCATCGCGCAGGTTGAGAAGGGATTCGTTGAAATCCGTGCGCAGACGGTCGAGACGGCCAGCGAAAGGCGTCTCGATCGTGCGGCTCAGATCGCCACGCGACAGCCTGCCGAGACCAGAGGCGATCTCGCCGACCGCAAATTCGATCTGGCTGTCCAGTTCCTGTTTCTCGGCATCGTTGCGGTGACGCTCGGACTCCGCCGCAGAGCGTTCTTCGGCGCTTTTGCCCTCAATCGCCAGTTTCTCGAGCGCATTTTCACGGAAGATCACCAGCGCGCGGGCAATATTGCCGAATTCATTGGTGTTGGTGGCGTAGGGGATCGGCGTATCGAGATTGCCATCCGAAAGAGACTTGACCGCCTCGGTCAGCTTGCCAAGAGGTTGAAGCGTGCGCTTGATGACGAAATAGGCGAGCAGTCCGACGCCAAGCATGGCAAGCGTGCCACAGATCAGCATCATGTCGCGCAGGCTATATATCTGCGCGTTGTAGACCTCCATGGGAACACCCACGAACAGAATGCCGACAGTTGCGCCTGTCTTGTTCACGACAGGCATGTAACCGGTCATGTAACTGGTGCCGAACAGTGTGGCAGTGCCAAAATAGGCCTCACCCTTGGAAACCTTTTCGAAAGCGGGATGATCGGTAGCAAGCTTGGTGCCTGCTGCTCTCTCACCCTTTTCGTTTTTCAGATTGGTGGTGACGCGAATAAACTCGCCCGCCTTGGCCTCAAAAACCGTGGCGATACCGCCGTTGCCGGCAGCCGTGCGATCGACGAGATCGTTGTCGCGCAGCGTCCCGATGCTGGCGCGACCCACACTCTTGAGCTCGCCATCCACCATTTCGAGGGCAACGCCGCCGACCTTCATCTCGTAAAGGATAGACATGCCGCGCATTGCGCTGTGCGTATCACGCAGCGCGGTGGTGATGATGTTGTCCTTCAAGCGAATATAGGTCGAAAAACCAACTGCCGCCACGCTGAGCGTGATCAGGCCGATCGTCAACGCGACGACCTTGCCAGCAACGGACTTAAAGAGCCGGTTGTGCATGAAACAGTTCCCCAAAGCCAAACTTATAAAAGTTCTAGTAGGCAACTGTTAAAAAAACGCGAAGTGCCGATAGCGCCTTTTAGGGGGTGCGCAAATGCCGGTTCGGCGCCTGCCGGGCTTCGGGGGACGGGAAACCCCGTCCGCCATCAATGGATATAACCGAGCCTGATAGCCTTGGCGATCGCCTGGATACGGTTGACGGAATCGAGCTTGATCGTCGCCGAACCGAGATAGGCGTTGACGGTGTGCACGGAAAGCCCGAGCTTGACCGCGATTTCTTCGCTGATACGGCCATCCCCCGCCAGTTGCAGGCAGGCGATTTCCCTCTCGCTCAGGGCTTCGGAGGGTGCTGCCTTGCGCTCGTCCAGCGCCAGCATGTCCACCATGATCTCGCAGCATTTGATGTGCTGCTCGATCACGACCTCATTGTCGAGAACGAGGTTGGTGCCGCAGAAGACGATATAACCGTTGCCGATGGTGCCAAGCCGCACCGGCAGGGCGAGCCCCGCATAGGGCAATGTGTCGTTCTCGATGCGGCGCAGAAGTGCGGGCACATCGGGAAGATCGGCAAAGCCGCCGGCATTCTTGTTGCGCCATATCACCGGCAGAAGCGATGTCTCGATATGATCGAGAAGAATATCGCCAACGGCGCGGATGAACTGCGTGCTCTGTTCTGCGGCATTCATGCCCCAGTTTTCCAGCTCGCAGGTCAACTTCTTCTTGTTCGGGAAACCGGAAGCGGCAGCTTTCGTCACCACGAAATTGCGCGCGCCGACCAGCTTCTGCATGGCGACAAGCTTCGGAAACAGATCCGACCGGCTCGTCACGACAGGGCTGCGGTAAAACATGCCCATTTGACCTGTACCCTCATTGTCTTTCGTCTGTACCATCCGTCCGACCATTATACGAGGTTGTTGCGCACGGCGTAGGCAATTGCCTCCGAGCGGGTTTTTGTCGCGGTTTTCCGCATCACGCTTGTGATGTAATTATTGATCGTATTGCGTGAAATGCCAAGGATCATCGCAATTTCGTCACTTGTCTTGCCTTCCGCGATCCAGAACAGGCACTCAAGCTCACGCTCCGTGAGATCGATATCGCGCACGGTCTTTGCTTCGCTGGCAATGCCGAAACTGACGCAATAACCCGTCAGCAGGGCGATTTCGCGCAGTCTTTCCGGCGAAGGCACCGCTTCTTCGGGAAACAGCAGCAGCAGAGAAAGCCGGATGCGGCCCACGCAGAAGGAGAGTGCCGAATATTGCCGGTCTATGCCGTAGGGAACAGCAACATCATCGGGAAGGAAAAGCAGCCGCGGCTGCAGAAGCGAAAGGCATTTCTCCATTTCGCTTGATCTGTTCTGGCTGTTGGCCAGTTCAAGGCCAAGCCTGCGGACCAGATCAAAAGGCCAGTCGGAGGTGACGATGAATTTCAGTCCGGTTTCTTCGAGAAGATCATCCCGCGCCAGCAGATAATGCGAGGCGCCAGCATAGGTTACGAGCAGATCCAGTGCGCCTGCAACGTTACCGGCAGCAGCCGTGGCTGCGACGTTTTTAGCAAGCTGATCGCGTGGCAAGGGCTTACCCATGCCCTCCATAGGCTTGGCAGACAGCCTGCGGATATCAACATCGACTTTCAATCGCCTACGCCCTCTTGCTCCCAGTGGGAGATTATACCTCGGGATGGAATCATTCCATTCGAGAAGCTTACCAAAATGGGACGGCAAGCCCCCGGAGACCGAATCACTTCATTTTATGGAACGGACTGGGATTTGCCATTACCTGACACCAGCCTTTCCACGTATTTCACTGTTCGTCTATTGCTAAAAAAACATACTGAAAAGCTGTTCAATCCATAAACGGCATTCTCAGCCAATTCCCAGCAAACTGTATCGTTGCTGAATTTTTTGTAAACACTGTCCTAAAACGAGATTGCCACGATGCGCCCGCCAAGGATAGCAAAAAGCCCGAAAACAGAAAAAAGGCCGGGTAAAACCGGCCTTTTTGATATTATGCTGCTTTTTCCACCGCCCATTTGCGCAGGATCTTGGCGGCTCGTTCCTCGCTGATTTCCACCATGCGGGAGAGCCTGCGTTCGGGTCCTTCGCGAACCCGGCGGTTGAATGTGCCCTCGCCATCGCCGCCTGCAAGAAGATCGTCGGTGCTGTCGAAGCCGAAATCCGCTCCGAAACCTTCCATGAGACCACCTGCGCCGGCATCCATGCCGGGAGAGAAGTCCGGCAGTTCCAGACCGGCAGTCTCCTGGCTGAGCTGACCCGCTGCTGCACCGTTGGCGGTAACCGTACGGACCAGAGGACGCACACCGAGCCAGATGACGAGGAAGGCGACGGCGACGAAGGCGAGCGAGTTGATGATGCCGGCCGAATTGCGGCTCAGCACTTCCATAATGCCCGGCCCGCTTACGGCTTCATCAAGCAGCTGCGTTTCGAGGAAGTCCATAGCGGTGAGCGTCACCATATCGCCGCGATCGGAAGAAATGCCGGCCGCCGAGGTTACGATCTTCTGCATCTCGGCGAGATAGGCGTCGATCTTGGCCTGATCGGCGGGTTCGCCGACCATCTTGGCGATGCGACCCTTGTTGACGACCACGGCAACCGAAATCTTCTCGACGGTATAGCCGTTCTTGACCGTGGCGACCGTCTTGGAATTGATCTCGTAGTTGGTCTGCTCTTCCTTCTTGGCCGATTGGTCGGAAGACTGCGGGCCACTGCCGCCGCCCTGGGGCGCTGCCTGCGGTACGTTCTGCTCCACGGTTGCGGCCGTATCCGGCTGCGTTTCCTGGGATTTCTGGTCTTCCTTCACCGTGCGGATGGAGCGCTCGACGCGTGATTCCGGGTCGTAGACGGTTTCCTGAATCTGGCGACTGTCGGTATTGAGCTGCGCCGTCACGCTGGAGCGGAAATTGTCCATGCCGAGGAAAGGCGCCAGCGCCTTGTCGATATTGGTCGTGATTTCCTGCTGAACATTCTGCGCCAGTGTCAGCGAGCGGTTCATGGCGGCGTTGGTGACGTCGTCGCCGGAGGCCAGAAGCTGGCCGGTCGAATCGAGGAGAGTTACATCATCGACCTCGAGGCCGGGAACGGCCGAGGCGACGAGGTGACGGATGGAAGCCGATGCCTTGCGCCCTGCGGTGGCGCTGGCGCGGATCATGACCGATGCGGTGGGCTTCTGTTCGCCACGGCGGAAATTGCCGACGTCAGGCATGACGATATGGACGCGTGCAGCGGCAATGCCGTCAATCTGCTGGATGGAGCGGCTGATCTCGCCCTCAAGGGCGCGAACGCGCGTCACTTCCTGCATGAAGGAGGTCAGGCCGAGAGAACCGACATTGTCGAAAAGCTCATAACCGGCATTGGCGCTGTCCGGCAGGCCGCGCTCGGCCAGAAGCAGCCGTGCCTTGCTGGTGAGCCCGACGGGAACCTGAAGGCTGGAACCATCGGTCCCTACCTGAAAGTCCAGACCCGATTCGGCGAGCGCAATGCTGATCTTGTTGAGGTCGCTTTTTTCAAGCCCCACATAAAGGGTCTCGTAAGCGGGACGGTTCACGTAAAGCGCTGCTGCAAGGATAATGGCCATGGACAAAACGCCCACGCCGCCCAGCATCAAAAGCCGTGTCTGCCCCAGCGCAGCAACATTCTTCAAGACCTGAGGGATTTGATTTAACAGATTCATTCTGTTCCGCACCGTCATTCATAGAGTCCGAGACCTTTTGGCCCCGTAATGACAATAGGGTGCGAAGCTTGCGCGAGCGTTGCCTTTCTCCGCATTCCGCGAAGAGGCAGGCAACGGCGGAAATAGCGCTAGAAGAGGTCGAAGTCGCCGGAGGCCTTGTCGAGCGGCTGGGAATGGCCGTGGCGGAAGGCGGCGCCGAGCGCCTTCTGCATTTCCGCAAGCTTGACGAGGCTGAGCGCGGTAGAGACATCCACGATCCAGTCTCCGGGAATGGAGCCGGTGACGGTATCGATGAATTCGGCAAGGCCACGGGTCTTCTGGACGGCAAGGTCGATGCCCTGCAGGAGCTTGACGCCGTCGCTCGACAATTGACCGTTGGTCACTTCAAGCAATTGCGGTTCGATGCGCTCTATAAGGTAGGCGACATCGTGCAGTTCCGATACCACGCGCATCAGAACATCCGGCAGGGCTTCTTCGAACGGAGTGGTGGCGGTGTGCTCTGCAAGCTGCATTGGAAACTCCGTGACTAGAAAAATTCGATGTCGTTGGCGACGGGCTTTGGGGCCGGCACCGGACGCGTTTCCAAGGCAACCGTCTTCTGGGTTTCCGCACCGCTGAGCGGATGCTGACGTGCACGACCGGAGACCGGCCAGAATTCGATCTTGCGGCCGTGTTCCCCGCCCGTGGAGGAACTTATGACCGGAATACCTTCATCCTTCAGAAACTGCATGGCGAAGATGGCATTCTGCTCGCCGACATTGGAAAAGCTGGCAATCGTCTTCGCGCCGCCGAAAACCTTGGCTTCCAGCCGGTCACGCCGCGCGCCCTGCTTCAGGAGGCCGTTGATCAGGAGCTCCATGAGATGCACGCCGTAACGCGTCGCATCTCCGCCGGTCACATTGCCCGTTCCCGGCAGCAGGAAGTGGTTCATGCCTCCGAGGCCGGCAACGGGGTCTCTCAGACAGGCGGCCACGCACGAACCGAGTATCGTCGTCATGACCACGTCGGGATCGCTGATGACCTTGTACTCGCCCTGAATGATATGTACGCGCTTGGCCGCAGCTTCAATCATTTCAGCGATCCGAAAACCGCCTCGATGGCAGCGCGCATCTTGTCAATCGTGAAGGGCTTGGCCAGCACGTTGTTGGCGCCGAGCTGGGCTGCCTTCTGCACCAGCGCGCGGTCGCCCTGCGCAGTGAGGATGATGAAGGCGGCCTTCTTGGTGGTCGGGTTGGCCCGCACGGCGTGCAGGAAACCGAGACCATCCATCTTCGGCATGTTGAAATCGGAGATGACGAGATGATGGGGCTGCTGCTCCATGATCTTCATTCCCTGCTCGCCGTCGCCGGCGGCGGTGATCTGCTTGAAGCCGAGCTGTGTCAGCGCATCGCTGAGGAGCAGCCGGCTGGTCACCTGATCGTCGACGATCAGAACTTTGATCTTTTCTGCGAGAGACATTAGTCAGCACCTTCTTTGCGGGCAGTGGTTAGTTTCAGGATTTCTTCACCGATGGAGGCCAACGGCAATTGCTGTTCCACCGCGCCAAGCTCATAAGCCACGCGGGGCATGCCATAGACGACACATGTTTTTTCGTTCTGGCCGACGGTGCGCGCACCGGCATGACGCATTTTCAAGAGCCCGGCCGCACCATCGCGGCCCATGCCCGTCAAGATGACGCCGACGGCGTTGCGGCCGGCAAGCTCGGCGACAGAATCGAAGAGCACATCGACCGAGGGGCGATGGCCGTTGACGGGATCGCGCTCGACAAGCCGGCAGCAGGGTGCAGACCGGTTGGCGATCTGCAGATGGCGTTCGCCGCCCGGTGCAAGATAGATCTTGCCGGTCTGCAGGCGCGCGCCATCAGCCGCCTCTTCCACGACGGGGGCGCAGATGCGGTTCAGCCGTTCGGCGAAGCTCTTGGTGAAGGTCGGCGGCATGTGCTGGGTGATGACGGTCGGCGGGCAGTTGGCCGGGAATTTCTGCAGCACGGCGATCAGCGCTTCCACACCACCCGTGGAGGAGCCGATGGCGACGACCTTGCGACCCGCCCGATATTCGCTGACCGGTTGCGGCGCGGCCGCGGCTTCCGGGCGCGCAGCGCGGTAAGCGGCATGCTGCGAGCGGGCAGCAGCCTTCACCTTGTCGGCGAGATCGCCGAAGGGGCGTGCGTCGCCCGGCGCCGGTTTGCCGACACAGTCGAAAGCGCCGATTTCAAGCGCGGCCAGCGAAGCGTCCGCGCCGCGGTGGGTGAGCGACGAGACCATGATGACCGGCATGGGGCGCAGGCGCATGATCTTTTCGAGAAATTCCAGCCCGTTCATTTCCGGCATCTCGATATCGAGCGTCACGACATCGGGATTGAGCTGCTTGATGGCGGCGCGCGCCTCCATGGCGTTGCCGGCCTGACCGACCACCTCGACTTCGGGATCGGCCTTGAGGACGGCCGAAATCAGGCCGCGCATCGTCGGAGAATCATCGACGACGAGTACCCGTGCGAGTGCGCTCATGCCTTCCTCCCGGATGCGTGACCAATGTAGCGGTAGGTGGTGATGCCCGTATTGTCGAACAGGTTCTTTGCGTCACCGGACACACGTTCGGAATGGCCGATATAAAGATGACCACCCTCCGGCAGCAGCCCGGCGAAACGCGACCAGATGCGCATCTGCGTCGGCTCGTCAAAATAAATGACGACGTTGCGGCAGAAGATCACGTCGAAATTGCCCTTGAAGGGCCACTGCGTCATCAGGTTCAACTCGTTGAACGTAATGAGGCGCTTGACCTTGTCGTCAATGCGGAACTTGCGGCGACCACCGGCATCGACTTCCGCGAACCATTGCTTGCGCATGGCGGGAGACACGGTTTCGAGCGCGTTGTCGTCATAGACCCCGGCGCGGGCCTGCGCCAAAATCTTCGGGTCGATATCCGTCGCGAGGATTTTGAAATCGTAATCCGCCGCATTCGGAAACATGGCGAGCACGGTGAGCGCAATCGAATAGGGCTCCTGCCCGTCGGAACAGGCCGCCGACCAGATGCGGACGCGCCCGCCGGATTTCGCCCGGGCGATGAGGCCCGGCAGGACGTCATCACGCAGATGTTCGAAATGATGGTTTTCGCGGAAGAAGCGGGTGAAATTCGTCGTCAGGTGCGACAGCATTTCGCGCCGCGCCGGCGCGCCCTCCGGTGAGGATACCAGGGCGCAATATTCGCGGAAACCTGACAGGCCGAGATTGCGGATATGCTTCGAGAGGCGGGAATAGACCAGCGACGCTTTGGTGTCGTTGAGATAGATGCCCGCATCGGCATAGATCATCGCCGCGATTTCCGACAGGTCGCGTCTCGTCAGCGGATATTCACCGCTGGCAAGGACGTCGTCGGGAGACTGGCGCTGGTCGCTGAAATTAAGTGCTGCCATGGATGATCCGCTTTCAACCTGTCGCCGCAAGCGACATTTCCTGCTTCAGTGGCTGTCCGCGCGAGGCGCTGACGATGGCATCGACATCCAGAATGAGAGCGACGCGCCCGTCACCGAGGATAGTGGCGGCGGCAATGCCCTGAACATGGGTATAGTTTGCCTCCAACGATTTGATGACGACCTGGCGCTGGCCCTGGATCGCATCGACCATCAGGGCACGCTGGCCACCGCCTTCCGATTCCACCAGAAGGGCGACACCTTCGACCGGATCGGCCTGGGTCGGACGGAAGTTCAGCACGCGACCGACATCCACCAGCGGGCAGAAGGAGTTGCGGATGGAGATCAGCCGCTGGTTGGCGCCGAAGGAGTGAATGTTCTTCGCTTCCGGCTGCAGGGTTTCCACGATCGCGGTCAGCGGCACCACCAGCGTCTGGCCGGCAACCGTCACCACCATGCCGTCGAGAACGGCAAGCGTCAGCGGCAGGCTCATGGTGAAAGTCGAACCGTGGCCCGGGCGCGAGGAGATGCTGATGCGGCCGCCAAGCGCCTGAATGGAGCGCTTGACCACATCCATGCCCACGCCGCGGCCGGAAATGTCGGAAATCTTGTCGGCCGTGGAGAAGCCCGGCGCAAAGATCAGATTGTCGATCTCCTCGTCGGTCAGGTTCGCATCGGCGGCGATCAGATCGTTGTCGATCGCCTTCTGGCGAACACGCTCGCGGTTGATGCCGGCGCCGTCGTCCTGCAGTTCGATCAGGATGCGACCCGAACGGTGCTTGGCCGAAAGCTTGATGGTGCCTTCCGGGTTCTTGCCCGCAGCCTCGCGCTTTTCCGGCGTTTCGATGCCGTGGTCGACGGCATTGCGGATCATGTGCGTCAGAGGTTCCGCCAGCTTGTCGATGACCGTCTTGTCGACTTCTGTGTTTTCACCTTCGGTGATGAGGCGGATCTGCTTGCCGATCATGTCGGCGACTTCGCGGACGATACGCGACATGCGCTGGAACACCGGCTTTACCGGCTGCGCGCGGATCGCCATGACGCTGTCCTGGATTTCGCGCGTCAGCTGCTGCAGCTCGTCGAGGCCCATATTGACGGCCGACGTGCCACTTGCGTCGTTTTCGATGACACTCTGCGACAGCATCGCCTGATTGATGACGAGCTCGCCGACAAGGTTGATCAGGCGGTCGACGCGATCGAGATCGACACGGATGGTCTGGCCGGCGCTGGCATTGGCCGCTGCGTTGGCGTTCGCCTGCGCTGCGGCAGGCGCGGCCGCAGCCTCGCGCTTTTCGATGGCGGCATTGACGCTCTGGGCGATCTGCGTCGTCGCGACGGCCGTTTCGACGGCTGCTGCAGCATAAGACGCTTCCGCCGTGGCGATTTCAACGATGGGCTGCTCTTCCGATCCGCTATCGAGAGCCGAAAGGTCGAACGGCACCGGGATCATCGGAAGCTCTTCCTCGCCGCCTGCGACGGCCGAAACATCAGGCACGATTTCCAGATCGCAATCCCATTCGGCAAATTCGAAGACGCTGCGGATACCCTCTTCGCCCTTGTCGGTCGCGATCGAAACCGTCCAGGAGAGATAGGATGCTTCAGGATCGAGCTTGTCGAGCGAAGGCAGCTCCGACATGTCGCAATTGATGCTCATCTCGCCGATGCGCGAGAGATCGCGCAGCAGAAGTGCCGCCTCGTTGCCCTTCGAATAAAGCGACGCATGCGGCTTGAAGGTGATCTGGAAGGACGGCACTTCCATCAGCGGCGTGGTTTCGTCGGCAAAGTCCGTAAAAGAGAACGGGATCGGCTCAAAGCCGCTCTCATCCGTCGGCTTGGCCTTCACGGGTTCCGGTGCCTTTACGGCGACGGGAGCCGGCGCGGATGCCGGAACGGCTTCGCCGTTTGCCAGCGCTTCCAGTTCCTTCACGAGGCCACGGGTGCGGCTTTCATCGACGCTGCCGCCGTCTCTTGCCGCATTGGTCAGGTCCGCCAGCACGTCGGCGGAGCGCAGCATGACTTTCAGAACATCCTGGGTCGGCTCCAGCTTGTTGGAGCGGACGCAGTCGAGGGTCGTTTCAAAAACGTGGGCGAAAGCCACGAGATCATCGAGACCGAAGGCACCAGCCCCGCCCTTGATGGAATGAACGGCACGGAAAACGGCGTTGACGGTTTCCGGATCACGGTCGCCGTCATTCAATTTAAGAAGCCCCGATTCCAGTTCGGCGAGCTGCTCCTCGCATTCCTGGAAAAAGATTTCCTTGATTTCGTTCATATCCATCGTGAAATGTCCCGTATCAGGCGGTTACGCGTTCAATGGCATCGATGAGTTTTGCAGGGTCGAACGGCTTGACGATCCAGCCGGTCGCACCGGCCTGACGGGCGCGGTTCTTCTTTTCTGCATCGCTTTCGGTCGTCAGAACGAGGATCGGGATCGCCCGGTACTTTTCGTTGCGACGCACACCCTCGATGAAGCCGAAACCATCGAGACGGGGCATGTTGATATCAGTCACGATGACATCGGGGTTGCTCTGCTCGAGCACTTCGAGGCCCTCGATGCCGTCTTCGGCCTGAATGGTTTCGAAACCGGCATTGTTAAGCGTGACCAGGAGCATGTTCCTGATCGTCCGGGAATCATCCACGGTAAGAACTTTTTTCTTCACTTTTGCATCTCCTTGGGGAGCAAATGGTCAATATCGACGCCTATCAGTTTCATGGTCTTGTCGAATGCATCGGACACCCTGGCAAAACCGAAGGGCTTGCCATCCTCCTCCCAGGACTTCGCGCCGGCCATGAGGACCTGGGCGCAAAGCGCGCCGATACGCTCCACCTCGGACGCGTCGACCGACAACGGTGCTCCTCTCAGCGTCATCAGCTTGCCGTGCAGGGCCGATGCTTCGTTGAGATCCAGCACCGGTGACAGTTTCAGCGTCGCCTCAGCTGCTTTTCTGGCTGCCATTACATGACTCCTTGGCGTCTGAATTGTTGGTAATCCTGGCCGTAATCCGTGCGGTTATCCGCACGGGCCATAAATGAAGTGTCCTGCCGGTCCGCACCGGACGCCGCCTTCGCCTGCCCCTGACGGGCAATGCGGAATTCGCGGATGGTGCGGCCGAGTTCCAGAATGACGGTTTGAAGCGCGTCGGCCTCGGAGGCGCTCGCACTGATATCGACGGCATTCCGGTCCGCCTGCCGTTGCTGCCCGCCAATATCGGCGGCAACCGATTGCAGTTCGCCGGCCTGCTCGGCCGTATGCCGGGAGACTTCCGCGATCATGTCGTTGATGCCTGAAACCTGCCGGACGACGCCGCCGATTGCGTCTTGCGTGCGGTTGACCATGCGCACGCCGCCCTCAACCTGCGTCTTCGTGGTGCCGACGAGGCTCTTGATCTCTCTTGCGGCATCTGCAGACCGCTGGGCGAGCGCCCGGACTTCCTGCGCGACGACGGCGAAACCACGGCCGCTATCACCCGCGCGCGCCGCCTCGATGCCGGCATTGAGAGCCAGAAGATTTGTCTGAAAAGCAATCTCGTCAATCGTGCCGATGATCCTGCCGATCTGCTCGGCGGATTGTTCGATGTCCGACATGGCGTCGATCGCCTCGCCGATCGCCCGGCCGCTTTCGACAGCCGCATCGCGAGCGCTGGAAACCGCCTTTTCCGTCGCCGCTATGCGGGCGCCGTTTTCGGCAACGTTCACGATCATCGCCTGGATCGCACGGGAGGTCTCGGCAAGGGCTTCGGCCTGCTGGCGGGAACGCTCCGCGATGGAGCGGCCCATATCGGCAAACCGCGCGCCGAGCGCCTCAGCCTCGCCGATGTTGTTTTGCGCCGCGATCAGCGATGCGCCGATCGTTTCCAGCGCCGTATTGAAGGAAGCCGCAACGTCGCGATAGGCTTCAGGTACATCGCCGCCGATGCGGGCCTGCAAATCGCCTGCAGCAAAGGCCGTCAATGCGGTGCCCAGCAACGTCGCCGCTTCCGAGCGGTCACTGTCACGCTGCTCGGCCAGCTCCCGGCCATGGCGCAGGCGCAATTCGTTAAAACGCAGCGAGACGGCGATTTCGGTGTCGACCATCACCAGACGGACGACGTTCTTCACGGCTTCCGCCAGTTCACGGGTTTTCTTGCGGTTGCCGGGCAGGATGGAGCGCGGCGCATGTTCGGCCACCAGTCCGCCGACAAGATGTTCTAGAACCACCGCGTGGCTGGCGATCTGCCAGCGCGGATCAAGCCCCATGCGGCTGGAATTATCAGAGAGAACCTTCACCCGCTCGGCATAAAGCGCATCGAAACGCGCATCCGTCAAAACGCTCCAGTGCGAGGATTGCAGATCGTGCAGTCGGTCGAGCTGATTTTCGCTTTCGAAGGACGGGGAACAGTCCGGCATGGACTGGAAACGGGTCATCACGTCCCGCAGGCCGGCCTTGACGTAAGGCTCCAGCATGCTGCGATAGCTGCGCAGGAAATCGGATTGCGTCTCATCGAGGCCGGCAAAACGCAACCGTCCCGCCAGGCTTCCGCCTGCCGACCTGCGCGCTTGATCTGATGGCAAGTCCTGCCCCAACCGACGTCCCCAATAACATGACGGCCGGTAAAACCCGGCCAAATTGGCCAAGGTTCAGAACGCCAGCACCCTAAAGGGGATTTTTGAACGAACATACCCATCGCGGACGATGCGGCATCGACGCTTGCCAGACCTTCTTGAACCAAGAAACGAAAATACCGGATCGGCACCGGTACGGCAGTGCGGCGTCATGCCTGGAAGGGGAGAGAACCCCATTCCGCCGTGGAAATACCATCAATCTTTATGGTTAATTCCTTGCTTGAAAGTTAAGAAACACAGGCGTCGGCGTCAAAC
Source organism: Agrobacterium sp. LAD9 (assembly GCF_003031125.1). Classification (NCBI taxonomy): domain Bacteria; kingdom Pseudomonadati; phylum Pseudomonadota; class Alphaproteobacteria; order Hyphomicrobiales; family Rhizobiaceae; genus Agrobacterium; species Agrobacterium sp. LAD9. Next base: position 336,319 of record NZ_PHGS01000002.1, on the reverse strand, counting down.
GGTAAAATTTGTAAAAGCTTTTAGCCAATGCCGCCCTCACTTTGCCGCAAACGGGCAAAAACGAAAAGGAATCGGACGCTGCGGGCGGTTTTTCCCGCCTGCGCGCTGGACAAGCATGTCCGGCTTCCCCTAAAACAAATCAACAGGATATTCGCTCAACGGTGATGCTTTAAAGAGACCTTTACGATCAAGGAGATGCCAACTTGCCATGGATGGAGAAAGGCCGCAGTTCAAGGCGCCATCCGCAAGTGCTGATCGGTCTCGTGGTCGCGAGCCTGCTCGTCATGATCGGCTTTCAGGCGCCCTCCGGCATAAAGCCCCTTTCCAAAACCAGCCGCCTCGAGCGATTGCAGAGCGTCGATCCGGGCCGTTCCATTTCTCTTCGCGAAAAAGCTTGCGATAGCGGCAACGATGTCGGCTGCAGGACCGGCGATGCCGGTTCGGGCCTTCGCTACAGCGAGTTCGCTTCATTCACCCTGAACATCAGGGATCACGCCGAAGTCTCGCTCGCTGCTGTTGCCATCGTGCCACAAACTTCCCGAGACTTTGCCAGCGTGGTTCCACGCGCGCCTCCGCATATTATGTATTAGTCATTCCGGCGGTCATCATCATCGGGTTCATTGCGAACCTTGAGGGATCGGAGGCGTCGGAAACCCGCCGTAGGCTCCCATTCCAGAGAGAAAACCGCCGCCGCATATGACACTTGCAATCATTCTCCCATTTATTGTCGCATTGCCCTTCGTTGGCGCGCTCCTGACGGCTTTCATGCCGCGCGAGGGTGTAGCCGCAGCCCCCGCCTCCGTCGCGGGCGCAGTCGCCCTTTTCGGGCTTGTCAGCAGCATCTTTCTTTATACGAGCGTCAGTGGCGGCGCGGTTCTTAAATATGATGTGGAATGGCTGCCCCAGCTCGGCCTGAACTTTACCCTGCGGCTGGACGGGTTCGCCTGGATTTTCTCAATGCTGATTACCGGCATCGGCCTGCTGGTGGTGCTGTACGCCCGTTACTACATGTCGGCTGAAGATCCGATCCCGCGTTTTTTCGCCTTCTTCCTCGCCTTCATGGGCTCAATGCTCGGCGTGGTCCTCTCTGGCAACGTCATCCTGCTGTCGATCTTCTGGGAAATGACGAGTATCTTCTCGTTCCTGCTGATCGGCTACTGGCACCAGAATGCCGGCGCTCGCGACGGTGCGCGCATGGCGCTGACCGTGACCGGCATCGGCGGCTTCAGCCTTCTGGCTGGGCTGCTGATCCTCGGCCATATGGCGGGAAGCTACGATCTCGACAAGATCATCGAGGCTGGTGCCGCCATTCGCGCCCATTCCCTCTATTTGCCGGCGCTTATCCTCATTCTCGGCGGCGCGCTGACCAAGAGCGCGCAGTTTCCATTTCATTTCTGGCTGCCCAACGCCATGGCGGCGCCCACACCCGTTTCCGCCTATCTGCACTCCGCCACCATGGTGAAAGCAGGGGTATTTCTGCTCGCACGGTTCTGGCCGGTACTGGCAGGCACGCCGGAATGGTTCTGGCTGGTGGGTGCGGCCGGCATCATCACGCTGCTGCTCGGCGCTTATTTCGCCATGTTCCAGCAGGATCTGAAGGGGCTGCTGGCCTATTCCACCATCAGCCACCTCGGCCTCATCACCACGCTGCTCAGCCTCGGCAGCCCGCTTGCGGCGGTTGCGGCCATCTTCCACATGGTCAACCACGCCACCTTCAAGGCTTCGCTTTTCATGGCGGCCGGCATTATCGACCATGAGACCGGCACCCGCGACATGCGGCGGCTGAGCGGGCTTTATACCTATATGCCCGCGACCGCGACGCTCGCCATGGCGGCGAGTGCGGCCATGGCCGGCGTGCCTTTGTTCAACGGCTTCCTCTCCAAGGAAATGTTCTTTGCCGAGGCCGTCGAAACCCATGCCGACTCGCTGCTCGACCGCGCGCTACCCTATGTCGCGACGCTGTCGGGCGCATTCGCCGTCGCCTATTCGCTGCGCTTCATCCACACTGTCTTCTTCGGTCCCAAGCCCGTTGACCTGCCGAACCCCAATCCGCACGAGCCGCCGCGCTGGATGCGTTTCCCGATCGAGTTCCTGGTTTTCGCCTGCCTGATCGTCGGCATCGTTCCGAGCCTGTCCATCGGCCCGTTCCTGCATTCGGCCGTGCTTTCCGTTCTCGGCCCGCAGACACCCGTCTACAGCCTGTCGATCTGGCACGGTTTCAACCTGCCGCTCATCATGAGTATTGCGGCGCTGATCGGTGGCGTTACCATCTATGTCCTGCTTGGCGGTTATTTCTCGCGCTGCGACGACGGCCCGCCGGTCTTCCGGCATTTGCGGGGACAGCGCATCTTCGAGCGCATTCTCGTCACCGTGTCCTGGAAATGGGCGCGGTGGCTGGAAAGCACGCTCGGCACGCGGCGTCTGCAGCCGCAGCTGAGGCTTCTGATCCTTGTCGCGCTTCTTGCCGGTTTCTCGCCGCTCTTCCTCTCGGAATTCTCCCTGTCGCTGCCGCGCGTGACGACCTTCGATCCGATCTTCGCCATCCTCTGGCTGATCGGCATGATAGCGGCCATGGGTGCCGCCTGGCAGGCGAAATATCACCGCCTCGCCGCCCTCGTGATGCTTGGCGTCTCGGGGCTCGTCACCTGCCTTACCTTCGTCTGGCTTTCCGCACCGGATCTCGCCATCACCCAGCTGCTGGTGGAAATCGTCACCACGGTTCTCATCCTGCTTGGCCTCAGATGGCTGCCAAAACGCTTTGAGAAGGTCGACAGCAGCAATGAATTCCCGGCGCAGCTTCGCCGCGCCCGTGACTTCCTGCTGGCGGCCGCAAGCGGCATTGGCATGTCCGTCATCGCCTATGCCGTGATGACCCTGCCCGTGCCGAACGCGATTGCGACCTATTTCCTGGAGCGCGCCTATACGGAAGGCGGCGGCACCAATGTCGTCAACGTCATCCTTGTCGACTTCCGCGGCTTCGATACATTCGGCGAAATCGCTGTTCTGGCGATCGTGGCGCTTACCGTCTTTGCGCTGCTTCGCCGTTTCCGCCCTGCCCATGAAAGCATCGGGGTGCCGGAACAGCAGCAGATGCAGAACGCCTTCGATGCGGAAAGACCCGACCGCAGCAATGGGGACACGGTTCGCGACTATCTCTACGTGCCATCAATCGTGATGCAGTGGATGTTCCCTGTCATCATCACCTTCTCGATCTTCCTGTTCATGCGCGGCCACGATATGCCGGGCGGCGGCTTTGCGGCCGGCATCACCATGGCGATTGGCTTCCTGCTGCAATATCTCGCTGGCGGCGCACGCTGGGCGGAAGACCGCATCCGCATCCTGCCGTTGCGCTGGATGGGCTTCGGCCTTCTGATGGCGGCGGCGACGGGTATCGGCTCGTGGTATTTCGGCTACCCGTTCCTGACCTCCTATTTCCAATATACGGAGATCCCCTATATCGGCAAAATGCCGACAGCTTCGGCCTTGCTGTTCGACCTCGGCGTCTTCTCGCTGGTCGTCGGCTCCACCGTTCTTATCCTGATAGCACTGGCACACCAATCGTTGCGTAACTACCGCGTTCGCACGTCTGAAGCCGCAAAAGCGGAGGACGTGTAATGGAACTCATTCTTGCAATCGGCATCGGCATCATGACCGGCTCCGGCGTCTGGCTGGTGCTTCGCCCACGAACCTACCAGGTCATTGTCGGGCTCTCGCTGCTGTCCTATGCCGTCAATCTCTTCATCTTCGGTGTCGGCGGCATCAAGACCAATGCGCCGCCGGTGCTGGTGAACGGTGTCGACAGCTCAACGCTGGCCGACCCCGTGCCGCAGGCGCTGGTGCTGACGGCCATCGTCATCGGCTTTGCCACCACCGCATTGTTCCTCGTCGTGCTGCTCGCCGCCCGCGGCCTCACCGGCACCGACCATGTGGACGGGAGGGAGTCGAAATGATGTCGTTCCCCTTCCACATCGTCATCGCCCCCATTCTGGTGCCGCTGATCACCGCAGCCCTGCTGCTGTTCTTCGACGAGCGCCAGCGCGTGGCAAAAGCCGCCATCAGCCTCACCTCCACCGTGCTGTTGCTGGTGGTCGCGATCCTGCTGTTCCGCGAGGTGAACTCGACGGTCAATACCGAGATCGCCGCCGTGGTTTCGAGCGGCGTCTACCTGCTCGGCAATTGGCCGGCCCCCTTCGGCATCGTGCTCGTCGCCGACCGTCTTTCCGGCCTGATGGTGCTGTTGACGGCGCTGCTTGCCATTCCGTCTTTGATTTATTCCATGGCCAAGTGGCACAAGTCCGGTGCGCATTTCCATTCGCTGTTCCAGATGATGCTGATGGGCGTCAATGGCGCGTTCCTGACAGGCGACCTCTTCAATCTCTTCGTTTTCTTCGAAGTGATGCTGGCGGCCTCTTATGGGTTGTTGCTGCACGGTTCCGGCCAGCAGCGCGTCAAGGCGGGGCTGCATTATATCGCCATCAACCTCGTTGCGGCGCTGTTCTTCCTGATCGGCGTCAGCCTCATCTATGGCGTTACCGGCACGCTGAACATGGGTGACCTCGCCCATCGTATCGAAGGCCTCAATTCCGACCAGCGTATGCTGCTGGAAACCGGAGCGGCGGTTCTGGGCGTCGCGTTCCTGGTCAAGGCCGGCATGTGGCCGCTGAATTTCTGGCTGCCTTCCGCCTATGGCGCGGCGTCGGCCCCGGTCGGCGGGCTGTTTGCGATCATGAGCAAGGTGGGCATTTATGTCATCGCCCGCCTGTCCTTCCTGCTTTTCGGGCAGACGGCCGGCGAATCCGCCGGTTTCGGCCATGATGCCCTGCTTGTCGGCGGCATCGCCACCATCATCTTCGGGGCCATCGGCGTTCTTGCGTCGCAGGCGCTGGGGCGGCTCGCCGGCTTTTCGGTTCTCGTCTCATCGGGAACGCTTCTTGCCGCCATGGGCACCGGCAATCCGACGGTTGCGGCCGGTGCGCTCTATTACATGGTCAGTTCCACCCTCACCATCAGCGCCTTCTTCATGCTGATCGAGCTGGTGGAACGCGGGCAGGATGCGGGCGCGAACGTTCTTGCCGTGACCATGGAGGCCTATGGCGAGGGCGAAGACGAGGATGAGGAGGAAGAAGTCGGCGTGACCATGCCCGCCACCATGGCAGTGCTCGGCGCGTGTTTTGCCGCCTGCGGCATTCTTCTCGCCGGCCTGCCGCCGCTCTCAGGCTTCATCGCCAAATTCTCGATGCTGACCGCCATTCTCAACCCTTCCGGGCTTGGCGCCAATGACAGCGTTTCCACGCTTTCCTGGTGGCTTGTCTTCCTGATCGTCTTTGCCGGTTTCGCCTCGCTGATCTCGATGACGCGCGCCGGCATCCGCACCTTCTGGGCCTCCATCGAAGGAACCGTGCCGCGCGTGCTCGTCATCGAAATCGCGCCGATCATGCTGCTGCTCGGCCTGACGCTTGCCATGACCGTGCAGGCAGGACCAGTGATGCGTTACATGCAGGAAACGGCGCGTATTCTCGATCTGCCGGCAAGCTATATTCAGGGTGTCATTTCCGCCCCGAGAGCGGGAACGAACCCGGAGGCGGAACCATGATGAGCCGTATCCTGCCTTATCCGCTGCTGACGATCTCGCTGATCTTCTTCTGGATGACGATCAACAGCTTTTCGCCGGGGCACCTGCTGCTTGGCACCTGTGTCGCGCTTATCGCCTCCTGGGCGATGGCGTCGCTGAGGCCAGCCAAGCCGCGCATCCGCAACTGGCACAGGCTGGTGCAGCTGATCTTCATCGTGCTTTATGATATCGTCAGGTCCAACCTCTCGGTCGTGAGGATCATCCTGTTCGAGCGCGAAAAGAACCGCAAATCCGGCTTCCTCGCGGTGCCGCTCGATATTCGCGACCCCATGGCGCTGGCCGTTCTCGCGACGATCCTGACCTCGACGCCGGGAAGCGCATGGCTCGAATACAATTCCAGCCAGGGCACGCTTCTGATTCACGTTCTCGATGATGTGGATGAGGCCGCCTGGATAAGCCTCATCAAGAACCGTTATGAAAAACTGCTGATGGAGATATTCGAATGAGTTCGATTATCCTTTTCTGGTCCTTTTCGCTGGCACAGTTCATGCTCGCCATCGCAATGACGATATCAGTCTATCGCATCGCCATCGGCCCGCGCGCGCAGGACCGCGTGCTGGGCGTGGATACGCTTTATGTCAACGCCATGCTGCTTCTCCTGACCTTCGGTCTGCGCACCGGCAACGACATCTATTTCGAGGCATCGCTGCTGATCGCCATTCTGGGCTTCGTCTCCACCGTCGCCCTTTCCAAATTCCTGATGCGCGGCGAGGTGATCGAATGAACGAGGTACACGAATTTCCGCTCTGGGCCGCCATTGCCGTGGCCTTCTTCGTGCTGCTCGGCGCCTCGCTGACGCTGATCGGCACCATCGGCTTTGCCAGGCTCAACAGCTTCTATGAGCGCCTGCACGCGCCAACCCTCGGCACCAGCTGGGGCACCGGCGGCATCGTCATGGCCTCGATCATCTATTTCTCAGTGTCCGGCGACCGCTTCGCCTTCCACGAAATCTTCATCGGCATTTTCATGACGGTGACGACCCCGGTTTCCCTGATGCTGCTCGGCCGGGCGGCACTTTATCGGGACCGGGCGGAGCAGAATTCGGATAACCGGGAGCATTTGTAATTCGCCCAGATCAAGACCATTTCGGAGCGATGACCTTGCGAAAAGTGAGGGAAATTCTTCTGCTTCGGTCTGTCCTAACTCCATTCACGATATCCGATTTGCGAGCCGGAATTTCATGAGTCCAGCCGTAGCGGCCGGAATCTCTCAGCAAGACGCCGGAGCGAGGTTGAAGCAAAACACCGCACGCGGCTGGTCCGCGCACATCGCGGAAAACCATCTCACATGCGGATAGAAGGCTTATCGACACGATCGTATCGTCAAAGCAGGGAGCACAGTCGATGTGTGCGCCGATGCCCTGGCCCGGAAGATACTCGTTCGCAATCACCTGGTCCGGCAAATTTCGGCAATATCCTTCCGTAACCAATCGCTCAGCGAAGATACCGAGCCACTGTGGCAATGGCCCGAGATAGGCATCTGGGGTAACAGTGCGCGCTTTATAGTCGTAGCGATAACCGAAATGCTGCACACGGCGCTTCAACTCAGTGCTCCAAGCACCGTTATCCAATATGGCTGCGAGGGTGGCTTCCTCTTCGGGGGAGACGAAAGCGTCGAAATACATGACGCCTGGCGGCAAAGTGGATGCACCGACATGATTCATTTGCGAGCGCCCTCCATCGACTTGAAATAAACAAGCTCGGCAGATGGCTACATCGGAACCGTCAAAAGCATATGATAGGGAGAGCCGATGACCGGAGGGCCCCGCCTTGTGAATGGGCAAGCCACCACATAACCAATTCACTAGATAATTGATTTGAGAGAAATGGTGCCCGGAGGCGGATTTGAACCACCGACACGCGGATTTTCAATCCTAATGTCTGTCTCATAGCCCATTTCCAAGTTTGTTGACACGCATCGAATTTACGACAGCTCACCGCATCAAAACACAGCAAAATCATATCGTTGTCAACAATTACGCGCCTCTTGCGTGTTTCACCGAGCTGGATCAGGCTAGTTGTCACCTGCCCTTGTCAACCAATTTGGAAGCGGTATAGGAGCGGTATAGATTTTGGGTGACGGTATAGAGTAAGGTGTAGGCGGTATGGCGACTGAGAAGCTGGTGATCACGGACAAGGAGATCGGGCGCGCGAAGAAGATGGCGGAGGCTGGAGAGACACCTGACCGCAAGCCCTTCATTTTCACCGACGAGAAGTTCACAGGCCTGCGCTTGATGGTTCAGGCTAAGAAGGCGTCCTGGATCGTGCGCTGGGGCGACAACTCCGTGACGATCGGATACGTCCACCCAGTAGGTGACCGCACGATCACGGCACCAAAGACCGTCCGCGACCTTGCGGCGACAGTCATGGGGATCCTCAAGGACGATCCGGCGAAGGCGAGGCCATTCCTCGATGCGCACTGGTCCGGACAGAGCAAGAGTGCCGCGCTGCAGGCCGTCCACAAGACCGCTGACACATGGACGCTACGCGAGTGCGTCGAGCAGACAATCGCCGGAAAGACGGCCTCTGACGCAAAGAACCGGATCACCGACAACACTGTGAAAGATTACCGCGGAACTTTTGGGCGGGAGTGCTTCCAGAAGATTCTGGACAAGCCAGCAGTTCTCGTCACGCGCGGCGACATCGAGTCCGTCCGTGACTGGGTGAAAAAGAATGTTGGCGCATCTCCCGCGACTAAAGTCATCACCTATACTCGTGCTGTCTTCACCTACTGCGCTCGCAATCACGCAGGGCAAAGCGGCCTCGAGAAAGTGGATTCGTGGTGGATGTTCTTGAATGCTCCCTACGAAATCAAACCGCGCAGCCGACGGCCCGACGTTGAGGCAATCGTGAAGACGATGATCATCGCTGAGGAATACCTCGGCAAGCGGTTGCCCGGCCGTGCGGTAGACAAATCGGGCGTGAATCCAGGCACTCTGGCAGGCCTTTGGTGGCTAGTCCTGACATGCCAGCGTGCGACGGCAGGGATGTCGTTGCTAGCTCATGACGTGGTCACGGATCCGGAGTCGAACGAGTTCCTGCTCGCTGTGTGGGCTGAGGACATTATGAAAGCGGGGATGGCACACGTCCTGCCCATCCCAGACCGTGCATGGTCGCATGTCAACGCACTCATCAAGCAAGGCAAGCACGCGAACACGGAGGGTCACGACTGGGCCTTTCCTTCCGAGAAAGTGGAAGGGGTGCATGCGACGGCATCCGGCGTTTACAGAATCCTGTACCGCCTAGCTGGTCGCGATAAAGCGCACAAGCCACGCGGAGACCTCAAGGGCAAGAAAGTGCCGAAGGCAAAGGAAGCTCGGCGCGACCTGCTGGCCGAGGTCGGAATCGATTGGTGGAGCCTTCACGATCTTCGCAGGACGATCACGGCCGTTCTCGACGAGCATGGTTTGCCCGGCGGCGCGACCGTGATCCTGGCACACGACATTCATGAAAAGGAAGCTCTTGCCGTGACGGCATCCGAACGCGAACGCGAAGACTTCCAACGCCTTCGCACCGCCCGGATCACCAAAATGGCCTACGGCGGCAGTCAGTACATCAAGCTGAAGAAGGAAGCGATGAAGATCTGGACGGACGTCGTTCTCGACGAATACGAACGCCAGAAGGCAGAGAAATCAGCCCTTCTCGAAGCCGCCGAGTAATCACCGCCCTATGCCAGTGCCCGATGATCCAAACTCGTCGGGCACTGGGTGTCAGTTTTAGTGTTTCACCGATGTCTCGTCGGCATCGTCCTCATCGCAACCAGCTTGCAGCTCCTGCATCATGTCGAGACCGGCACCATAATCCGCCAAGAAATGCGCCATGGCCTCCTCCGCGCTGTCGAACAGAAACCCGACCGGATTCCCGGACCACTCCACGACATCGACAATATACTTGTGCCGCACGCAGCGCACGCGCGCACTCTCGCCGGCATCGATAAGCCTCCCTTCACGACCGCAACATTCGCATGTGACCAACGACTTCGCACGAGCCTCCTCCCGGATCCGCATCTCAGAGCGCCACGGATGCGGGAGCTTGCGCTCCGGAGGCAGATGATCGTCGAGCGGGACATCGCCGCTAACGTACGTCGCCGACAGCTTCAGAGCACCGTCGGCGCGCTCTGCCGATACGATCTCGAAGCACCACTCTTCCGGCAGCGCCTTGGCCTCTTCAATGGCTGCGTCGAGGATGTGCTGCCAGCCATGTGCGACGGAAATATTCGACATTGTCCACCTTTAGGTCGGTTATTTTCAACATCAATCGTCTGGATCATGATCCGTAGTGTGGTGTTTGGGCCGCGGTCGCACCGGATCCATGTTCTTCAGCAACTCCACAGTCTCCGCCCCATAACCTGACATCACTGCGCGACCTGTCGCGAGCAAGTTCTCGATGCTGTCGGCGTCGTTGTTCCAAGACCACGGATCCGCCCAGCGACCATCGTCTTCGCGGAACTCCCCCATGACGGGCGCATGCTTGTCGCACACGGTCTTGGCGAACCCCGACAGCCGCAGCCGACCCGGCTCTCCACAGATCTCGCACATCGACAAGCTGCGCAGCCGCACCTCTTCGCGGAGCCGTTCGACTTCGGATCGGCAGCCGCGCTGGTCGTAGTCGCAGGCAATGTGCACGACAAGGCAGCCGAACTTCTCCTTCGCACCCACAACTTGAGCGCGCCACACCTCCGGATACGAACGAACTCGCTCGGCAGCGTGCTGGAGCAGTCCGAGCCATCCCATGCCGACGGCGAAGTTGGCGTCGGTCGAGATCGCATCGGCGTTGTCGTGTCTGAGCCGTGCGAGTGCCGTTCCGCTCGCTTCGGCGAGCGCGGTTCGGATCCTCTGCCACGCCTCGTATCCTGCCAGCTCGCGGAGACATCCATGGTCTTCCGCAGACAGCTCCGTCAAATATGCGAACTCGTCGGCGATGTAGGCGTCCCACTCCGCGTCAACGAAATGCGTGTGGTCGGCAGCATAGGTCTGCGCAACTTCCGTGATGCGATCCAGATAAGCACCGCGGAGCCATGCCTTCCGTTCGTCTGTAATCATGCGCTCATCCTTTTCCCGAGCCTCACCCATCCCTCGTCCGTCCGCGCCATCGATTTCTCCCGGTGCAAATACAGCAGCCGGGTCCACACACGGACGCAGTCATGCTCTGGATGATAAACGGTCCCGCCGAGTTGCCAGAATGCCGGCGAGGATCCGGTCTGGAACAGGGTCAAGCTCCAAGGCTGCAGCATGGGCGCCGCGAACATCTCCTCGTCCGACGGCTCCGATTCGCGGCACATGCGGAATTCCCTCGGCGGCAGGAGAGCGCCGCCTGGAGAGGTGAGTTCCAGCAGTCGGCGGCCGAGATGGAAGAGCGTTCCCGTATACCGAACGAGGTGCCAGCCGACGCGGCGGCAGGTCTCGTCATCGTCGGTCCAGTCGATGGACAGCGCGCGCTCGATGTCCGGATCGCGCAGGATTGCTTCGCAGAGCAGGCTCTCGCGATCCATCGATACGATGGAGACACGGCGGGGTACGCCAAGGCTGTTGCGGCGACGTCGAAGTGCTGGTGCTGTCATGCCCATTCCGGCGGCTCCGTGGGTACAAATGCATCGACATCCGGGTCGTAGACGATCCAGCCGTCGGCGGTCTGTCGATAGTCCCGCGGTTCAGGCTCTTCCGGGATCGCCATCGCTCCGTTCTGCCACGCGTGGTCGTCGCACGTCACAGTCATGTAACCGCGACGGTCGCGGTACCGTCCACGCTTCCCGCAAAGTTCGCACGTGTGCAGAGACCGTGCTTCCGCCAGCCGATGGGCATCAGTGACGGCTTTGACCGATGACAGCGTTTCGCCATAAGATCCATCGTAAATGCGTAGCGTGCCCCATTTTTCCTTGACCTGCCGGAGCTCGTAGACACCGCCTTCCGGCATCTCTCTGTCAACGACGGCGAAATAGTCGTCTAGGATCGACGCCCAGCCCTCATGACACTCAAAGAGGAATCCCGGCCGCAAGAGCCGCGGATATTCCGCTTTCAGATCTTTCCACGTCTTCATCGTCATCTCCATCGAGCTGGCGGCTCGCTCGGCACCATTGCATCCGTGATTTCATCGTATCGGTACCAGTCGTCGCGGACCTGCATGTAGCCGTGCATCGGCCCCTGCTGCCGGGTTCCCCAAGAGCGTTGGTCTTCGCTGGCGTGCTCATCGCAGAGAGTGCGCCACCACGCGTATTTGCCCGGCGGCGGTCTTCGCAGGAACCCGGGGGAGCCGCAGACTTCACACGTCGACGACGATTTGATTTCAGCCTTCGCCTTGGCCAGACGCGCAGCGGTGACTTCGGTGTCGGACCAGATACGCAGCGTGCCGAATTTCTCTTTCAGCTCGTGAACGGTCGGGGATGGATCGTGCGGTAGTGCCTCGACGACGAAATCGCGGACGAGGCCGAGCCAGCCGATACCGACGTCCACGTATTTCGCCGTATCGAAAACACCCGGGAAATCCGCGAGAAGATCGTCGAGCTTGATCCGGGGGAAATCATGCACCGGCATCGGCGTTCTCCATTTCGCATTCATCGCACGTGATCTCCTTGCGCGCCCCGCGGTCGCGGCCGTGGTTGGATCCGCACGACATGCAGGTCGTCAGCGACCGCGTGACAAAACCTTGCACCAGACGATCCAGACGGAGGCGTTCGGCGGGATCGAGGTCGCCGTCGGCGAGACGGACGTGCAGCCACCCGCGGTCGGACGTCATCTCGGTGACGGCAATGTTCGGGAAATGCTTCATCAGCACCAGGCGCAAGTCGGTCACGAGATCGAACCATCCGAGCGGAAGGCGGTCACAGCTCATTGAGGCGCTCCTGTACTTCTTCGAGGATTCGGTAGACGACCTTCTTGTCAGCGGGCGTGATGTCGTCGGAAACGCGCGCGTCCACGACGACGAGGCCATCGGCACGTTCGACGATGCTGAAAACGCGGCAGGCATGGTGGAAGTCGGCCAGCTCCGCGAAGAGGTCATCGACGATCGGTTGGAGGTCGGCGCGAAGCTGGAGGTGCGCGGCGGCGGGGACGGCGGATCCGAAGTGCTCGACGAGGCGGCGGTACCAAGTTTCCTCAGACATCGGTCATTCCTTTCGTGAGTTCGCGGAACGTGCGCGGCGTGAAGGCGACATCGGGCAAGTCCACTCCGACATCACGAGATCGCCCTTCGGCCGGCAGCCGACCATGCGCGTGTCCGAAGAAGTGCCAGGATCCCTTGCCGCGCCCCTGCCAGCATCGCTGCGCGTAGTGCGACAGGACGATGTGCTGCCCCTCGTCCTTGACGAACATGATCGCCTCAGGACGCGCAGACCATTCGAGGCCGGCAAGGGTCGGATGTAGATCGCCGTCGCGGCGGACGTCGTGGTTCCCATAGACGAGGAACTTGCGCCCGCAGAGACGGCTGAAGATCGAACGGATGCGTTCTGGATTGTTAAGCCCGAGGCCGAAGTCTCCGACGTGATAGACCACGTCATCGTCGGAAACGACTGCGTTCCAGCGCTCGATCATGGCCTCATCGTGCTGCTCAATGGATTCGAACGGGCGGGGCTGCATCGAGAGGATGCGACCATGGTTGAAGTGAGTGTCGGCGATATAGAACTTGCGGACGAAGGACATGCTGGACTCCAAGAAGATGGCAAACGAAAGCGACTCCGCGCGAGGCGGTCATGCGGCTATTCGGGCTATCTTCAGTCCAGTCATGGTCGGCGTTTCCCTCGATTTCCGGAGTCATATCAGGACCCGGAGTCGTTGTGAGCCCCGCCGATGCAAGAAGGCGCCGGCGAGGTTAATGGAAAGCGATCGACATCATGGATATGTCCGTGATCAATATCCGCCGAGACGAAGCCATCTCAGATCCAACTCCTCATCGTAGCCGGCAGCCTTGAAGTGCTTGCGCAGCGCGGTGTGAAGTTCTTCCCTAGTTTTCCAAGCGAGCGAGAATTTCGCCGTAGTCACTCGCTCGATCTCTTCGATGACGATCCCCGAATAGCGCTTGAGTTCGGCCGCCGCGTCCCACGCCGCTTTGCGTTCAATCTGTTCCGGGGTGAAGCTCGGCTCCTTATGGGGAGCAGCAACTGTCGCGGACGTTGCCCCCCGCTGACCGCGCGGGTTGAACCCGCCTCCAGCGTAGACAGCATCTACAGTCGTCTTGGGCAGCATGGCCGTCTCGTCATCGATCATCGACGGCATGAAACGCTCGTCGCGGGTCATCATCCGGATGGCTGCGCCTTCCATGCGGTTGGGCCAGCCGTCAGCCAGAGCGTTCGCCCATGACGAGCGCCATACCATCCACTCGGGCTGACGAAAGCCAGATGCGATCTTCTCCACAGATGCCACAAGGATACCATCCATGACTTCATCGGCGGCTGCGATGTTCGGCCAACGCCCTTCGCGAATACCTCGCGCGATGGATTCGAACTGGCAACGCGTATCGTCGGTCGGCCGGCTCAGAGTGTAGCACCTGAAATTCCTGACCATCATCTTCCCTTCCTCTCTGGCCTCGTCGGAAAGGAGGAAGCGCAACTTGGGGCGGATCTCGCTGAGGTCGGCGGGACGCTGTATTGTCTTCGGAACGGCTCTCTCATTGCGTCTCATGCTACGTACTCCACTCGATCAACATACTTTTCGATGCTGTTCATGATTGTTTCGATATCGGCTGCGGTCGCGGGCTTCTTGAATTCCATGAAATCAAGATTGCCTTTGATCCACCAACGGACCTTGATCACTTTCGTCCCGTCACCCTGCCAGCCGCGGTAGCGATCGATGACTTCGAGCACCATGTCGTCGATCGTCCTCATCGAGAGCGTGTCGTCGAGGTCGATCCAGATCTCGGAAGCGACGTCGAAGCTGATTGTCTCGGGAGCCGCTGGCGAATCCATCTCGGCAACTGGCTGTTGCACGACTACCGGCTTCGCATTGTCGCCCCACACACGTTCGCGCCGCGCGGTCTCCCCAACGTTGGCAATCTCCTTGCGTTCGGCTTTCGAGCGCAGGACGAGGTCAGGATTGTCGGCTTCCTCCATCGCCCACGCCCAAGCGGCTGCGTCGGCGCCACGCTTGGCGATCTCCTGACGCAGCCGATCCCCACGATATCGGCGGGAAGCGTAGCCTTCTGACAGGGGCTGCTCATCCAGCATTTCCTGTAGGCAGGCCGTCCAGAGACCGAACAGGACGCTGTGCGAGAGATCCGTGAAATCCGCAACGAAGTATCCAGAGGCTTTCAGCCAGATGTCCTGACGGACGCGGAACTCGGGAGCATCGACACCGCCGAACTGGCGAATGCCGGCGGCATCGAACAGGATCCGCGACTGATGATGGGATGAAGGATTCAGGGTCAGAACGAACTGCACCTCGATGATCGGGTTGCCGCGGGTCTTGGCAGGCTCCGCGTTGATCGACAGGGTGAAAGCTTGGACATCCTTAAACTGGTCGACCGCGATATCGAGGACCCGCTCTTTCAGCTTGCCGCCGCGGACACGGCCATCCTTCTCGCGCGGGAAGCAGACCCAGTCTGCGACCTGATCGACGGATGCGGTCACGGTCACCGTGTTGTCGCCGCCCTTGATCCAACGGCGGCCGGTGGCCTTCAGCTCGGCGACGAGGGCCTTGTAGAGCCGGGCGACAAACTTTGATCGCATTGCTGGCAGAGCCGCGACCTCGACGTAGGCGTATTCCGTCTGCGCTGTCAGCGCGGTTTTGATCGGAGCTGGAAGCGCGAAGTGGACGATATCTTCGGCATCCCGGCGCTCGATCCACGACACCAGGAGCGGAACCTGTTCATACACACCAAAGCTGACGGCGTTCCGGAGTAGACGGGACAGGCTGTCCTTGACGGCGTCGCGTCGCGCCTCAGAGCCGAGGTATCGGAGAATGTGGCGCATCGGGACTGCATGAGTCTCGTCCTGCAACTCAGCGTCCGCATGCAATGCCACCGTCATCAGAAGCTCGTGGAGCATGCCGTCGTCCGACGTTAGCGTGGACTCGCGGTCGTATGTCACGCCGAGGAGCAGCTCGAGGGGCCGCGGCGTCTCCGGGGCAACAACCGTAAGTGCTGCCGGCTTGTCGAGAGCCTTGACGATGTCGCCCCTGTTCACTGGTCGAAAATTGCGTCTGTGAAAATTCATCTGTCGTCCTCCGCTACAATTATGGTTGTCGCCGGCGGAGCGTGACGCAAGGTCTTAGACCCAAGAATTTCTGATTTGGGTTCAGAAGGGGAATATCTCGTAGTGACGTTATGAACCCACGTTTTCTTGATTTGGGTCGAAAACATAAGTCATTAGAATTTCTCCACTATCATCCGTTAGTGACGTTCTCGACCCATCGGAATCGGCGTTTGGGTTCAAGAGCCACGCGAAAACCGGGATTCTTGGGTTTAAGACGTGTCGGGCGCGGGGGTCGTTTTGGGATTCTTGGGTTTAAAACATTGTGGACGTTCGCCGTGTCCAGCGGGGCTAAAGGCTCGTCTGTTTTGTCAACAATGGCACAATCCTAGAAGAGTATGCGTACGCGGGTGCGCGCGGGCGCACGACCTTGGAGTTGATCCTGACGGATCTCGTGGGCGCTACACTACCGTTTCGCTCGAACAGCTCCGCAGTTTCATTAAGAGCGTTGTGCCGAGCGTTTTGTGGCTTGCAAGTCCAACGCCGATCTTGGTCTCGTAGTGACGGAGAGAGGCCATGCCGAGAACCAGGAGTACCGAGCCGCGGCTAGTGCGGCAGCAGGAGCGTCAGCGAAAGTACCGGGCGAAGCTGCGTGCCGTCGGCCGCCCAGAGGCGAGCCAAGTTGACATCGCAGTGGCCGCTTCTACCGCCCGAGCGGTGCGGTGGCTTATTTCCCGGGTGAAGTCGGGGAAGATCGGCAACAGCGATCCTCGACGTCATCTTCTCGATAGGATCGTTACAGATGCGACCAAGCTTCTTGTCGATTCCGGATGTTCGGCGGACGAAGCTACGGCGAAGATTTCCGCTCGTTTCCAGAGTGAACGAAAGCCTCGTCTTCCCCCCATTACTTCTTAAAAAAGAATCGGATTCTTCGGCGTTTCAGCGGGAGGCACATAGTGACGCGCACACCATCATCCCCACGGCTCAAGTTCCGTGTCCCTATGAAGCGGGATCCGCGTAGCCGGCAAGCAGCCGAAGCCCTGCTCGTCCTCGGCGCTGTCGCCGCTGAAGATGCGGACTATGCGAAGCAACGGAACGGACGAGGATTTAACAAGGCAGACTCCACCAAAGGCCATGCTCTTGCGAAAGTCAGCCTCGCGGCGGCTCTCGGAGATGAGCAGCTCTTCGCCGAGATTCTTCGAATGTCGGCTCGATATCGGCGTCAAGCATCGCTCTTAGCGCAAGGCACTTTGCTCTGACACGAGACAAGTTGCGGATATCCAATTCCGACCTGCGGGTTCGCCGGCGATTGAATCTTTCAGCCACTTCGCTGGATGATGGGTTAATCCGGGAGAGTGATCATGGCCGAGAAGAACGCCGACATCCACACACTTGCACCACGTCTGAGCTATGTCGAAGACCAGGCGCAATGGCTTATGGACAACCGCAGTTCCGGCGGCGAAGGCGGTGAGGATCCCTCTCCAAAGCTCCGAAAACTGTGGTTCGGTCTCCTCGATGGCACATACACTACGGGCTACGACGAACCTTGGAACGCTCAATCTATCTATGAGGCCGAAGGCATATCGATGCACGTCGGTCTTTATGGTTTCGATACTCAAGCGGCAATCAATTGCCTGGATGGCGCGGGATTTTACGGTCACGTCTTCCGTGCAAACGATGTTCGCTGGACACAGACCGTTACCACTGGCGCTCGCCCGCTGGTCGAAGACGTATTCAGTGCAGGCAGCACTGACTTCGTCACCGCCTTCCGCACGAAGTCCACGTCTCTATGCCGTGCGATCTGGCACACCGACGCAGACTCGATCGGCACCAGCCGCGAGACATCGATCATCGGGCGGCTTGAGAAACTCGAGGAGGACGTTCAAGACCTCCGAGACGACCTAACCGCCCTTGAGACCTACGTGGACACGCAAGTCGCCCGCCTCGATCAGCGCATCAACGAATTGTCGTGACATGACCGACCTCACCCCGCGACAGGCCATCTACGCATTCCTCGGCGGCGACCCCGTCGAGCCGCAGGTCCTGCGCGCGGCGGTGGCCCAATACGTCTGTGCGTACGATTCCATCACCGACCTCGCCTCGGACGCCGTCAACGATCCCGGGTGTCAGTCATCCGTCGACGAACTCGCCTCGGAAATCCTGATGCAGCAGGTCATGCTTGAGGAGTATCTGGTGCTCACCACCGCCGCGACCGCGCTGCCTGATCTCGTCCGCAGCCGTCGCGCTGCCGTCAGAAGCGCGCCATGAATCCCCTTGCGTCAACGACGGCCGGCACCAATCATCATCGTACCGCGGAATTCTTCTGTCGGTTTCCTTCGACTTGGCCCCTGGCTGCGCCTGTCCCGCGCGCCGGGGCTTCTTTTTTCATGAGGTAGGACATGGCCAGGAAGGGTGACTTCGATTTCGAATTCGATCTCAAAGGATTCGAGCGCAGCCTGACTAGGATCGAAAAGAAGGTGCTGCCGCAGGCGCAAGCAGGATTCCTCAACGGGTTGGCCTTCGGCGCGCGCCGCAGCCTCCTGTCATATGCCGAAAAGGCGATCGAGGGGTCTCCGAACTCCTGGACGAAACGAGGATTCGTCGTGAAGAAGGCGACGACAACAGATCCCGAATACAGTGTCGAGATCCTGCCCGAGCAGGCCAAGTATATGACCTACCTCGTCAGCGGCGGCGAGCGGCGTGCTGGTGATCCCGGTGCGACGAAATACGACGTCCGCGTCGATAGCGCGCCGGAATCGAAGAACAGATTTGGCAACGCCCAGAGGCACTACCTCGGCAGGATTTCCAAGAAGGCGAAGCGCGAGAAGGACAAGCGACTGAAGCTCAAGGCCCGCCGTGACAAGCTGCGCGCATCCGGGAAGTCCGTGGAAGTCGCAACCTGGGCAGCGAACGCGAAGTCCACAGACACGGGCGTCTTCTTCGGACGCATCCGGAACACGCGCGGATACTGGCAGAGACCTCAGCAGCGTGGGGGCAAGCTGAAGCTTCTGGTGCGCTTCGCCGAAGCCGCAAAGTATGACCCGACATTCAAATGGGACGCCACCATCGAATCCTACATCCGCGCAGCCGATTTGAATAAGATGTATTCGGCCGAAATCACCCGCGCCCTGCGCAAGCTCAACGGCGACTGATCTCGCCGGCTGTGTTTACGGGCTCGAAACGGTCCCACATTATTCCATGGAGATATCCATAGAATAAAGGTGACGAGATGGCGGGTCCGCGACAGGGAATGGGATTCATAGAGCTATTCGCTGGCGCTGGCGGCATGGGTCTGGGTTTGGAGGCCGCCGGCATGGACCACATGCTCTCCTTCGAACTCGAGGAAGAGCCTCACAGCGTTCTCGTGCATGCAGGGAAGGAAGCGATCCGCCTTGATCTCAAGGATGTCGCCGAAGCGTGTTTTGCGATGAAAGAGCAGCCTGACCTCATCGTGGGCGGCCCACCCTGCCAGGATTTTTCGAAAGCGGGCTTAAGGATCCCGGGTGAACGCGCGGAGATGACGCAGATCTTCGCGCAGATTATCTGCGTGCTGCGACCGCAGTGGTTCATGTTCGAAAATGTTCCTGAAGCGGCCAAGTCCTCCGAGTATCGATATGCCCGAGGCTTATGGAAACGCCATGGCTATGGCTTAACGGAGGTCATCGAAGACGCCAGCTTGCACGGCGTGCCTCAGCGGCGAAATCGCTTCTTCTGCATCGGCAGGCTCAATGAGCGCGACGGCTTTTTGAAGTCCGCCATCGTCGCCGCCCGCTCGAAGAAGCCGACCGTCATGCGCGATATTCTGAACCCGCGAGAGTACCCCGAAGACAAGGAACTGCTCGACAGAGGCTACTTCTTCGCGCGACCGTGGAGCGGAAAAAAAGACGTGCCAGGCGGACGCGGCGTGCTCTCCATAGATGAGACCTGCTACACGCTCACGCACACTACGCACGAAGGGCCGGGGCCGTCTTATGTAGCGCATCCGAAAGACGCGATACCAGCTCGCGAAGCATTGCTGCTCGCTCCTTCGCAGGTGGCGAGAGTCCAAGGCTTCGCGGCGGACTACGACTTCCGCAGAAAGAAATTCGCATATGCGCGGGAAGGACTGTCAAAAAAGGCGGTAGCGCTGATGATCGCAAACGCAGTGCCCGTGACACTTGCACAGGCACTCGGCAAGTGCATCTCCGATCGGCATCACGGCCATTCGATCCCGACCTTGGACAAGGGCTTCACCGCGTTCCTGCTGCTGCCAGATCCCGAGACAGGCAAGAAGCGGTCGCCTGCGGCCGTCTACAATATCCGCACGAGAGTCAACGCCGCGCGGCGCATGCTCGAAGGGAGGATGTATGCCAACATCGCGTTGGAAATCCAGGCCCTGGAAGCGAGCGACGGCTTCGACGCCCTCAGCGTCCGCGAGCAGTCAGATCTTCGCGCAGCCCTTCGGCTCCATCATGAATATTGCGCAACCCTGCCAGCATCGCCGTATGCGCCCACGCCGCAGCCTGTACCCGATTTCGGACGGACTGACCGACGCAAGCCCAAGAAGCTTCGTATCCGCCGGAAAAAGAAGGGCGATGCGCTGCTGCCGACGACGGAGCGCAAAGTGCTACCGCTCGGCCCTGCAAAGTCGTTGAACCTGAACGCGGGTGGAGACAAATTCGAGCGCTCCTCAGGCATCCCGGACGACATCTTCAAGCTACTGCTCGAAGGATACGACGACGAAGCTTGATCCCTTCGCCGCCGGCACAAACAATCTTCCTACGACAAAGGAGGATTGTCATGCACGCAGCCATCAACATCGAACGCTTCCCCGCCTGGGCCATTCGCGCCAACGTTCAATCGGCGCCAAGGATCGACTGGCTTCAGATCGGGCTCGAGCACGATATCCGCAAGATGGTCGACCTCTGGCAGCGGTACCTGTTCGAGCAGGTGACGACGCAGTGCGATCTTCTCGCGCTGCCGGACGACAATGGGGTCATGTGGCAGCTCTATCGCCGCCTCGTTGCCAACGAGCTGCGTCAGGATCTCGTCCGCGTCCGTGATGGCTATGTCTCAATCGAGAAGAGTCACCTGCACGAGCTCCGGGAGGGCTTCGCGCTGCTCGCGGAATTCCTCGAAGATGACCATCCGCCCCATCTGCATGTTTGGGATGAGGACGCCTGGGATTACGTCCGTCGGGTCGATGCGCCTGCACCAGTCGTGGATCGCCGGGAAGCCAGAGCGCTGTATGCTCAGATCGATCGCATCAACGGATTGGCGGCCGACAACGTAGTATTTCTGCGGGGAGACGTCTAATGGCTCCTCGCAAGTCGAAATCCACACCTGAACTCGGCGTCGTCGCCGAACCTGCTTCGCCGCAGCCGGCCATTCACTTCGTTCCGAACCCGATCACGATCGCTGGGCAGACACCACGCACAAGAGACCAGATCGCGCTACGTGATGCCGTCAGGAAGGCGCTGACGGAAGTCGAAATCCTCGTCGCCGACTTCATTGCGGAGAAGAAGCTCGAACGGCTTTCTGATGCCGATATAGACGAGTTGTTCGTGGTCGAGCTTCCGATCCAGTTGCGGTATCGGACCGATGGCGGCAGGATCCGGGTGTCCTATGAAGCCGCCATCGTCGACCGTCAGGCGTAAGCGAGCTACCTAACAGGGATCGCCCCGAACTCCGGTAGCAACTCCACCTGCGGCCAAGAGGAGAGCTTCACTACCGTATAGCGATCCACCTGCTCTGGGTGCGGCACTGGCTCGACGACCAGTGTATTCGTGAAGCGGACAGTCCATTCTTGATTGCCTCTGCAGAAAGCGTCCGCTTCCCGCTTTGCCGTCTCCAACGCATCTTCAAGCCGTTGAAAGCTCGCCCGCGCTCTGCCGACATGGCGGCCGCCAACCAGACCATGCACATCGAGCTTCCACGGCAGATCGGATGCATTCGTCCCGCCGTAGATCTGCACCTGGATCCAGTCAGGGAATTGATGCCCCAATAGCTTTGAAAAGATTCCCGGACGCCCGGGGCGTCGCTCAACAGAGAACTCCCTAAGCCGCACCTCGTACGTGCCATGCCGTTTCCATATCTGCGCCGGCGAGTTTTCGAACGCAATGCGCTCCGCTTCTTCGCGTTTTGCCCGTTCTCGGCGCTCATGCTCGTCGGCGATCTTCTTTCGCCGCTCGGCGGCAGCCAGCTCGGCCGCCGTCAGCGATCCCTCCAGCTCCGCAGCCGCCTCAGGATACAGTTCGAGATAGCACTGTCGCGCGACGCTCTGAGCTTCGTCGATCGTGACCTTGAAGAACTCCTTGCCGTGCTTCTTCTTCGAGAGCACCGCATGGATCCTCTGCTCGATGGCGCGTGCGCTTCCAAGGACTGGCAGCGACCACTCAACACGGAATGCGGTCGGCACCCCTGTCACGCCAGACAGCTCGGCAGCGCGCTTGGCTGGATCCCCGTTCGTGAAACCGATCTTCAGCACTCCAGGCATCGACTTGTTCGATAGGACATAGACGTGTCCCTTGACCTTCTCGGAGAGATCAGAGGGAACGGTCAGGCGAAGGCTATCGGGGACCATGGCGTTGTATGGCATCCGACTGCCGCGGCGGAGCTTCTTCTCCTCGTAGTCAAACGATATTCTGTCTCCGTCGGAAAAAGGGCAGAACTCTTCCGGCGAGAACAGCGTGAACCTTTCGCCACCCACGAGGCAGCTATGCGCCCAGTCTCCGCTCTTCGCGATACGGCTGGTCACGCCGGTAGCCACGCCGTCCCTCTGCTTGTACTTCTGGTTTCGGCGGGATTTCGAGAAATCCCATGCTGGTGTGGTATCGGTCATCTCATGCGTTTCTGTAGTCGTATGCCATCTTGATCAGCGTGCGCAGCGTGTCACGCTTCTTGTCGACATCACCCTTCACGAGCCTCAGGCGATAGTTGCCCCAGCGACCATTATATTCGAGTGTCTCGATGCCAGCCTGCTCGATGAGCTGGTCCGTTTCCTCGACACGCGGCAGTTTTACCTCGAAAACGACATGTGCCTTTTTCGGCCTGAACGTCACGAAGTTGCTGACGATGCCATCCAAGGCCAGACCTATATAGAACTTGTTGTATTTCGGCTGATACGGCCCCGTGGTCTCCTGCACCAATTCCACCATCTGATCGACCATTTTCATGGTCTCCTGGCTGCCCTTTATCGTGAGCCAGTAGTTCCGATCAGTTGGTGCCGCAGCGGCGTCTTCATCCTCATCGACAAGACCTCGGACGAGCTCATCCATCACCTTGGTAAAGACGAGCGTCATCTCGCCGCCGACCTTCAGCGCCTGGACCTGGATCGCGATCAACGGGATCGTACCGTTGAATAAGGAGATGACGTTGAGAAAGCGGCTGGTGATATCCTCGGCAACGATGACAGCGCAATGCTCATACTGCGGGTATCGCTTCCGCTCGATGTCCCAGTATTCGATGGTGCGGATGATGTGGGACTCGTCCGTCGGCCCAAGCTGTAACTCGACCTCGTAACGGCGGCTCGTGTCCGGGTCCTGCAAGAGCAAATCGAGACGGCCAGCCTTCGGATGGATTCGTTCCTGCGCGCGCAGCACAAGGTCGCCGAGACCGAGGATTGACGGATCTTCCGCGATGAGTTGCTGGATCCACTTTTCGCTCATCTCCGGATGATTTCGCATCATCACCCGTTCGGCCTTTGCGTATTTCATTCTGCCTCACACCCCTTGAAATCAATTATTTCAGCACCACGGCTGCCGCCTGCCAGTCCATGTCCGGGCCAGCCCTTCGGACACCAGAATGTCTCCAAGGCTGCGGTCATCGCGCACCAGGACACGCAGCTTGCGCCCATACTTGTCTTCATCCCGCCCCGGCCATGCTTGCATCTGGAAAGGCCCCGCATTGACGAGCTGCAGCATGCGTTTAGTGGCCTTCGCGCCTAGCGCTGCCTCCGACGCGCATTTGGGCTCTCCAACCTCGGGCGTGTCGATGTCCGCAACTCGGATCTTCACGCCTTCGTGCCAGATCGTGTCGCCATCAACGACGCAGTGCACTCGGACGGACCCGGAGCACATAGAATAGGGCCTGAAAGCGACGGGCTGCGCGGCAGTCGCCGCGGGTGTCGGCTGCATGCCAGTGAGATAGCTGTAGCCGGCACCGCCAGAAAAGGCAGCCAGCATCGATAGCATCACGATCTTCCCGAACGACATCATCCCCTCCCTGTTCGACGAAGGCGACCATACGTCATGCAAGTTGAGATCATAGGAACGGGTTGCATAAAGTTTTACGTATTCGCCTTTGCACGATTGCTCAGTGCCTCCGCAAGGAATTTCTGCCAGTCCAACGTCTCACGATAGATCATCTCGTAGACGTATCCGTCAGGATTAGATTGCAATTTGCTGTCCTGAAAGATCTTGTCGGCGAACTTTAGCAGTGCCGGATTCAGAATGCTCAAGTCGGCGTAGCGCGGCGCAAATTTGGCAACGCAGTATTCGAAGAACGCCGCCTTTGCCTGTTCCGGCGGAAGATCCTTGAACGGTACTGTTTCGAGATCCAGCCCGCCAAAAAAGGATTCGTCAGGCTGCTGCTCGCCAGTCAGGATCACGGCCGCGGTGCGGAACAGTGCTAGCTGCGTGGCAAACGGCGCACCTTTGGCGTCCGCAGATGCGGTATTGAAGGCGTGCTCCCAGTGCATATTGGCGTCGGCTCGCAGTGCGTCCATCAATGCACGTGCCTCGTCATCAGGCATGGCCTGGAACCGTAGCTTGTTCCGCGAAAACTCTGCTTCAAGCTTTCGGCGGCTGTCTTCGACACTGAGCTTTCCCGACGGCAGCGCCGGCGTGGACGGAGCGGACTTCTTTCCCGACATAAGGAAGAAGAGAACCACGATGACTACGACAGCTATGATTATCCACGTCATCAAGCGTTACCTTCCTGCAGTGCGGTCTCAATAATTGCTACGTTTGAAATTTTCAGGCCGTGCGCAGCGAGCCACGCGACTAGCGGAGCGGTGATGTCGGAATCTCCGCGCTTCCTTGCCTCCGCCGCCTGCACGATGCACTTCCGGATAGCCTGCAGTTCGCTGAGGAGTTGAGGCAGCAGCTTGTCTTTGTCTATGGGCAGTCCCGAGGCCGTCATCCCGGATATCGTCTCGCGCGCCAGCACGTCGAAGATCTTCTTCTCTGTCGTCTTGTACTCGATGCCGGTGATCCACACGCCCCTGTCACCAGTCTTGCGGATGCCCACGAGGCCGAGCGATGTCAGCAATGCCCGCTCCCGGATGAAGGATTCGAGGCCGGGCTGCAGGGTCCAAGGGGTTCCGTCTGGATTCTCAAGCCGAATGCCTTGCGGCTGCGATTTCGCCAGATCCTTTTCGATGATCTTTGCGCGCTCTTCGACCTCAATCGCAAGCACCTCTGCACTTTCGCGCAGTTTCTGGTGGCCGGCTTCGAGTTCCTCTTTGGTCGGTGACACGTACACAGGCTTTTCGGATGCCGTGGCGCTGCCAACGGGGCCGATGCCTATGATGACAAGTGCGGCGGCCGCGACCAGCGCCAGCACCCACCCGTATCCGCGGAATCCCTCGTCTTCGATCTGCATGTAGAGAACGACGAGAATGATGGCAGCGGCAGCCAGTGCGGCGTAACGCTGATGTTTGGATAGATTTACTTTCATCGCAGATAATCCAAGCGGCAGTTGGCGACACGTTCGGCTGCGGCCACTGGATCAGAGAGCACCTTATCGATCCATTCGTTCTGCTCTGACGACACCGTCGCCACTTTCACCATCGCACGACCATCGTTCTCGAATATCGCCTGCGGCAGGGAGCCTTTGTCCTTCCATTCCTTCATGATGTCGATCATCGCCATCGTATGGGGCATGAAGGCCATCAGCTTCGTGATGTCGGTTCCCGCCTCCCGGATGTCCGTAGCCAGAGTGACCAGCGCGATCTGCGTTGCGGTCGCGAACTCATTGTATCCGCTGCCAAGGCTGATGAGCGAAAACGCAGCGCCATAGGCCGTCAGATCGTAGCCAAGATGGTGCGCGATCTTCCTGACGTTCTCCAGACGCTCCGCGTTCACGTCATCATCTGATGGAGCATCGGCCTGAAGCAGCCGCCGCCCTTTGTCAGTGGCGAAGAAGAACGTCGTGTCGTCCTCTCCGCGCAGCCGTTTGAAGAAACCCGCAGGCTGGCGCGCACTATCAACGACCTCGCCGGCTACCAGATGCGCGATGGGATCGGTGAGTTCCCGTTCGGCAACCCCGACCGCCACGGCAAGTTCGTTCCAGGTCAGTGGTGCAACGCGCATACGCTGGCCTCGTACAGAGACTTCCAGGCGGCGCTCAGGATGGCCGGCAGCGATTGCAGCGAGCAACCGTTTCTCGAGTGCGTTAATTGGAGGCGGATAGCTCATGACCGCCTCACGCCTTGCTGACGGCAGCGACCGAAAGCTCCGTGATATCATAGAACGTCTTCAGGATTCTGTAGCCGTTGAGGACGCCGAAAAGTCCTGCAATCAGACCGCCCCATGAAAATCCTACGGTAAAGAGCTGGACTAGCGACCAGATCCCGACGAACCCGATGACATACAGCGAATAGGCGTACGGGATTAGACCACCGAAGCCGGAGAACGCCTTCGCCCAACTTCTCCCGGGTCCGCCTTCGATGCTCTTCATATATGCGACGATGCAGGCAGCCGACACGATCCCGCCGACGACCAGGATGGTACCGTTCGGCCACGATGGCCACACGCCCTCCTGGTAAATCCGATAGATGCCGTAGATGATAACGAGCAAGATTGCGAACAACGGCTTGCCGAGCATTTCTGCGCTACGCGCGGCATCTGCATGCTGCGTTGCTGACTCTGTCATCTGATTCCCCCTGACCCCTCAAGTAGTTGCCGAACACTACTTAGAGACAACTTCTGCGGCAAGGCATTTCCGCCGGCGTTTGCGCCAGTCGTCGGCAGCGCACACCATTCTCCATAGGCACCAAGCACAAGGAGGGTGGCATGAGCATTATTGAGTGGGTACCAACACTGTTGAGATGGGAAGACCACATCTATGGCTCTTACGGCTACATCGAAAGCGATCCCGTCAACCCGTGCGTGGAAATCCAATGTGACCATAGTGGCGAGCACCGGATCCATATCGGCGTGCACAGCCAGTCATCCGATGGAGAGACACCCTTCTTCAGATGGATACTGACCCACGAGGGGATCTTTCGACACCAGGAAGACGCAAAGCGGCATGCACCTGCCATCGTTGCGCAATGGCTATGGCAGAACGCAACCAAAGCAGCCTGACCCACGAGCCGCCTCCGGGCGGCTTTTCCATGTCATCGAATCCTGCCGGCGTTTGCGCCGTGCCCCGCCTGCGCACACCATTCTCATGGGCACCTGAACGAGGGAGGATGTGATGCCGGTACTGAACTTGAACGAAGGCGAAAGGAACCTGCTGGTGACCGCTTTGGCACATGACCGCGCGAGGCGAATGCACGAGTGGGAGCAGATTCAATATGACAACAGCAGGATCAACCCGGATGGGGATCGCTGGGTCATCGACGGGGTAGTGGATGCGATCACCGATCTCCGGAGGAAGATCGAGGTTGTCGATCAAGCTCAGGGATCGAATACCGCTTGGCATCACGAGCACGGTTGGCTGCCGAGCGCACTTCACAAGCTTGCGGAATCACGCGAGTTCGAATCTGCTGGGCCTTATGGAGGTTTCGGAAGGGCTGAGGTGTCGTCTGTCGAGAATGTGGGTGACCAGATGTCGCCCGGCACATGGACGACGCTCCCTGATGACTTCGATGCAAACGACACGTTGTTCTCGTGTTTCGACGGCTCCGAATACGACAGGATCGAGATTAGCGTGAACGGCGCATGGCGGAACCGCTATCGAGTCCGCAAAAGTGAATCCGATAAGTTCCTGAAGGATCTCGCGAAGGTTTTCATCGATCGAGATTGAGGCCGCTAGCCTCTGCAGCACACGACCGCCGCCCGGCTCGCCAGCTCGGCGGCGATTTTCGTTCTCGAGCGCTGCCGGAACTTCGGCACTGTCACGACTCACTTCCGACACGTAAAATTCCCGACAAAGGAGTTCCCGATGTCGTCACGCCCCACAACGCCACCGCCCGGATGGGCACTCGACACGCTCTCGACATACCTCGACGAGTTCCGCGGGAACCAGTGGGCGACGTTCCACAACAAGCGTCCGGAGGTTCGCGACCTCATTGCCATTGATGCCCTGTTCGATCGGCTGCTGAATGGCGCGAAGGACCCGGATCCGCAGATGCCGATGACGTTCCTGCTGCGCGCACATGCCGCCTATCGTGCTGCTGTCGGCCTAGTCATGGGCGGACAGCTCTACGAGGCGCAGGCGCTGCTGCGGCTCTGCCTCGAGCACGCATCCTATGGATTCTTCATCGGAGGCGATACTGCACGCTGGACACGCTGGATGAAGAGGAACGACGACGAGAAGTCGAGGAAGGTTGTCCGCGAGGAATTCACGGCCGGAGCCATCCGACGCGCCATCAAGAAGGCCGACGCGAAGATCGGCGGTCACTTCGAATTCCTGTACGAGCGCTTGATCGATTTCGGCGCGCACCCGAATGAGCAGGGTTTTTTCCATGAGCACGAAGCTCCGGAAGGAACCTGGCGAGACGCACATCCTGTCGATCTATCTGCACGACGACGGCGTGCCGCTGGACTTTGCGCTGAAGAGCACGGCTCAGATCGGGATCTGCGCCTTGCAGATCGCGTACCTGATCTATCCGACTCGCATGCAGCTCCAGGGAATCCTGCAGGATCTGGATGGCATCACGGCGCGGTACTGACAGCAGTTCAGGTCTTGCTCACGAGGGGAGCGTCCAACCGGAAATACCGAAGTGGTCGTTCACTATCTCTTCTAATGCCGCTTGGAAGGTCGCCTCGTCATGCAGGAGGTCGACAAGCTTGCGAGCCTCGTCCAGTTGGTCAGCGCCATGGAGCGCCAATGCGCCCATCACGACTGCCCTGCTGCTATCTGTCTTTCGGATAGGTCCCCCAAAGCTGACGTGTTTGTTCTGGGCTAGCGAGAACCAGATCCCATTGATTGCGCTGTCAAAGTCATACGAGAACTGCCGAGATGAAGATCCGGAAGGTACGATCCGCAGTGCGGGATCGACGCAGTGCACTCCGCCGCTAAGAACGAACGCGAGCATCCTGCCCCCGGTTATGAAATGCAGGGCCTCGCGTTCGGCACATGACCAGCCGTATATCCTGCATCCGTCCTTCTTGTGCGAGATACCCTTGAAACCGATGCAGTCTGACAGGTCGAAATCGGTATCGACCATGAATTCCGATGTGTATTTGTGATTCCAGTACCAAGTGCCATCACGATAGCGGACTGGTCCTTTATCTACTGCAGGGTCGTAGGGGGTCAGGAACGTCAGGTGGCTGACGTCTTTTTTAGTGACGAGCAGCCTGTACGCAGGATTGGTGTAGGACATCGCCTCCACCCAATACATGCGCCGGCCTTCGATGATCTTCTCCCATGGGAACGTGAACTGTACCGTTCCGTAGATCGAACCATTCGTCCAGGTGTTTGCCGACAGCCAGACCACCTGGTGGCGCGTCTTGTTCATGCGGCTCTCATCATAAACGATGCCTGCACGGATTTTTCCGTCCTCAAGGATGCGCCGAGCGGCGGCGGGATGAACTACATGATTGATCTCTTCCAGGACGGAGACGTCGTTCTCCCGTTCCCCGGTCTTCGGCATCTTTATCTTATATGCGTCCCACTCATTCATCACCGCCTCCTTGTTCGAAGCTCGGCTATCACTGCGTGCAGGAGAAAGGAAGCCGTCACGTCAATTTCCGCCGGCGTTTGCGTCGAGCATCGGCGGCGCACACCATGATCCTGTAACCGTAGGAGGATGGAATGAAGATCGTAACGCACACAGAGATGCTCGCGCTCCCACCCGGAACGGTGTTCTCGTTTATCGGCGAGCGCGATGGTGGCCCGCGAGGCGAGCTGCTTGGCAGCCTGTACGTCAAGGGCGAGACCCTCAGACACAACAACGACGGCAAGCCTTTCGATTTCCTGATCCTCAACATGCTGCCGGAGTTGTCGAATTCGGGCGATATCGATCCAAAGATGTCGCATCTGGCAGTCGGTCAGCGCGAGGGGACTTTCGACGAGACCCGGCAGTTCATGGTGTGGTCTGCGGACGCCTGCAGGCGCCTGGCTCAGGCGTTGCACGAACCCAACAAAGCCTACGCGCGTGCGTTCGGCGCGGATGACATCCCCGTCGGGTCTGACAGCCTTGAGGTCATCAACGACTACGGGACGATCACCGCGATCCCCAAAGCTGCGAACCGTACCGAGGCCGATTTTCGCGATTCCTATATCGACGCGAAGGGATACGTCACCTTCCGCGATGGGGGTGCCGCATGAGCGCGACCACGTGGACACCAGAGCACCATGCTCAGATCGACATCGCTGCCGGTAAGCCGGGAGATGTCCATCGACAGCAGTTTGCGGCCACCATTCGTGCGCAACTCTCTGGCGATAATGATGCGTTCCTGCCGCCTTACAGGTGGTTTCAGGCGTACCACGCAGAGATGGCGAGGCTGGGATACGAATACGGCAGCCGGATCCCTACCCCTTCCTTCGATACCGAGATCGTCTTCCGGAAGATCATGTCCGATGCCGAGAAGGCTGCGGCGTGGGCTTCGATTGAGGAACGGATCGCGAAAGAGGCTGCCGCAGTCTGGGATTACGTCGAATCGGTGCTGCCGGTGGGAGACGATGCATGACCCAGTCACCTGAAGAATGGACAATCGCCGCCCTCGCAAACCGCAAGCCCGGCATCGAGATCGCGCCGCTTCGGCCGGCTGCGCTCCAGCCGTATCAGGAGGCTTTCCTCCGGGAGATGATTGCTGAAGAGCATGATGAGGTCACCGTGATGGTGCCGTCGAACGACAGCTACAACTACCAGAGGGGTGTCGAGTCCTACATGGAAAAGCTGTCGGTGGATCGTCTGAAGGAGATGGCCGGGCAGATCGATGCGGCCGTCGCTGCGGAGGCGGAACTCGACAGGAGAATGGACGCGTTCGCTGAATGGGCTAAGGACACCCCCTTCGTGGATGAGGTCGATTCCAAGGCGTGCCGCAGGCGTGTGATCGGCCCCGATGGTCTATGGATGTGGGAAGTCGGAGGTGCGGCATGAGCGACAACATGGCCAAACTGCTTGCGCTCGCCGCCCTTCCTCCCGGCTCACTCGTCACGGAAGACATGCTGCCGGTATCGTCAAAACCTGTCGCCGAGGCGCGGAAAGAACCTGTCGTCTACGTGTCGAATGGACTCGTGCGCTGGGTCGATGACGGGCAGTCATATCTCATTGCCTACCTAGGCAATGTTGTCGTCACCGAGTTCTACGGCGACAGCGATCATATATCATGGTCTCCTGACTGCCTCCTGCGTGAGGGCGATCACTACTACACGGACCGCAAGGCATCGTCGCTTAACGAGGCCAAGATGCAGGTCGAGGCCTACGTGGCAGCGTGGATGGCTGATGCCGGTGTCGTGAAGGCAGGTGCGGTATGACAATCGCGTGGCAGCAGACTTCCGACACCACCTGGCGCGGCAGCCTCAATGGCTACGAGATTGCGGGCATCGACCAATGGGGCGATGGCTTGGCAGCATGGCTTTGCATTGAGATACCGGAGGCAAGCTACTCCTGTGATAGCCTCGACGAGCCATGCATCGATCTCGAACATGGCAAGCGTGTTGCTGCCGAGATGCTCGACAAATGGGTTCAGGAGGGTTTGGCAGATCCTTGCGACAACTATCGACGCCGCGCTCGGCTAGCACTCAAAGTCTTCGGTTGACATCGCCCGGAGGCTCCTGAGGCCGTCACCCCGGTGCGGGTAATTCGCGACCCCAGGCTGTCACTCCTTCCAAAAAATTTTCCAGAGCTTCAACATCAGCACCCCCTCAGCCGATGAATTGAATCTTGCAGCGGCGGACCTCCCAATAAGCCTGAGTTTAATGGGAGTTTTTATTTCATGGCCCGCAGGAAGACCGCCGATCCGATCATAAAGGATGCGGAAACTGACGTTGAAACTACCGTATCCGTCAGCATCCCCCCGGATGAAACAGCACCCCCGGCATCGAAACGAGAAGCCGCCAAGCTCCGCACGGTTTCCGTGAAGCAGTGCTCGCTCCTCCTGAACCGGGATCGCAACACAATTCAGAAATGGCTGGATCAAGGATGCCCGTTCGTCACCCAAGCTGACCGAAATCTAGGGATCGCATGGGAGTTGGACGTCGCCGAAGTCGTCAGATGGCTAGAGGAGCGCGCAGCCAAATCCGCAGCGGAGAAGTTCGGCGACAGCGAGGACGGGAAGATGACGGAGGACGAGGCGAAACGGCGGCGAGCCGTCGCCCAGGCCGTTGTTGCGGAGCTGGACATGCTGGAGCGACTGAAGGCTGTGATCCCGGTTTCAGACGCTCTCGACCTGTGGATCAAGGACTACTCAAAGATCAAAGCGAAGGCCATGTCTCTCCCGGATAAGATCGCAGTCGCCGTAGATCCATCGCTCGCGGACCATGTGAGAGCGATAGCCGACAAGGCTATGCGTGAGGTTCTTGGCAGTCTGAAGACTGAGAAGTCGCTCACTGATTGGAGCTGACATGCTCAATGCCGACCACGGTCTTATTGCGGGTTCACTTCCTATCGACTTTACGCGGGGCATCGCCGCGCTCCGAGAGGGTATCGCGACGTTGCGGGATGACGCTCTGCAGCCTGCGCCCTGGATGGATCCTGAAACATGGATGCATGAAAACATTGACCTCCCTCCCACAAAGACCGAACGCGCCGGCAAGATTGTACTGACCGGGTATCAGAGGGAGTTCCTGAGGCTGTACTTCGATCCCGAGACGTCCGAGATCGACGCGACCAAAGGGACACGTGTCGGCATGTCGCTGCTTCTGTCGGCGCTGGCAGCTTACATCCTTGCCTATCTCGGCGAGAGCGTCACCATTGCGCAGCCGACTGACGAGGATGCTCAAGACTACTACAAGGAGCGCATCGAGCCGCTTTTCGAGATCTGCCCAGCCCTCGGTGCGCTACGGCGCAGACCGAAGCGCGGGGAAAGCCAAGACACCTGGAACCTTATCGAGTTCGCCAACGGTGCGGTTTTGCGACTCGTCGGCGCTGCCAGCGATGACAACTTCCGACGCTACGGATCCAAGCACAATTGGGGAGATGAGTACTCCGCGAATGCATGGAAGATGAAGGCCGGGTCGCAGGGCAGCAAGGCAGACCTCTTCATGGAGCGTGGTGGCGAATTTTCGCGCCCAAAGCTTGTGCTGATCTCGTCTCCAACGACAAGAGGCGACTGCAACACCACGGAACGCTATGACAAGTCCGACAAGCAAGAACCTTGGAATGCTTGCCCCCATTGTAGAGAGATGCAGGTATTCGAATGGGGTGAACGCGACACGCCCTACGGCTTCAAGCTGACCCGCGATGCCAAAGGCTTTGTGACTGAGGTCCATTACGAATGCCGCTATTGCCACGAGCCTATCCGCGAGCACGACCATTTCGAGACACCCCTGACGATCAACGGCAGGGAATGCTTCACGCATAAGGAATTCATAGACGCCACGACAGAATACCGACCATCGGATTCTTGGCAGGTCCCTGGTCGCCGCGGGATGTATATTCCGCAATGGCTGTCGGAGAATGGGCAGGCTGCCTGGAAGCTCCTAGGGCAGAGCTTCCTGAACAAACACAAGGATCCGGAAGAGCGGAAGACGTGGGTCAACAACGTCATGGGCATCGCCTACGACGACATGTCGACGACGGCGCTGTCGTCGTCGGAACTCACGCGCATGTGCCGGCCCTATCCCGCCGAGGTGCCGGATGATGTCGTCGTCCTCGTCATGGGTGTCGATACCCAGACGAACAAAGAGGGCAACCATCTCGAAGAACTGGCATCGCGCGAGGCCACTGTGGTCGGCTTCAACCGCTACGGACAGGCTCGTGTCATCGGCCACTGGATCGTCGAGGGCGCACCCGGGGATCCGTCCGCTGACAACCGCCTGCGCGGTCTCATCAATCGCCGCTTCAGGAAACGCGACGGCAAGGAACTGGCCATCATTGCGACCGCCATCGACCTCGGTGGCCACTACGCGGACGAGACCAGGGCTTTCGCGGCCAGCTTCCCGAAGAGC
This sequence comes from Agrobacterium sp. LAD9, assembly GCF_003031125.1. Taxonomy (NCBI): domain Bacteria; kingdom Pseudomonadati; phylum Pseudomonadota; class Alphaproteobacteria; order Hyphomicrobiales; family Rhizobiaceae; genus Agrobacterium; species Agrobacterium sp. LAD9. The sequence goes on along the minus strand of NZ_PHGS01000002.1, from coordinate 302,364 downwards.
CGGAACGTGTGGGCGATCAAGGGTCGGAACAACACCAAGGGCACTCGCTCGGCGACGATCTGGCCTCGTAAGGTTTCGAGATCCTCCAAGACCGGATCCCAGTTCTACGTCATCGATTCCCAGCTCGCGCGCGATGCCGTCTTCCGTCTCGTTCAGATGCGCGGTGACACCGCCATGTGGGTGCCGGACGCGCTGCTCGGCATCATGCCCGACTACCTCGACAAGCTCATGTGTGAGGAACGGAAGAAGCTCAAGACCGGGTGGTACTGGCAGCCGAAGAAGAGCTGCCGCGCCGAAGAGGTCTGGATGTGCCTGGCATATGCCTACGCAGCGCTGAAGGGACTGCAGGCTTCCTACAAAGGGTGGCGCGACTTGAATCTTGCAGCGGACACCCTTGGAATCCCCAAAGTACCGCACGATCCAGTGACTGGGGAATTGTACGCCGACTATGTCGGTGACGACCTCTCCGCCCACGCGATCGAGCGCACGAAGAATCTCCTTTTGATCGCAGACGCCGCCAAAGTGGCACCAGCGTCTGCCATCGTGAGGAAGGCGAAAGCGCAGGCTGCGGAGCAGAGGGCTGCTCCCGATACAGTTCAGGAAGCGCCGCCGCCGAAACAGGTGAAGCGGAGAACCGTGCGGCAGATCAAGCCGACGCGGTGGGGATGAGAGGCAGCATGAACGTGAAGATCCGCAAGTACCGTTTCTGGGAGCCATTGATGCTTCAGGAAGCGATCGTCGAACTGGAGAAGGCCATCGCCATGGGAACCGCGTCCGTGTCGACGCAAGGCCCCGGCGGCGGAACCGTCACATGGACGAGCCGCGACAACTACGAGGCCATTCTCAAGGATCTCTACGCTGCCTACGATGCCAAAGTCGAAGGCATCTCCCGTCCCGCTGCCATTCAGCAGTTCCGCATCGTTCCGCGCAGGGGGCTGTGATCATGGCCGCGAAATCGACCAGCAGCACCCGAAACTCCTCGACCAAGCCAAAGGCGCAGCCTGTGCCAAGATCCCGCGGCCTTTCTCGCATGCGCGTACTGTCGCAGGCGCGATCTGCGCTCTTCGACAACCAGGCAGCATTCCGGACGAGCGGCGGCACCTTTTTTGAGGCAGCGTCGTTCGCCGCTCGCCTGCAGCCTGCGCACGGCTCGGGGCCGAACGCGGCAAACACCGAGATCGAGCGCGTCCGGAACAGGAGCCGTCGGACATACGTCAATGACGCCTTCTATCGACAGGCGTGCAGGCAGCTCGCGAACAACGTCGTTCATTATGGCATCAAGCCGTCGAACGTGCAGGATCCTGTCCTTTTGAAGCTCTGGAACCAGTGGACGCGGGAATCCGATGCGCGTGGCCAGCTCGACTTCTATGGTCAGCAGTGGCTGACATGCCTCGTTGCCGGGCGCGATGGCGAAGGATTCGGCCGCTTCAGGCCCCGCAAGCCGGGGGACATGAAATCTGGGATCAACTTCCAGGTTCAGCTCCTTGAGGCCGATTACGTCCCTCTCGACAAGACGGAGATCGCGCCGACCGGGAATATCATCGTATCGGGCGTCGAGCGCAATCTTATCGAGCGGGTCGTCGCATATCACATGTACGACTATCACCCGCGCGACGTCGTTCTCGCGCAAGGCAACGGCGGTCTGCCGAAGCGCGTCCCGGCTTCGGACGTTCTGCATGTCTATATGCCAGACCGCTTCTCGGATACCCGCGGATATCCCCATGGTGCTGCTGCCCTCAATACCTCGGACAATCACAAGACCTTCTCGGACGCGCATCTGGAATCGAAGAAGTCGCAGTCCATGAACGTGGCCTTCGTCACGACGCCTGGTGTCGAAGAGGATCCTGCGTTCACGCCTGATGGTGTAGGCGACGACGGTGTCGGATACATCGGCTACGAGCCGAACACACTCACCGTCCTGCCTGCCGGCCACGATATCAAGTTTTCGTCACCTTCGGCTGTCGATCCGAACTTCGGCGCGTACAAGCGCGAGACCCTGTCGGAAATCGCAGTCGCCTTCGGCCTCGCCGTTGAGCATGTGACGCTGAACTTCGACAAGCTTGGAGACCGTCAGTATCGCGCTGTCATGCTCGAGTGCCAGCGCTATTTCGAGTCCCTGCAGTACCACATGATGGTTCGCCAGTTCTCGCAGCCGATCTGGGAGCGTTTTGTCGATGAGGCCTACCTGTCCGGCCTTTGGAAGCCAGCGGCTGGCAAGACTGTCGACGACTACAAGCAGATCAGTTGGATGAATCCGGCACGCGGTCACATACATCCGGTCCAGGAGATCGCCGCGTTCGCGGAGGCTGTCCGCAACGGCTTCACCAGCCGCAAGCGCGTTGCCGCCTCGTTTGGCGAAGACATCGAGGAGATCGATGCCGAGAACGCCCGGGATCAGGAAAGGGCGAAGATGCTCGGCCTCCAATACGGCGCATATCCTGCTCTTGAAGGCATGGACTTCGGCACGGTGCTGGCGACCAGCCAGATCGAAGATGCTCAATCACCCGGAGGCAATGTCGCCGGGCAAACAGCGCCAGCCTTGGATAGTGCGTGAAAACGCCCGAAGAAGATAGTCGAAAAGCCTGCAAATTATCACGGATAACTCCGTGATGATATTTTTATCACCATGATAACAAACGACTATTTTGCATGACATTGGCGATTGACGGCTTCAAAAGGTCCGGTACTCCTGCGGCATCTGATCAACCAAAGGAGGCACGTCAGATGTTTATGGTAGACATGCACCAGCACGAGGGTGAGCGTTATTTCATCCTCATCGACAGCCAGCAGCCTGAGCGCAACCGCATCGAGAAGGTATCGGATGAGCGTTTCGCTGAGTTCCTGCAGAAGATCCTCGACACGGACATTCCATTGTCGGAGATCGAAGAGGAGTATGCGGCATGAGCTACCGTCTCACGATGCCCCTCGTCGACATCGACCAGCCGTTCACCGCCGTCGGCGACCTGGAGGATGCTCTGGCATCTCTCCACGCTCGCGCCATCTGGTTCCTGTCCACCCGCTCCAACGCCGAAGTCAACGAAGAGTACGACGATCTCGGCGCATATATCTGGACGGTGCAGAAGGACGACGAATACGCGGCGCACTTCGCGCTCGCGGAACGCCGCCATGCTCTGTCGCACTATCCCGAGGACGCGCTTTGGATTCCCTTCGATGGAGCTTGGAAGCTCCGCGACGTAGAGGCGGCAGTAAAATCCGACAACTGGATTGCAGGGTTCATGGTTGTCGGCGTGGATCAGTATCTCGCGAAGTTCACGACAGGCAGCATTCACTAACAGCTCAACGCCCTTTGAAGCCCCCGATGTCGGGGGCTTCCATTTTTCTTCGTAATCGTTCTCGAATCTTGCAGACGGCCAGGTGACCCTCGCTCTCAGAGTAATCTGAGACGAGAGCGAATGCCCGCAAAGACCCCGACATCGCCGACACCTGACCAGCGCGCGCCGCGTCCTGGCTCCGTCCGCGCGTTCGTCGGCCCTCCGACCTCAGTCGACGAGGAAACGAGGTCATTCGACATCGTTATCACGACGGAACATCCCGTTAGACGCTTCCTTCCTGATCCTCGTCAGCCGCATCCGATACCTGACGGCATGGATTGTTCCTACATCGAAGTCGACGAAGTCCTCGTCGCCGCAGGTGTCGATCTTTCCCGCGCCCCCCGCATGCCGCTCATCGACTGCCATGACACGTACTCCGGCATCGAGAAGATTCTCGGCAAGATCGACGACGTGCGCGTCGAGGGCGATGCCGTCGTCGGCCGCGCTTCACTGGCTCGCAAGCATGCCGATTTGCTGCCGGACATCGTTGATGGCTACTTCGGTCAGATCTCGGCCGGCTACGACTACGACCTGCGCCGCGACACCGAGTTGGTCGAGCGCGAAGGCGATGTGCCGCTGCTGCTCGTCAAGAGATGGCTCCTGACCGAAGGCAGTCTCGTGCCCGTCGGAGCCGACCCCAATTCCTTCATCCGCAGTCTCCATGGATCCGCGCCTTTGCCGTCCGTCCGGAATGCGGAATCCCCGAAACGCCAGGAGATTAAGAACATGGACATCGAAGAGATTGTCGCCGCTGCGGAAGCTGCGGTTGCCGCAGCCGAAGAGGCCATCGGAGCCGCAGAAGATGCAGTTCCTGCCGACCTCGTTGAGCGCATCCGCGCACTGCGCGGAGCACGCGCCGAAGATGACACCACGGCTGCCGCCGAGGAAGAGAAAACCGACGGCGAGCGTGCCGAAGGCGACGCCCCGACCGACGAAGAAAAGCAGGAAGTCGAAGCCGTCCGGAGCATCGCGAAGGGATACGGACTCGAAAAGGTCGTGACCGACATGCGCGCTCTCGGTGCCCGTGCGGCCGACATCAAGTCCGCCGTCGCAAAGACGATCGCCGAACGCGGCGCGCCTGTCGCTGACGCAGCGGTCACGGTCAAGCCCGCCGCTCGATCTGCCGTCGAATCCTTCAGCCCTTCCGCCGTCTACGCGGCTCGCAGCAACAAGCAGCGCTAAGCGCCAAACACCAGGAGAAACATCCATGCCTACAGTTCTTACTCAAGGCGCTCTCGACGAAGCCTTTCTGCACCGCGAAGCCGAAGGTGGCATCAGCCGTGATGTCGTGACGCTCGTAGCCGGCACGTACGCATCCGGATCCGTCGTCGTCTCGGACGAAGGCGGAAACTACGCTCTCGCGACGCAGACTCTTGTGGATGCCGACGTCGACGGTGATGCGAAGTACGGCATCATCTGCCGCAACGTCACCGGCGCCGCCGCCTTCAAGGCGACCGCCATCGTGCGCCACGCCTCCGTCAAGTCCAGCGAACTCGTCACCGGAGCGGGCCTCACCGTCGCCGAGGCGGCTCCGCTGCTGGCGAAGGAACACGTCATCGTCCGCGAGACGCGCTGATCTCGTCTCCAGAACAAAAAGTGAACAGGAGTTTTCACAATGAACCTCGCTAACGTCTTCAAGAGCGACATCTTCAGCTTCATGTCGCTGACAGCCGCTATCAACATCCTGCCTCCCCGGGCGACGACCGTCGACGGCTTCGCGACTTTCGCGGAATCCGGCATCAACACCGCGACCGTCTCTATCGAAGAGAAGGACGGCAAAATCGGCATCGTGAAGTCGCAGCCTCGCGGCTACATTGGCCGCGGACAGTCGAACAAGAAGCGCCGTATCCGAAAGTTCGACGTTCCGCACTATCCTGAGTTCGATGCCATTATGGCGAGCGAAGTCCAGAGCGTGCGCCAGTTCGGCTCCGACAACGCGATGGAAAGCGTCGAATCCAGGCTCGCTGAGAAGCGTTCCGACCTTGTCGATCTCCTGAACACCACGATCGATGCCGGCAAGTGGGGAGCAGTCCAGGGCGTACTCTACGATGCCGACGGCAGCATCCTCTACGACTGGTTCGACGAGTTCGGCGTAGATCGCAACGAGTTCACGATTGACCTCAGCGACGCTGGTCTCGACCTTCGTGATGCCGTCATCAAGATGAAGCGCGCTGCGGAGAAGGAGCTGGGTGGCTACACCTTCTCGAAGTTCACCCTCGCGCTGCCAGCGCCCGTCTTCGACAAGTTCGTCGCTCACCCCTGGAACAAGGATGCCTATGACCGTTGGCTGGACGGCGCGCAGCGTCGCGACGACCTACGTCCTGGCTTCCCGATGGCCGACAACGTCGAAGTGAAGTCAGTCGACATCACCGATCTCGGCAACGGCCTCAAGACGATCCCGGATGATGAGGGCTTCCTCATCCCGAACGCGAACGGCCTCCTGAAGGTGAACTATTCGCCTGCTGACACCCTCGAAGCCGCGAACACTATTGGGCTGCCCTATTACATGGGTTCTGAACTGATGCCGTTCGGCAAGGGCGTGGACCTGATCGCCGAGACCAACTTCCTGGCATACGCAGAGAAGCCGCGCGCGATCGTCAGAGTCGTCTTCATCTAACGGTGAAGACCACACCGCAGCCGGCTTTCCTCCTTGTGTCGGCTGCGCACCACCATTTCCTTTCATTCCCGGAGCCGCGACATGGCCAATACAATCCCGACCGCCGTCAGTTCGCTCGGCGACAGCTTTGAGTGCATCGTCCTCGATTCCGCTCGCGTCTCCACGCTTTCAGTCGCTTCGACATCCGCCGACACCGTCCACGAGCTCGGCGAGACGACGACGCTTGGGATGATCTACGCGGCCAGTAGCGTTGAAGTCGTGCGCGCCGATGCCTGGGATGCGGCGAGATCGTGGACTCTCCTCGCCGGATACCATCCTTTCAATTTGGCCGGCGGCGAGAGGACGCTGCGCTTCCGTGCCGTCGACACCGCGACCGCTGTCAAGATCCTGGAGAACTGACATGATGCAGCCATCTCTCATCATCGGCGGATCCAGCGGTGGTGCAACCTCTGGCGCGCTCGTTCGCAAGCGCGTTCTCACAGTCAATGGCGGCCAGCCTTTCCTACGCATCACGGAATCTCTTGATCTTGGCTCGTGGCCAGACACATGGCTCGCACTCGTGCAAGCCGACTACGGTGGTCCGCTGGCGCTTACCAAGGATATCGTCCAAGCTGACCTCTTTTTTGTCGGCGGTGGCGGAGGTGGTGCTTTGTCCCCCGATCCAGCCGTCTACGGCGGCTTCCCAGGTGGCACTTACAGTTTCCAGTCCACACTGGCAGATATGAAGCAGGAGTTTTACCTATTCGTAGGCGCAGGCGGCCCAGGCGCACACATTCCAGATCCCGAGGAGGAGTGGGACGATGGGGCAGCCCGGCCCGGGTCCTCCTCGCAGTTCTACAATTACTCGCAATATACGTTCAACGACCCTCATGCCGTCGGCGGATACCAAGGCAGCGCATCTGAACCCGAAATGAGGTCTTTTTGGCAAGAGATGCTGGCGTTCGCCGATCTCCGTACCCCTGATCCAACGACTTCCTCCTTCTCCGGCCTTTACGGGAATCAAAACGGACCTGGACAAGGCGGGAGCATCAAAGCCAGCAGTTCCCATCTTGGCGGATACGCTTATGCAGCCGACCCTCTTCGGCAAGTACAGTCTGGTTTTGGCGAGGGAGAGAACGGCCAAGATGGACCCGATAATCGCTTTGGCGCCTGCGGCTCCGGTGGCTGCACCAATAGGACAGGCACAGGGGATGGTGGCAACGGTGGTACGCCGGGCGGTGGTGGAGGCGCTTGCAACAACATGGTCGATGGGCGTGGCGGCGATGGTGGCCGCGGCGAGATCCAGATTCAATTTTCGCTTTTGGAGGTAGCGTGATGCCCGCAGATTTCATCGCCATAAATGACACCACGGGCTTCGTCGTCGGGATTTTCGTCGGGTGCCCTACCGTGCCAGGACTCAGCTTCATTGAGAGGACGTCCGACAATCGGTGGATTCGCGAAGGATTCCGTCTCGTCGATGGCGCCTTTGTCGACGCTCGGGCAACATATGTGGTTGCCGACAAATTCTTAGGGGTCGGCTGATGACAGCCCGCATCTTCGCCCCACTCCCCCGGATATTCATGCGAACCTTCTCGGAGCCGGCACCCGCTACGTGGATCCGGCATCGGGATGATGGCACTACCGCATCCGATCCGCTTCAGGTCATTTTCAACGCGTCGTCGGAGGTGGCTGACGCGGACGGCATCACGATGATGTACGGCGTTCCGATCGCCCGCTGCGCCATGGCCGATGCCCTGCGTCTCGAACCTAGCCGCGCAGCCGGGAAGCCAGAGAACACCTTTCTCAACGAAGGGCGCGATGAGCTGGTCATCGGAGATCGGTCGTTCGACATCGAATCTTGCAGGAGCGACGGCTACGGTATGCTGACCATCGTCCTCAAGGGATAGCCGATCCGCATGCCGCACGTCCGCACACAGCTCAGAAATGCCGTAAAAACGAGGCTCTCGACCGTGCCTTCGATCAAGGGCGCGCACAACATGAGCAGACACGGGCGCGACTTCCAGACGAGCAACTTTCCGGTTGGCCTCGTTGCAGTCACCGAAGCCTCAACGCCGAATCCTGGGCATCCGACCGTCGGAGATCGTCCCGTCACTCGCCGCTACCGTGTCGACATCCAGATCGGTGTTCACGAGGACGAGGCAGATGCCGAAGACATCATTGAGTCCGCCTGCTGTGACGTCGAGAAGGCGTTCGTAAAGCCGGACTTCGGCTTCGGCGGGGTCAACAAGTGGATCTACACCGGAACGACGGCGATCGATGGCCAGCCGACCTCGAGTGGAATGCTCCTCGTCGAGACCATGACCTACACCTGCGAGATCCAAACGCTGGATAGCGCGCCCGACATCAACCTATACGCCTGAATTCTTTGGGAGAACAAAATGGCAACATATCCAGTAAAACAGCTCACGAAGATGCAGAGGATGATGGGCTGCATCAACCTCTTCCGGAGGCACGGCGACAAGTCGTGGCTTAAGTGGGGGCCGTCCGCGAGCGTTGACTTCGAACCGAACATCACCACGCAACCCGTCTACACAAACGAATTTGGAGACCGCCGCCTTCTGCGCAACATCACCACGCTGAAGGAAGGCACCGTCAATATCAACGAGCTGTCGGCCTTCACGGATCTGACGTATGCAGCCACCTTCGTCGCCGAGCAGAAGTATCTTGAGCAGGAGGCCGTGGCCAACGGCACCTTGATCATCGAAGACGCGGTCGTGCCGGGCATCTACCAAATTCCCGGAGTTAACGGTGCGGTGACGGGCATCTCTGACGGTGCCGATGTCGACTTCGTCGAGAACACGCACTTCACGTTCCACTCCGCTACCAACCTGATCGAAGTCACGTCCAAGCCCGCAGGTGCCGACGCGGATCTCGCGATCGCGTACACGCTCCCGGAGATCACGGCGGCCGCCGGCATTCTGAATCTTGAGGTGATGTCGGCATCCGGTACGCGCGGCGAGTTCATGAGCATCGGGATGATTGCCGACAGCGACAACGGTGTTCCGATGACCCTGTATCTCCCTGACGTCGAATTCCGCCCGTCCGGAGCGATCTCTTCCGGAGACACCGAGAACGTGAACACCGTCGGACTGACTGGATCCGTCTACACCACCGCCGACAAGGGGTACGGCACGCTCACCGGCCAGCGGAAAATCGTCAACGCCTAATCCATCAGGAGCCGGGTTACTCCGGCTCCTTGCATGCATGCAAGGAGGAACGCATGTCTAATATTCCAGAACATCTCGATATTCTCTCGCCGGAAGACCTTCTGGCCGCGATTCAGCACCAGAAGATCACCGTCACGGTGCAGGGAAAGACCTTCCAGGTTCGCGCGCCGACAATCACGGAAATCTGCGAGATCTTCGGAAAATACCAGGATCTCCTCGAGCTTCTCGATCCGGCCCGTCGTGACGACACCGAAGCCGACAAGCAGGATGCCCTCATTTATCTGTTCCGTAGAGCGCCACGTGCCGTCGCCGCATTTTCTGCGTGCGCGCTGGATCGACCTGGCAATGCTCAATACGAGGAAGCGCTTCTCGGCAAGCCGGATGATTTCAGGCTCGCTCTGTGGTTCGCAGCGGTCGAAACGCTTTTGCGCGAGCATGGGACGCTCCAGAGTTTTTTTATGATGATCGCCAGCCAGCTCCAGGCGCTCGGGTTGACCCGCGTGTCAGCGCTGCTGTTGCCGATCTTGGAATCGATGTTGACGACCCTAACGCCGGAGACGGCAGCGCTGCCCCAGTCGCCCGGAAAGCGAAAGACCGCTGGACGCAAGGCGGACTGAACCTCGACGGCGCGCTCGTCCGCATAGTCAAGCTTGCCGTCGAATTCGAATGCCGGACAGGCCGTAGCGCCGGAGATCTGACGCTGGGCCAGCTTGCCGCGAGAACGGCGACGCTGCGGCAGATGGATAAGCTCCGGACATTTGAGATAGCCAAGGCAGTAGCGACGGCGATGTCCGGAAACGAGAAAGCATGGAACGCGCTGACCGAGTGAGATAGAGAATGGCAACGACACCCGAGATCAAAACCAGATTCACCCTCGACGGCCTCCGACAGGCCGCCAGTGGGCTGCGCGGTTTTGCCCGGACGGTCTCGGATTCGCTATCCGATGCGCGCCGGCGTGGTGGTGTCGTGTTCGACCCGATGGGACGTGGCCTCGATGCCGTTGAACGCAAGACGAAGGTCGTAGCCAAGGAGCTTACCCGCCTCGGCGCTGCCGGCACATTCCGGGGCATCCGTGTGGGCGCGCTCGGTGCCAGTGTTGCCGTCGGTGGCCTCGCAACCAAGATGTCGTCGCTGTCGGCTGCGGCGCTCAAGGCCGCGAAGGATTCAGCGGCCAGCCTGAAGTCCATCAGCATCGACGCTCAGCGTATTGGTGGATCCACGAGCGATGTCGCTGTCCTTGGTTACGCCGCCGACCTGACAGGCACCGACCGCGACGAGCTCGTGACGCAGATCGCGACGATCTCGAACGAATTCTTGACGCTCAGGGAAAACATCCTGAAGGCGCAGGGGCAGTATGGCGACTTCCTCAACATGACCGCCAAAGAAGCCGCGTCAGCTGCTCGGCTGGGCAACCGTGAGGGACTGCAGGACGTCATCTCTGGTTTCACTGCCGCTGACCTGGAAGCGCGCAAAGCCTCGATCACGGATATTGAGCAGCGGATCGCGCAGATCGACGGATCGCTCAACCAAATTTACGCGTCTGGAGATCGTCGGTCTGGTCTCTTCGGCGATGCCGCCCGACTGCAGCTCGAAAAGGAGCGCCAGCAGCTCAGTGAAGCCGCCGACGAGTTCAGGAACAGCCAGTCTCCGCAAGGTCAGGCACTTTTCGAGCTTCAGAAATACGGTATCGACATCGACAAGGCATCTAGGGGCGGCGTCGAAGGACTGCTCGAGATCTCCGATGCATTCCAGAAAATCCAAGATCCGTCGGCGAAGGCACGCGTTGCGATGCGCCTTTTTGGTGAGGATGCGGGTGTCAAATTGATCCCGCTGCTCAACGGCGGACGGAAGGCGATCGACGAATATCGAAAGACTCTCGAACAATCCGGTGCCATCGCGACAAAGGATGATATCGCGAACGCCGAGGCGTACAGCCGCGCCGTCCAGAACCTGAAGACGGCGACTGCAGGCGTGCAGCTCACGATCGGCCGCGCTCTGACGCCGGATCTCACGAAAGCTTCGCAGGAACTGACGGCTTGGCTCGTCAAGAGTCGAGAAGAGATTGCGAAGGTCGCCGTTGAAGCTTTCCGGGACACGCGAGTTTTCGCGGAAGATGCGTTTTCAATCGTCAGCGGCAATACGGACGACATCAAGACGCCCTGGCTCGATACCGCCGTTAAGAAAACTGTGATCCTGCGCGATGTGTGGGCAGATGTACGGCGGCAGATCGGCCTCCTGTGGGAGGGCAAAGATGCCGACTACGGCTGGCTCAACACGCTGCGTGACGGCTTCGTCGAGGTGCGCAAGTTCGCGATGGATGCCTGGGCTGTCGTCTCCGGAGGCAATGCGGTCAACTTCAAGTGGCTGAATACCGCTCGCGATCAGGTCGTGGCATTTGCTCGACGGTTTTCTGATGCATTCGAGATGCTGAAGGGTGTCGTGAAGAGCCTCGGCGACTTCTTCAAGCCTGTCTTGGATTATCTCAACACTGACATCGCCACCCTCGGCCTGTTTCTCGGGCTGACGCGCATGGTCGGCTTGTTCTCAGTACTGACGACGGGAGCCGGACTGCTCTTCAAAGCCCTCGGCGGTGTCTTCTCCCTCGCTGGAGCCGCTTCGGGTGCAGCCGGTGGCGCTGCTGGTGCTGCGGCAGGAGCCGTTGGAGCTGCCGGGGCTACTGCAGGAGGGCTCCGCGTTGCACTCGCGGGTGTCGGCGCGGCCATCGGCGGCGTGACTTCGGCGGCGCTGCTGCTCGGTACAACGCTGGCCGGAGCGTTTATGCTCGGCCAGAAGGCTGCACAGTGGTTCTTCAGCGACTTGGACAAATCCTACGCCGCTGTTTGGAAAGCGCAGTCCGATCTCGTCCGCGCACAAGAGCAACCGTACATCAACGATCTTCTGAAGCGAAGAGACGATCGGGGGCGGTCGTTCAATCGAAAGTTTTGGGGCGACCGAAACATCGACATCGGCTTGCAGGGCATGACGACGGACGAGCGTATCGCTGCTGGTCGAGAGCAGTTCCGTAAGCGGCTGGGAGTCAACATGGATCCCTCGGCGTACAGCGGTCGCGTGTACGGTGGCGATGTCATCGGAGACAGCATCCGGCGGCAGAATGCGCAGCCTCCCAGTCAGACCATCGCGGTGCAGTTGGATGTTGCAGGCCGTAAGACCACGCTCTACGGCGACGAGGTCGAAGCCAAAAAATTCCAGCGTGACCTCGAAGTCGCGACGCGGAGTTACTGATGGCAGAATTCGAAGGACACACCAAACTGCTATGCCCGGCGCTCGGAATCGGCTGGCAGACTGCGCTTAATCTGTCGGTTGAAATGTCGCCGATCTCCGGATCAGCAAATATCACGCGCACATGGAACGGCGGTATTGTGAACTTGGCCGATCCGATGTTCCGCCTATACGCGATCCGCATCTCCAGCGGTGCCGACGACATGCGCCCGCCCGCGCTCGCGAATCTGTGGCCGGGCGAGACCTTCAGCATCGTCCCGCCTGGAGAATTGTGCGTCGTCATCCCCGTTGGCAGCAGCACAGCCCTCTTCCCCCGCAAGGTTCATGAGGCTCGTGCGCTTACGCTCGGATTTGAGGACATACCATTCACATTTTCGGGGAAGACGATCACGCTGTCGTCCGCCGCGACGGAGCCAGTGCGCGTCTTCGCACGGCTCCAGTATGAAGTGATGGTATGGGAACCATGGGATATCACCTTTAACGAAGCGGACGCGCAGTATTCGTGGCAGCTCGTGACCGAAGAAGTTGGAGGTTTCTGATGCTCCGACTCCAGTTCATCGAGTCCTTCGACGCCCCGTTCTCGCCCTTGGCTGAAGCCGGCGATGCCTATGTCGTGCTCTCAGCCGTCATCACCGAGCAGCGCAACGGTCGAAAGATTGAGCCGACCTTCCGCGTTGTCGCGAAAAATCCCGGTGTCGGGGGCTGGATGCCGATCGCGCTCCGCTATGCTGACCTATGGGAGCAACGCGACACCGATCCGGCACCAGTCCATCTCGCTCGCGGCCGTCTGGTGCCGCTGCCTACGGGGATGGCGGGATCCACAATCGAGCTGACATTCCGTTGCCTGCCGCCGTCCTCCGACGACATCCTGACCGCCGCCGCAGACGCGCTGCGCATCGGCGAGGACTTCGACTACGAACCCGATGCGCCGATCGAAGACCGCCTCGACGCCGAATACTACGACCCGCTCTGCTTCGGCCAAGGCGCCTCCGATGACCCCGAGAATGTCCTTGTCGCTCGCCCGGAAGTCTGGCGCTGGGATCGCACCACGCTCGCGCTCGGCCGCACGCACCTAGTCGATAGCGATGTTCTGCACGATATCGGCTACAACGGTATCGGCGACCCGCCGTCTCTGAGCGTCACGCACCCGCCAAAGTCGATCAGCAAGCTGCGCATCGTCGCCTCGTGGACGCAGACGGCGAAGGGTCGGCAGACGGTCTCCGAGCCGGATTCCGTGTCGACGTACACGTGGGAAGATTTCCTTGCGTCGTTTCCGCAGCCTGGCACCGCGATTGGTGCGGCGACGGGTTGGACGCTTGCGGAATCGGAAGTCGAATCCGTCCTCGACGACCTGCCCACAACGCTCAACATCAGCGGCACGAAGTTCGGCTCCGCTTCCGGCGGCCAGGTACGCCTTCAGCCGAAGACGATCAATTTCCGGCTCACGGCGGCATACGACTACAGCCAACAGCGCGAGGAGCTCCTCGATATCGTGATGCCCAGCGGCCTGCAGGAACTGCCCGACGAAGACGATGAGAGCGAAGTCATGGAAATCGTGACACTCGCTCCCCTCAATATCGATAGCAGCACGCCAGAATGGCTCTATGAGGATCCCGATACGCTCGAAGTCATGCATTACGATGTCGGCGACGAAGTCCTGGCTGCCGGAAAGGCATGGACATGTGCCACCGAACACGATGCGACCGAAGATTTCCGCGTCCGCGACTACGACGACGGCCCCGTGCTTTGGACGCAGCGGGAGAAGCGTGCGCCGATGCGTGATAGCAGGAGTTCGAAATACCTCGACCTCGACCGCGGCGTCCGCACTGTTCGGCACTGTATCCTGCGTCTCTATCGTGCCGTTCTCGAGCGCAGCCAGTGCGCGGAGACGACATTCGAGGTGCCATGGATGATCGGGCGCAACATCACCTGCGAGCATTCCTGCAGGATCGCTCACCATCGTCTTCCCGGCGGCGAACTAACTGGTAAGGTCGTCGGTATCGAACTGCTCATCGAAGAAGGCGGCCGCCGCGCGGCGCGGATCACGCTCGCGTCCGTACCAGGAACGGGTGCAGTTGTCCCCACGCCGTCGCCGGATCAGCAGCAAGCCGGCGACGTGGTTTATTCGACCAGCTATCGCGCGCCAAGCATTCCCGTCAACGCGTTCGACCTCGCTACGCTGCCGCCGCGGATCTACGCCTTCGAGAATGTCTGGTCCGCGCAGCATGCCGCCGCCGTCGCATCGTCGGATCCGGTTGGTGTGATCGGAACGATGCCGACACGGCTGAGGATTGCGTTCACGCCTCTGCGCGAGGAGGATCTCCTGACGAGGCGCATGTCGGTGTCGTGCATGGCACCCGCGCTGCCGAAACAGATCAACCTGCGTCCAGACATGGGAGACTGACGATGTCACAGAAGACGATGACGATGCTCAGCGGGTTCGTTCAGAAAAGGATCCGGAGCGAGGTCGATGGTCGGCCGAGGACGGTGACCATCGATGTCATGGCAAGGTGGGATGTCAACAACGTTTCCGGCCTCGTCATCGGCTCCGAGGGAACGATCGATGCCTCGGCATGTCAGATCCGCACTAAGATCGATTTCGTGGCGCCTACTTGAAAGTCCTCATAGGCACGTAGTGGTCGCCCCATTTCCATTCGGGAATCTCCCACTTCGGGATTCCAAGCATAACCCCGGCAAGCGCCTCATCGAATTCCATTGCTTTGTGGTACGAGGCTCTTCCAAAGTGGAGCCGAGGTCGCGGATCCGGGTAAGTGTCCTTGTTCTCGAGTTGCACCCTGAAGGGCAGTATCTCGGCGCAGTCGGCGAGAAACTCTTTGTGCTCATGGTAGTAGGCGATATTCGCGTTCGCGATGGCCTTTGTCAGGCGCCAAGAGACGACGCGATCCTCTATGATCCAGCAGACCTTCACCCCAGACCTCTCGTATCGATCCGTTCGACGGAGGAAATCGCGCAAATGCTGGCTCGATAGCTGGATTTCGAACGCGATACGGCTCCCATCGACGTTTTCGGCGAGCACGTCTGCAACCCACTCTTCTCCCAGCGAAGACGCTCCAGCCACCTCGATGTTTGCCTTGAACCCCATTGATCGCAGCGAGCGGACAACGTCGATCTTCAGGCGCGTGTGAGCATAGCTCTCCGGCTTCGGAAGGCCACCAGGGAATCCCGGATAGTGGCTGAAGAAGCGAAGACCCTTGATCGAGGTCTTCGCGGTCGCCGGCCAATTGGTTCGAGGCATCGTCATGCTGCCTTTCGGCAGTTTGCAGAGCGCATCCCACACCGTGTCAGTGACCGAGAATGCCTCGATCATCTCTCCGGTGGCAGCAAGATATGCGATCTGGCCCATGAACGCCTCAGATGTCGATGAATGCCTCGAAGTCGCCGCTCGGCAGCTTCTTGTACGTGATAGTGCCACCGCGCCGATACACAGCGGAGATCACCTGCGACCACCCGTCGCCGTGCACAAGAATAAGAGCTGCTTCACGCGGATTCTGGATTGCCGATGTCGGATCCATGCGGAACCCGGTGTAAAGGTTCGGCGCAACGTCGTCATAGGACTCAAACTCGTTGTTGGACGAAATATCTGTTCCGGGGATCACCATCGTATGCGTCCCTCCGTTCGCCAGCGCATCATTGATCGCGTCACGGTCAGCTTGGGTAAACGTCGCCAATCTCTCTTTCCCTTCTCGAATCTTGCACGATATTCGGTTCGACTTACTGGAGATCACATTACCGGCACGAGTACAACCAGACATGAGCGATGCAGCATTTCCCCCTTCCGAGATTCTTGAGCTGATCCGGGGGCAGGCCCGGCTTGAGGCGAAGATCGACAACTTTTTCTCCACCCAGACCGCGATGAAGACCGAAATCGATGGCCTCAAAGCCGATATCGGATCCGTGAAGTCCGACATCGCCGAGATGAAGGTCCAGCGTCGCATCACCAAGACCTACATCTCGATGATTTTCGCCGGCGCGAGCGTAGTTGCATGGATCGCCGGCCAACTGGTTGACCCAGTGCTGAAAAAATTCTTCGGAGCATGAGGCGTTGCAATATCTAGCGCTGTCAACGTAGTTGCAAATTGACCCTTTATTTCAATGCGTTGACGACTTGCTGCGGAGTGATCCGACGACAACCATTCCTTCAGACCGCCCGAGAAAGAGGCGGCGAAGAAGGAAGTTGAAATGAACGTATCCACCGCGTCGGCCACCACAGGTCAGTCTTCAGCAGACATCATAACCGCTATCGCCACCCTCATCTGCGAAGGCAAGAAGCCAAAAGAGATCGAAACGACCCTGGGCATCAGCGGTCGAAAATTCCGCCGCCTCCGAACCCAAATCCCAGCCGTCGAGCAGTCTGCTCCGGCAACCACAAAGTCCGCCAAGATCCAGAAATCAAAGCAGCCGTCCGAGAAAGATATCCGCGAGCGCGTGGCCACCGATGAGCTGACGGTGCCTTTCAGCAATTGGCTCGGAAAAGGCTGGTATCGCGAGGCCGGAGAGCCGCAGGACATCTACGAGACAGACCAGGATGGCGAGCAGCAGCTCGTAGGAGTAAAAGTTGATCCGGGTGTTCTGTGGCCCGAAGAATGGGAAGGTCCGCAGACGGTCGACGACATTTACATCAGCCCCAATGTTCCTGCGCCACGCCGAAGCCGGCAACGTGGCTTCATCCTCACGATGGCGCAGGCACTCACTCCCGCTCACGGCCCCTTTGTCGTTAACCTGCATGCGCTGTCGGAAGCTCTCGGCGGATACGAAATCGTCATCGGTGGTGCCACCTACGGAAAGAGCCTTTTCGCCAAGCGCGGCAAGAAAGACATTCTCGAAGTCGCGCCGTGGTCGGCCATGTTCGCCGATCTCGTGACCCGCAGCCGACGGCACCTTGCACCGTCCGTCCAGTTCTGCGCGGAAATGAATATGCGGCCGACGAAGTCGAACCCTTTGACCGGCCTCAATGGATATATCCGTGGAAAGACGTCAATCTTTGCTCATCCGAAGCGCGCGATCACTTCAGTCCCGCGGCCCCAATTCTCCGATCCGGTAACCATGTGGACGACCGGGTCATGCACAGCGCCGAACTACATCGAGCAAGAAGCCGGACTGAAGGGTCTTCAGCGGCACACGATCGGAGCCGTCATCGTCGAGATCGACGCGCAGGACAGGGTCTTCATCCGGAACATCGACGCGGATCCTGAGACAGGAAACTTCTTCGATCTTGACCTCTTCGTTACGGCTGGCAGCGTCTACACCATCGATGAGGCCATCGAAGCATCGCAAGGCCAGCTCGATCGCCCATTTCTCGGAATTCCTTGCACCCATCGTGCCGGCATCTATCCACCTTATGCTCGTGCCATGTGGGGATACGGCGGCAATCCCGAGGGCGACCGTCCTCTCATCGACCTCGTCCGCGCCCGCGGCCAGGCTTTCAACGACCTCTTCGACGGCCAGGCGATCAATCATCACGAGGACAAAAACCCGCTGGCGCTTTATCGCCGTCATGCCGAGAAGAAGCAGCTTGTGGAGCCAGAAATCGATCAGGCAGCACTCTTTCTGTCCGAAACGGCGCGGCCATGGTGCAAGAGCTACATCGTCTATTCGAACCACGACGACTTCTTGGCGCGCTGGCTGCAGCGCCCGTCTACGGAGGTCTCCGTTGAGAATTCGAAGCTATGGCACCTCGCAAATTATGAATGTCGCGCCGCCATGGACCGTGGCGAGAACTTCGACGTCTTCGAATGGGTCATCCGCCGTTCGAATCCTTCAGCCGAGTTCGAACTGGTCAACGCCGACAAGCCACTGCATGTCTACGGCACATACTACAATTTCCATGGCGATGTAGGAGCAAACGGGGCTCGCGGCACCACCGCCGGGCTGGCAAAGCTGGGCGTGAAGATCTCGAAAGCTCACGACCACGGCCTATGGTGGATCGATGATTGCATTTCCATGGGCAACTTGATCCATCGAGCCGACTACGCCAAGGGGCCGACGGGATGGGTTGGTGCCTGGCATGTGGGCCACTCTGACGGCAACAGGCAGGTAGGGTTGCTCGTCGGCGACAAGTATCGCGCCTAATCGGCCGCCGCGTTCTGCTCCACCTTCCTCGTATTCCACGTATCGACCAGAAAGGTGGCCATGGCACCCGACAAATTGACCGCGAGCTGTGCGTGTCGGGCAGCCGGCCGCACGCGGCGGGGCCCTCGACTGTGGGCGTCGGAAATCTTGTTCCGGAGGGAACCCAGCGCTTCGACCACCGACTGGCAGCTACCCAAAATCTGCTTGAACACGGTTTCAGTGTGATCGTCTGGCGCGAGCTTCAGGATCTTCGCCAGCTTCTTGTAGAGCGCCGGAAGATCGTCTTTCTCGTCATAATCCTCGCCGGCTTCGACGATTATCCATTTGCAGACATCCTCGAGAAGCGTCCTTGCAAGCGTGATCGCGCCCTCCGGGTTCGTATCGCGACGGTCGAGAGCTTGCGTCCAGCGGGCGTGGATCGTGTCCGCATCATACGCTGCCAATGCCTGCGAGATGCCCGTATCCGCTGGGCTGCCGATGGCGGCCGCCTGGACTTCGTAAACAGGACTGCCCGACATCCTGCGAACAATCGTCAGGCGAAAACCGTCGTGGCGCAGGTGGTCGTTGATAGCGGTGACCAGCTCCGCCTGCGTATCCGGGGACTGAGCGAGCGGACTGGTCACTTCTTCAAGGAAGCGGAAGAACTGCTTCTGCGAGCACGTGAGAAGCCCGACGTTTTCAAGGATCTCCCGATCATCCCAATCGCTGTTCCGAACCGTCGCCTGGAACAGATCGTCTTCAAGAGTTCGGTCGCTGTACCGCTCGGCGAAGATCGATGGCATTTTATCGAGCGGCCAGATGCGCTTCAGGAACGCCATGTGGTCGTGGTCTGTTGTCAGAACCTTCGAATTGAAGATCGCGGCGACCCGCTTCCGGGTAAGCTCCGAAACCAACGGCTTGCCATGCTCGTCCAGCTTCGACCGAGCCTCCGAGAGACTGTAGGAGTCCACTTCCTCAAGCAGCCGGGCCGCGATGGGGATTAGCTCGGCCGCCGACTTTTCGAGCAGGCGTCGTTCCGCATACTTGAACTTCGACTTGAATGACTCCTCGCGGTCGCCGTGGAGCAGACCGAGCCGAGAACAGAGGTTCGGCACCTCGTTCGCGGAATAGTCCGAAATGGCCGACGCAAGCTCTGTGCGAAGCGTCCTGACAAGGCTCACAGGATAGGATTCTGACGACGTCTGCTGCACTCCGATTCGATCTCCATCGATACTGAACCCATTCATAATCCTGATCGCTAGTCCCGCCAACCGGCGCTTTTCTTGCGCTGCGCAATGTTAGAACATAACATGAACATCAATCCTTGGAGACGAGCATGGCAGCCCCCTATCTACCAACCCCTTTCAAGTGCGCCACGGCGGTCGAGATCGAGTCCAAACTCTCGGAAGAGGTCATCCGCCACATTGATGCTCGAAATCTCTCATCCGTCGACATCAGCCGCCGATACCCGACCATCCGCCTCGATCATCTGAAGAGGCTGCGCGCTGGAGAACCTCTAAATTTTCGGATGCTCTCCGCTCTCATCGAAGCGACAGGCGCTCCAGTCAGCATCCAGGTGAACGCATGAAGACGACATACGCACGTGCCATGCGAGGCATCCGCATCTCCGAAGGCGGATACAGCAATCACCCGAAGGATCCGGGCGGAGCCACCAATTTCGGCATCATCCAGACCGTCTACGACGAATACCGATCGTCGAAGAAGCTGGTGAAGCAATCGGTCAGGCTGATCGCGGAAGCCGAAGTCAACGACATCTACAAGACCCGTTACGCCGACAAGGTGCGATACGACGATCTGCCGGCCGGCATCGACTATGCGACACTCGACGGAGCCGTGAATTCTGGTGTCAGCCGCGGCGCGAAATGGCTTCAGGCCGCCCTTGGGGTCTCTGCCGACGGCAAGGTTGGAAACCAGACAATTTCAGCAGCCGCCAAGGCCGACGCCATCGCGACCGTGAAGTCTATGGCCGCGAAGCGGATGTCCTTCCTTCGCGGCCTTACAATTTTCAGCACCTTCGGCAAGGGGTGGACTTCCCGGGTGTCGCGCGTCGAAGCGGAATCCGTGTCCATGGCCATGGAAGCGCGCGGGATCTCGGCGAGATCGCTTCCGATTGCTCTCATGGTGGAATCCGACGCCGCAGCTACCAGCAGCAAGGCCGCGAAGAATTCGGCGACCGCATCCGGAGCTGGCGCGGCAGGATCCGCAGGGACGGCAACGCAGACGACGGACTGGTCGAATCTTGCAGGGCTTGAATCCATCATTCTGATTGGAGCCACCGTCGGTCTCGTCGTGCTGGCCATCTATCTGATCCACCGCAGCCGCGTTCAGAAAGAGCGTGCCGCTGCCTACGCGGCCGTCGCCGCAGGAGTTGCCGCATGAATCCTCGGATGCTCGACCTGATCCGCACACTGATCACCATCGTCGCCACGATCCTGTTGGCCGACAGCAAGCTCTCCCCTGATGATGTCAGCACGATTGCGGGCGGAGCTACGATCCTGCTGACGCTTGGCTACGGCTTCTACGAGCGCAAGCACGAGGGCTGGCGCGTCGGCCGTAAGAAGTTTGAACCGGGCGCCGAAGTTCGCGAAGGCGGGCAGGTCTGGGTGTGCAAGGAGTGATGATGCTGACCTGGATCATGTCGTCGGTCGGCAAGACCGTGGCCAAGTGGACGGCTTTTGTGGCCATCGCGCTCGCGGTCTATTGGAAGATCTATGCCGATGGCCGGGCTGTCGAGCGCGCCAAGCAGGTCGCTGAGAAGATGGGTGCCGTGAGGGAGCGGGAGAAGATCAATGATGCCGTATCGAAGCTTCCTGATGCTGATGTACGTGACGAGCTGCGTCACTGGGTGCGCAGCGACGACTGACTGGTGCTCGTCGAATAGACCCATCCGTCCGACGGCCGAGGATGTCGAGACGATGTCCTCCGGGACGGCACGGCAGCTCCTTGAGCATAATCGTGTCGGTGCGAAGATCTGCGGCTGGCAGCCGTAGCCAGCGATTGCAATTGTCCTTCCCCATGTCTTATCAGTAGAGCTGGGACTGGGGGAACAGATGGCAGCAGAGATCAAAGCTTACGCACGTCCGCGGCAACTATATCGGTATCGATCGTTAGTGGGATTGAATCCCAACAAGTTCCGCCAAGAGCTTGACGCCATCACCGGGGCGTACGTCTACTGCCCAAGCTACGCGTCCATGAATGATCCGATGGAAGGTAGCCATCGGGAGTCGGCTCTCCTGAAAGAGAGCCAGAAGTACGACCAGACCATCCAGGAAGTACGGATGGCCATCGATACGCTCGGCATCGCGTCCTTTTCAGAGACCATGGACCATGAGCCGATGTGGGCGCACTATGCCCAGAATTTCTCAGGTATCTGTGTTGAATACAACGTGAAGAGGCTCCTCGACAGCCTTCCGGATCAACACGAATTCGTCCGCATGACTTACAACGAGCTTGCTCCGATGCTTTATCGCGACCGCGAGACGGCTGAGAACCGGGCGAAGATGATCCTGTCCTGCAAGTCGGTCAGGTGGGCTAGTGAACGCGAATGGCGACTTATCCGCCCAGCGATCGGGCCAGCACCATACAAGGCGCACCGCATCGTGACATCCGTACTCCTCGGCTCGCGCATATCGCCTGAGCACGAGGAGGTCATTCGGGAGGAACTCGGCAAACTCAAGATTCCGGTGAGGAAGATGAAGGTCGACACGTACGCAATCGCATTCGAGGCGAAGAAGAAGATCACGTTGAAGCGGTCGGCGCGGAAGCCGTAAGTTGATCTTGCATTCGTCTCCGCCGGCACACACTATCATCTTGTGTCGCGGATGAGGCGGCTTCCTTCGAAGTCCCGCGATTAGCGCACCCGCAAGGGTCTATATGGGATATGGTAAGACGCACGGCCTCAGTACCATCTGAGGGTGGACAAAGGCCCCGGAGATTTCTCTCCGGGGCCTTTTATGTTTCAGAACATTCCCGCTGCCCTGCGTTCTCGCGCTGTTCGATCTCCTCCCCGAACTCGATGTCAGCAATTGCGGCTTCAAGCCGCTCGACCTGCGATATCGTCACCTGCGTCATCCATGGCCGATATTCGGTGCTGAAATTCCACAGCGAATATCGGTCGCAATCGGCGATTTCACATAGGACTGCATCGACATCGTCGCTTCCGATGAACTCGAACTGATCGCGAAGCTGCCAGGCAGCAGTTCTCCACCTGCTCCGGAGGGCGGCGGCCGCGTCGAGCGGAGGCACGGTAACACTTGGGAAGATAGCCCAGGTCACGCGCACGCTGCCGCCCATCTTGTCGGCGACTTCCTGTATCCGGATCGGATGTGGATGCCGATTGCGGACGAGCCCGGTGCGGTCGTGGGCGGTGTAGACAGGTGTCAGGTGCGCGCCCTTGTCGCCGCCGATCTCACAGCGGTACGGCCACGCTGCCGACTCCCAGTAAGCATCCGCCGCGAGGTCGCGGATCCGGTCGAGCGTAGCGGATGGTATACGGCGGTGAGCAGCAGTCGCGACACCACGCGAGTATGCGATGAGCGTCGTCGGCGATAGGCTCAGCTTGGCCGCAACATGAGCACGGTCGCAGCCGTATTGCGCAAGCATGTTTTCGGCTTCGCGGAAAGTCGACACGATCTCGTCGTCCGTAAGGTGATAGAGCGCGCGTGGTCGCGTCTCGCAGACGGCAGTCTGTAGTTCCATTACATTTCTCCTTGCTGGCGGCACTCGGGATGCCGTTACAGAAATGCTGTATCCGTCGGCTGATACTCGCAAGAGCGGAAATCCGAAAAATCAATTATCAACAATTGGTTAGACAAGCATCACTCGTAATTTCGGGGCGCTGTCCACGGATTTTTCCATGGATATTTTCAGCCGTTTGTCGCTTTCAGCCGCCGGCGGAATCCTGGGTCATCTGACAAAGGAGGTCAAAATGGAAAAGAAGAAGAAATCGATATGGGCGTTGCTGAATCCGCTGGAGTGGCTTAACGCCGCCTTCCAGCTCCTCGCAGCCGTCTTCGGGCCGCTACTGCGCTGGCTCGGCATGCTGTCTCCGCCGTCGACGGAAGGATTCGAAAATCTCACGAAAGCCGACGTTGAAGATGCGAAGAAGCTCGCCGAGGAGACGGAAGCTGCCGTCGACGCGATCACCCAGAAGATGTCGCCAGCCGAGGTAGTTCGCGCATACGCCAAGGCTGATGTCACCGGCCGCGCGAGCATGGATCTCTCCGCGCTCGATCTGGATCAGCAGGACTGGCTTCTGAAGCTATCGGAAGAAGACCTCAGCAAGCTCGGCATGTCGACGACATCGGCCTGCGCAAGGAGTCTGGAGGCGAAGGAAGTGAGACCAGCGTATCCGAAGGCGACTGCAGAAATAGAAAAGGCCGAGATCTATGCGATCCCGACCGAGGAAGACGTCGAAGAGGCGAAACGGCAGCAGATCGCGGCGCTGTTCCGCCAAGTCCAGCGAGAGCTATTTCACGCTCCCGGAGTTCCCAACCTCCATCCGAAGCATGTTCCCGCTACGCTGCACTGATAGCCAGTCAGCTCGCATTTTGAAGCCGCCCGAGGTCACAGCCGGGCGGCTTTCGATTTCGAAGCGGCGCAGAGCTTCGAACAGCTCGGGAAGCTCATGCATTACGTCGCCGAACTGCGCGACCAGGCCTTCATTCGACATATCCGGGATCACACTCATGCTGCACCTCGCGAGCGATCAATGAATGCCTGCCGCTGCTGGAGAGCCACACGCAGACGACGAACTTCGGCTTCAAGGGATGCGACATGACGCACCGCTCGCATGGCAACGCGTCCGAGATCGTCAGCACGACCACGTGCCTCTGCTAGCTCACATGCATACTGATACGCAGCACGACGTTCTGCGCGCTCTTCGGCAGCCTGTCGACCCGCAGCGTGCGCGTCAGCAAGCGATCCTACGATGCCGGCCGTGAGGAGGCCGAGTTCGAGGCCGGCACGGCCTGCCGGATTCTTACTGTCGAAAATCGTCATGCCCATGAACGCGATACCTCCTGATGAACTAGGACGATATCGGTACACGGACCCGGAGTCGCTGTGAGCCCTAAATCTGCCGGCAGAGTAAATTGAATACGATCGACACCATGGACTCATCCATGGTGTCAACGTGGCAGCTTTCGCAACGATGCCGAGTTGCTCTTCCGCTCTCTGCAGACAGTGCATCGCAGACATCGTTCTACGCGAGAGAGGATGGCCTTGATCCCCAATACACGCCGGATGTCCCTGCGTTCGACCTGTCCATATCGACGGCAGCGTGGACACCAGCCAACGATGACATACCATTCCGGAAGGCGGTCGAGCGTCTCGTACATCGACAGCGGCTCGCTACGGCGGCTGCCTTCGCCGACAGTGTAGCCGATCTTGTCCGGCTGCAGCAGGTCGATGCCGCGACGGTGCTTCATCAAACGCGCTCGTACTGCGGCTTCCAACCGCGGCCGATCCCTTTCGACATCAGCGACGACGCGATGAAGAGCTGGTCACGCAAGAAATCGGCATCGGCGAGCAGACTGCGGATTGCGACGAGAGGGTCACCGCCGGCGGCGTTGAGGACGGACACGGCGAGATCGACCTCGGGGGTCGACTGAGTGCCAGTTTCCGTCTCCGGGATATCGAGAGCGAGTTGCTGGATCATGAGTTCTCCTAGGAATGTTATCCGCGTCAACGAATTTGTTCCTATTTTGTTCTCATTCGACTGGGAGTCAAGCGGAGTGATTTGAACTGATGTCAGGCCGATGGGTTCGCAGCCCCAGGTGCGCTCCCAGGGTTGAGTTTGCTCCTCGATGGTCCTGCAAGCTTTGTCAGATCGAGCATGTAATAGATATGTTCATCGGTGAGATCGATGCCGGCGTACCAATCGCGTTCGCCCTCCGCTTTAAAGAGAACTCCGCTCACCTCGGGCCACTCTTTGTGCAGCTTGTTCACGCAGTCTGCGTTGTTATGCTTCAGCGCGTTTGCGAGACGATGAACACGTCCGAATTTCGGAGGTATCGTGTAACCGAGGCCCTCTGACGCCTTAGTCAGCTTCTCGTGGTTTCCATTAGGAAGCTTGGCATATACCCGGATGCTGCGCTCCCAATAATGATAGATCGTGATAGCGAATGCCTTCCTGAGTTCTGCATATGCCTCCTGTAAGGCCTCCATCTTGTAGTTATAAATATCTCCCGGGTCGAAGAGCGTTGATCCGTCTTCTGCGTACTGGATCTCGATTTCGTAATCGCCCGACTGGTTGTCCCAGGCTTCGTTCTCTTCCCGGATCTGATTTTGGATACCCTTGGCGGCTGCTGTAAAACTGTCACGTAGGCAATCGATGCCGGACTCGTACATGAAGCCGCGCACGTTGAAACTGAATCTCACGCCAGTCTTCTCGTTGCCTATGATAGCCATGAAACCGCTCCCTGTTGCAGAAGCAAAGGAGCAGTCGGCAGATTGCGCGTCAATCGAGAACGATCTCGAATCTTGCAGATCACCGTGCTGAGATGGCAGCGGTATAGAAAACGGTATGGCCTGATGCGGCAAGTCTGTGGACAAACGCTGATACCGCCTGATGAAACTAAAAACGGTATGGAAACGGTATAACACGTGACACGCACTTGAATTTACCGCGCGTTAGCTACCGCATGGCTTTGTAAGTTATTGTACTTGCTGGATAAAAATGGTGCCCGGAGGCGGATTTGAACCACCGACACGCGGATTTTCAATCCGCTGCTCTACCAACTGAGCTATCCGGGCACTTCAGGTCCTTGAAGAACCTCCGCTTTTGGCGGGCGGGGCCGTTTGGTGCCCCGAAAGTGAGCGGGGTTATAACATCTTGTTCGGACATGGCAAGCGCCATCGCGAAGTTTTTTGACAGTTTTTTCACGGCGCCTGTGGATGGCTGGAATGCGTGTCCGGCAGAGGCCGGATCCTGGCTGGAAATCCACTCTCCGCCATCAGCCGGGCCCTGATCGGCATTCGACGGGCGGACGCGTTCGGAAAGGGTCGCAAGGTTACGAGAGAGCGCAGCGTAGAGCGGCTACGCCCCTTCACTGCGCCGCGCAGCAAGGCCAAGCGCGAAAGGCACCACGGCCACCAGCGCCGCCATGACGGGCGAAGACGCGAAGATGCGGCTGGCAAGCGAGGTGACGGCGACGGAGCGCACCACCGTCATCAGACGGGAATTCTCCCGGTCGCGCTCATGGTGGGCCTGTGCGGGCCTGTGACGGGAATGTTGGGCCGCCTCCAGCCGTTTGACATCGCGGCGGATCTTGTCGACCTGTTTGCGAAGCTCGTCCAGTTCGGCGCGTAGCGCCGGGTCGATGATATTGGCGGCACGCGTTCTCCTCGCTGCGGGTTTTGCCACCTTTGCTTCGGCGGCCACAGCCTCGGCCTCTTCGTCCAGTTCGGCCAGTTCGTCGTCAAGGTCGGATGGCTTGTCGAAACCGTGGGATCGCAGTGGTGCTTTCATCGCTGTCTCCTGAGGCGTGCTGAATTGCGGCGGCGGGCGTCTTTCGCCCGGTCACGCCCTTTCAACGCCTCAGCCGGGCAAAGGATGCACGGAAAGCAGGGAGAGCGGCATAAAAAACAGGCCCCCGAAGGGCCTGTTCAGTAATCTCTCCTGAAACCTTACGCCGCCTTGGCAGCGCTGGCGTAAGGATCGAAACGACCGTAGAAGGTTTCGCCCTTGGCGGCCATGTCCTTCAGGAGCGGCGTCGGCTTGAAGCGTGGGCCATAGGCCTCGCTGAGCTTTTCGGCCAGAGCGACGAAAGTCTTCACGCCCATGCCGTCGATATAGGACAGCGCGCCGCCGGTATAGGGCGCAAAGCCGAAACCGAGGATGGAGCCGACATCCGCCTCACGCGGATCGGTGACGATGCCTTCTTCCACCGTGCGCGCCGCTTCCAGCGCCACGGTGACGAGGAAGCGCTGTTTCAGCACCTCCATATCCACGTCCTCAGGCTTCTGCTGCGGATAGAGATTCTTCAGGCCGGGCCAGAGGGACTTCTTGGCGGGCTTCGGCGGATAGTCGTAAAAGCCCTTGGCGTTCTTGCGGCCGAAACGGCCTTCGCCTTCCACCAGTTTCTTCACCAGCTCCATATGGCGCGGATCGACGGCCTTTTCGCCGAGATCGGCGACGGTGGCTTTGAGGATCTTGTAGGAAAGATCGATCGCCACCTCGTCATTCAGCGCCAGCGGGCCGACCGGCATGCCGGCGAATTTCGCGGCATTTTCAATCATGGCGGCGGGTACGCCTTCGATCAGCATGTCGTAGCTTTCGGCCATGTAGCGCAGCACGCAGCGATTGACGAAGAAGCCGCGCGTATCGTTGACGACGATCGGCGTCTTCCTGATCTTCGCCACGTAATCGAGCGCGACGGCCAGCGCCTTGTCACCGGTTTCCTTGCCGAGGATCACTTCCGTCAGCATCATCTTCTCGACCGGCGAGAAGAAGTGAATGCCGATGAAATCGGTCGGGCGCTTCGAGTTCTTCGCAAGCCCGGTGATCGGCAAAGTGGAGGTGTTGGAGGCGAAGATCGCGCCTTGGGGCAACACGGCTTCCACGGCCTCGATGACGGCCTTCTTCACGTCGCGGTCTTCGAAGACAGCCTCGATGACGAGATCGGCATCGGCGAGCGCCTTGTAATCCGCCGTCGGAGTAACGAGGTCGAGCAGGGCCTTGCCCTCATCCTGCGTCAGCCTGCCCTTGCCGATGGCCGCCTTGACGCTTTCTTCGCAATGGCCCTTGCCCTTGTCCGCCGCTTCCTGATCGCGATCGACCAGCGTGACGGGGATGCCGGCTGCGGCGGTAACATAAGCGACAGCTGCGCCCATGAAGCCCGCGCCGACGACGCCCACCTTCTTGAACTCCGTCTTCGGCTGGCCGGCCGGGCGGCGCGCGCCCTTGCCCAGTTCCTGCATGGAAATGAACAGCGAGCGGATCATGCCGAAGGCTTCCTTCGAGCGAAGGATTTCGGTGAAATAACGCTGCTCCACCTTAAGCGCCGTATCGAAGGGCAATTGCAGGCCTTCATACACACATTTGAGGATGGCAAGCGCGGCCGGATAGTTGCCGGCGCTTTCACGACGCAGGATGGCGGGAGCGGCAGGCCACAGCTGGGCTGCGGCAGGCGTCCAGATGCCGCCGCCAGGGGCCTTGAAGCCCTTTTCATCCCAGGGCGCGACCGGCTTCAGGCCGTCCTTGATCATCTGCTTTGCGGTGGCGACCAGCTGATCCGGCTCGACCACCTGATGCACCAGACCCATGGCCTTGGCGCGCGCGCCGGTCAGCGACTGGCCCGTCGTCATCATCTGCAGTGCCGATTGCGCATCCGTCAGGCGCGGCACGCGCTGAGTGCCGCCGGCGCCGGGGAAGATGCCGACCTTGACTTCCGGCAGGGCGATCTTGAGGCTCTTGGCGCTGGAGGCCACGCGGCCGTGGCAGGCGAGCGAGAGTTCGAAGGCGCCGCCCATGCAGGTGCCGTTGATGGCGGAAACCCAGGGCTTGCCATTGGTCTCGATCTTGCGGAACAGGCCCGTCATGCGGCCGACCAGTTCGAACAGTTTTGCCGCCGCCTCATCCGGGTTCTTCGCCTTCTCGTCATTATAGAAGGAGAACATCGACTTGATCATCGAAAGATCGGCGCCGCCGGAAAAGGTGCTCTTGCCTGACGTGAAAACCACGCCCTTGACGGCGCTGTCGGCGACGGTGGCGTCAACAATGGCGTTCAGCTCGTCCATCACTTCAGAGGTGAAGACGTTCATGGATTTTTCCGGCATGTCCCAAGTAACGAGGGCAATGCCGTCTGCGTCCGTCTCGATGGTGAAATTGGTATAAGTGCTCATTTGGGATTCCTCTTCCCTGAATCTTAATGGCCGCTTCGCTTTCTCCGTCATCCTCGGGCTTGACCCGAGGATCTAAGCACCGGGGATAGATCCTCGGGTCAAGCCCGAGGATGACGGAGGAACCGTTGCGGTATCAGCCGAAGCCTCTCAAACCCGCTCGATAACCGTCGCGGTGCCCATGCCTGCGCCGATGCAGAGCGTGACGAGCGCGGTGTTCAGATCGCGCCGCTCCAGCTCATCCAGCACAGTGCCGAGGATCATCGCACCTGTTGCACCCAGCGGATGGCCCATGGCGATTGCGCCGCCATTGACGTTCATCCGCTCGTGGTCGATATCGAAAGCCTGCATGTAACGCAGCACGACGGCAGCGAAGGCTTCGTTGAGCTCGAAAAGATCGATATCGGCAAGCTTCATGCCGGTCTTTTTCAGGAGCTTTTCGGTTACATCCACCGGGCCGGTCAGCATCAGCGCCGGATCGGAGCCGATATTGGCGAAAGCCTTGATGCGGGCGCGCGGCTTTACGCCCATCGCCTCGCCGCCAGCCCTGGAGCCAACCAGCACAGCCGCCGCGCCATCGACGATACCAGATGAATTGCCGGCGTGATGGACGTAGTTGATCCGCTCCACTTCCGGATGCGCCATGATACCGACGGCTTCGAAGCCGCCCATTTCACCCGGCATCTGGAAGGAGGGGTTGAGGGAAGCCAGCGCCTGCATGTCCGTGCCGGGGCGCATATGCTCGTCGCGGTCGAGGATCGTCAGACCGTTTGAGTCCTTCACCGGAATGACTGATTTGTTGAAATAGCCCTTTTCCCAGGCATGCGCCGCACGCCTCTGGCTCTCGACGGCATAGGCATCGACATCGTCACGAGAGAAACCATACTTTGTGGCGATGAGATCGGCCGAAACGCCCTGCGGCATGAAGAAGGCCGGGAAATTGACCGAAGGGTCCATGTACCAGGCACCGCCCGACATGCCCATGCCGACGCGCGACATGCTTTCCACGCCGCCGGCGATGACGATATCGTCCGATCCCGCCTTGACCTTGCCGGCCGCGAAGTTGATGGCATCAAGACCCGAGGCGCAGAAGCGCGAGATTTGCATGCCCGGCGCCCTGTTGGAATAACCGGCCTCGAAGGCGGCGGCTTTCGGGATCACCGCGCCGGCATCCATGACAGGATCGACGCAGCCCATGATGATGTCGTCGACAGCAGAGGTGTCGAGCCCATTGCGGTCGCGGATGGCTTCCAGTGTCTTGGCAGCAAGGCGAACGGAGGGCACCTCATGCAGGCTGCCATCCTTCTTGCCGCGTCCGCGCGGGGTGCGGACATGGTCGTAGATATAAACGTCGGTCATAAACTCTCTCCCTGCGGCGTGTTTACCGCCAACCTTCTCAGAATGCTTCCGCAGCCAGTTCCATCATGGTGTCCGCGCCGGTTTCGATGCGGGCCTTGCGCAGCGCCGTTTCCGGCATGATGCGCTCCATATAAAACTTCGCCGTGACAAGCTTGGTCTTGAGGTAATCCTCGTCCGAAGCGCTGCCGGCCGCAAGCGCTTCGCTCGCGGCTTTCGCCATGCGCGCCTGCATGTAACCCAGCACCACGATGCCGAAGAGGTGCATGTAGTCGGTCGAACCGGCACCGGCATTGTCGGGCTTGGCCATGGCGTTCTGCATGAACCACATGGTTGCGGCCTGCAGGTCGTTCAAACCCTTCTTCAGACCCTTGGTGTAAAGGGCAAGCTTTTCGTCGGCGCGGTTTTCCTCGCAGAAATCGCCGATTTCCTTGAAGAGCGCCATCACGGCACGGCCGCCATTCATGCCGAGCTTGCGGCCCACCAGATCGAGCGCCTGAATGCCGTTGGCGCCCTCATAGATCATGGTGATACGGGCATCGCGGACATATTGACTCATGCCATGTTCCTCGATGTAGCCGTGACCACCGAAGACCTGCTGCGCCATGACAGCATGGTCAAAGCCCTTGTCGGTCAGCACACCCTTGAGGATCGGCGTAACGAGGCCAAGCAGATCGTCTGCCGCCTGCCGCTGCTTTTCGTCAGCGGCGCGGTGGGCGATATCGGATTGCAGCGCGGTCCACAGAAGGAAAGCGCGGCCGGCCTCGTTGTAAGCCTTGATGGTCATCAGCGTGCGGCGGATATCGGGATGCACGATGATCGGATCGGCCTTCTTGTCCGGGAACTTGGCGCCGGAAAGCGAGCGGCCCTGAATACGTTCACGGGCATATTCGACCGCGTTCTGATAGGCGATTTCACCAACGGAGAGACCCTGCAAGCCGACGCCGAGGCGGGCCTCGTTCATCATCACGAACATGGCCGAAAGGCCCTTGTTCTCCGCGCCCAGCAGATAACCCGTCGCGTCATCATAGTTCATGACGCAGGTGGCGTTGCCGTGGATGCCCATCTTGTGTTCGATTGCGCCGCAAGTGACGCCGTTACGCTCGCCAAGCGTGCCGTCTTCCTTCACGAGGAATTTCGGCACGATGAAGAGCGAAATGCCCTTGGTGCCTTCCGGCGCACCTTCGATGCGGGCAATCACCAGATGGACGATATTGTCAGTCATGGAATGTTCGCCGGCGGAGATGAAGATCTTCTGGCCGGAAATCTTATAGCTGCCGTCGCCCTGCGGAACCGCCTTGGTGCGCAGCAGGCCGAGATCGGTGCCGCAATGGGGTTCTGTGAGGTTCATGGTGCCGGACCAGGAGCCTTCGACCATCTTCGGCAGATAGGTTTCCTTCTGCTCCTGCGTGCCATGCACGAGAACGGCGGCAATCGCACCCTGCGTGAGGCCCGGATACATCATCAGCGACAGGTTGGCCGACGACATATATTCGCCGATAGCTGCATGCAGCGTATAGGGCAGGCCCTGCCCGCCGAACTCCGGCGGAACGGCAAGGCCGATCCAGCCGCCTTCACAATAGGCGTCATAAGCGTCCTTGAAACCATCGGGCACGGAGACCGAACCGTCATCGGCGCGCTTGCAGCCTTGGCTGTCGCCGGAAAGGTTGAGCGGGAAAAGCCGCTCCTCGGCAAGCTTTGCGGCCTCGCCGGTGATCGCCTCGATCATGTCGGGGGTTGCATCCTCAAAGCCGGGCAGGTTGTTATACCGCTCCAAGCCGAGAACGTCGTTCAGGATAAAAAGCGTGTCTTTAACTGGGGCCTTGTAAACAGGCATTACCGATGTTCCTCCGCATCGTGGGCGCCGGCGATAATCCGGCCGATATGGGATGACAATATTTGACGTGCGCGTAAACGTCAAACAAATTTCGGCGGAATATCGCCTCCCCTTTTCCGCGGAATGGATGGCCGGCGCTGCTCATGGCTCTCACGCGCCGCAAAAGTTAAAAAATTCCAACCATAGTTAACCACTTCTTTACCACGTTTCGTGAATTCTCCCGAAAGAGGTAACTGCTTCGTACTCCGGCGCATTTTCCTCAACGGGGGCAAATACCGGCTCTGGAATTGCTGCATGTTGCGGCGACGGCGTGTTCAGGCAGGCAACGTCGCGACAGATAACCGGGCACGGCGGGCGGAAGCGAAGCGAGCGAAAAGATGAACGGATTGCGATCGAAAAACCAACAGCCAAGCGACAGATCGTCTCTTGATGCTCTCAATCGCACCATTGAAGGCCTTGAAGCCCGTATCGAAGGGTTGATGAGCCAGAAGTTCCCGCGCGACCCTCGGGGTGCGAGCGCTCAGGTCGAGCCCAAAACCGAAGCTTATGCCGCGCCCCGCGAGCCACGCGCCAGCGTTACCCCGCCGCAGCTCGACCCCGTCAACGAAATCCGCCAGCGCCAGCGCCTCCTCGAAGCAAGCTTCCAGCGCCCGCAGGAACCCACCGCCCGCCCGGAACGGACGATTACCAGACCGCTCGCGCCGGAATACCGTCCGAGGGACGCGCAGCAGACCGCCGCCGCTCCCGCCCCGCGTGCGCGTTCCATCCCGTCCTATCAGGAACCGCAGCGCAACGACGCGGCACTGCAGGAGATTGCGCAGGCGCTCGTCAATCTGCGGCATGAGCTGAAGCACGATATTGCCGAGGGCGTTGCGCGCGAAGCGCAGGGCCTGCGCGCCGAAATCCGCAATATTCGCGCAGTAGCGGAAGACCAGCAGTTCATTGGCGACCTGCGCGAAGACATCGCACGGCTGGCCGGCAGCATCGACCAGCTCGGCAATCTGGCATCGCCTGACGCCTATGGGCTGCGCGATGAGTTCGAGGACCTGCGCCTGACGATCGACCAGCTTGCACGCGAAGATAGCGTGCACCGGATCGAAAGCCGCTGGAACAATGTGGAAGACACGCTGCGTGGTTTCGACGCCGGCGCGCTACAGGATGAGATCGTTTCGCTCGCCTATCGTCTTGATGACATCAAGACGCAGCTTGGCGGCATGAGCAACAATCCGGCCGTGCGCGTGCTCGAAGACAAGCTGATCGCGATTGCCAGCGCCGTGGAGCAGCTCGGCAAACATATGAAGCCGAACGAGGCCGCCTTTACCGAGCAATTTTCCGGCCTCGACCAGCGGCTGGACGAAATCAGCCGCGCCATAGCCGCCACCGGCGCGCGCGCCAATGCGCAGGCAACGGACAATGCGCTGGCGCAGCGGCTGGAAAACCGGCTGAATGGCCTTTCCGAACAGCTCGGCGACATCAACCGCCTTGCCGCCGCCAAGCCGGAACCGACACTCGATCTCACCGCGCGTCTTGAAGCGCTGGCCGGCAAGATCGATGAGCTCAGCACCGCCCGCGACGCCGCCCAGCTGCACGAGCGGCTGGACCAGCTCTCCCTGCTTCTGGAGCGTTCGCAGCGCCCCTCGCAACAGGCGGAACTGACATCTTTCCTGAGCGACATTTCCCGCAAGATCGATGCGCTGGATCACGGCGTCGTCAATGACGGTCTGGCCGAACGGCTCGATACGCTCTCTCGCCGGATCGAGGACCTCGATTATCGTTACAGCCAGCCGCAGGCCGCATCCGGGCTCAGCGAAAGCGCCTTTTCGCGTCTGGAAGAGCGGCTCGGCAATATTGCCGCCCGCCTGGACGAGACCGCCCACGCCGCGCCCGCCGACAGCCATGCGCTGGCCAGCCTCGAAAACCAGATCGCCCATCTCTCCACGCTGATCAGCCAGCCGGTGCAGATGCAGGCGACAGGCATGTCGCCGGAACTCGACGCCCGTATGGCGGCGATCGAAGACTACATGGCGTCGAACGATGAATATATCATCGAAGCGGCGCGGCAGGCTGCCGAAGCCGTTCTGGATGCCTATACCCGCAACAATCTCTCGGCCGGCACAAACATCGTCGACATGACGATGCTGAGCGATCTTGCGACCGACCTGCGCAACCTCGAAGCGCTGAGCCGCAATACCGAAGAGCGCACGCACCGTACCTTCGAAGCGCTGCACGAAACGCTGGTGCAGATTGCCGGCCGACTCGACAGCCTCGACAACGCCCCCGCTTATCGTAACGAAGCTCCCCGCAACGTCGCGCAGCAGATGGTCGCCCCCGCCCGCGAAGAAGCGCCCATGCCGGCCGCCATCTTCCCGGAGGAAGGCTATATTGCCGAAGAACAGGCCATTCTCGACGATAGCAGCGAAAACGACGCGGCAACGATCGTACCACCTGCTGCCGCAAAGCCCGCAAAAGCGGAAAAGAAAAGCCTGCTTGCAGGCCTGACGAAGCGTTTCAAGACTGGCACGGCGAAGACCGCCAAAACAGCTGAAGAGCCCATATCCGCCTCCTCCACCCGCACCCAGGTCGAGCCCGCTCCCTCGCTCGATCCGATCGATGTGCTGTCCGCAGGTCAGGAGAACGAACTTCTGGAGCCGGGTTCGGGTGCGCCCGATATCAAGAAAATCCTGGAACGCGTGCGCGCTAGCCAGGTGGCCGCCAGCGGCAAGGCTGCGGATGCGGAAGGACGGACGGATTTCATCGCCGCCGCCCGCCGCGCAGCGCAGGCCGCCGCCATGGAAACATCGCCGGAAAAGCTTGAAACCGGCAAGAAGAGCCGCAAGGCCGACACCTCGGCACTTTCCCGCTATCGCCGCCCGCTGCTGCTTGGCATCGGCGCCATTCTTCTTGCCATGATGGCCATGCCGCTCGTCAAGACGCTGATCGGCGGCGCGGAAGCCCCCGCACCGGTCATCGAGCAGAAGATGGACAATGGCCCGCTTTCAGCACTTCCCGACACCGGCGAAAAGGCCGTAACCATTCCGTCCGGTCTCGCCATCGATCCGGAACAGTCGGCATCGGCCGACAGCATCGAAAATACCGCACCGGCGCAAAATACCATTGATAACCGCACCATAGGCGGTGCGCCGCTGCCGGACGAGCCGCCGGTTGCCGATGTTCCCGCTGTGGATCCCGCAAATTCCGGCGCCGTCGCGCAGAACGAAGCTCCGAAACCGGCCGAAACCGCTGCCCCGGTTGCTCCTGCCCAGGACGCCATCGCGGTTCCCGCTGGCATCGAGCCCGCATCGCTTGCCGAAGCCGCCGCCAAGGGCGATACGCAGGCGCTGTTCGAGATCGCAGCGCGCTACACCGACGGCCGCGGCGTTGCCGCCGACCGTGTGGAAGCGGCAAAGTGGTACAAGCTGGCTGCTGATCGTGGTCTTGCGCCCGCGCAATATCGTCTTGCCAATCTTTACGAGAAGGCGAACGGCGTCGAACGTAACCTTGCCGAAGCCAAGCGCTATTACACGCTGGCAGCCGAACAGGGCAATGCCGGCGCGATGCACAATCTCGCGGTCCTGCAGGCCTCCGACGCGGCCGGTCAGCCGGATTTCGCCGCCGCCGCACAATGGTTCATCAAGGCCTCCGACCTCGGTGTGCGCGACAGCCAGTTCAACCTCGCCATTCTCTACGCCCGCGGCAGCGGCGTGAAGCAGGATATCGAAGAATCCTACAAGTGGTTCGCGATCGCCGCCAGAGACGGTGACGCGGACGCCGCCCAGAAGCGCGACGAAGTGGCAGGGGCCCTGAACCCGCAGCAGCTTCAGAGTGCGAAGGCCAAGGTGGACGCCTGGAAGGTCAAGCCGCTTTCGGAAGACGCCAACAGCGTCAACCCGCCCGAGGAATGGGCCGGCAAGGAGGGTGTGAAGACCGCCTCCGTGGACATGGAAAAGGCGATCCGCAACATTCAGGCGATCCTGAACAAGAACGGTTTCGACGCCGGCCAGCCCGACGGCAAGCTTGGCAAGAACACCGTAACCGCCATCAGGGACTTCCAGAAGTCCGTGGGTCAGACACCCGACGGGCGCATCACCAACGAACTGGTGACCGCGCTTCTCGCCCGCAACAAGTAAGCGTTCTGGAACTGGCGAAGCGGCCCCCCTTGGTCGCTTCCGGGCAACCCGGCGCAGGAATGTGGCGGCCTGCCCACGCACGACCGCTATCTTTCCAAATTATCAACGTATTTACCGTTGAATGTTGACAGGTCAGGCCCTCGCGGGCATGACGGATGAAGGTCGGGCATGCCCGGTCTTTTCAGACAGAAAGTGTAAATCGCGGCGCGGCCCCCTCACCCGGACAAGCCCTGCCGCCCGGAACCATTTGCCCGAGGTCCGAGCCGTGACTGTCTATCTGCCGATCGCAGAACTGTCGGTGAATATTTTCATCATTCTCGGCATGGGCGCGGCCGTCGGTTTTCTTTCCGGCATGTTCGGCGTGGGCGGCGGCTTTCTGATCACGCCGCTGTTGATTTTCTACAATATTCCCCCCGTGGTGGCTGTGGCGACCGGCGCAAACCAGGTGGTCGCTTCCTCCGTGTCAGGCTCGATCACGCATTTCCGGCGCGGAACGCTGGACGTGAAGCTCGGCGGCGTGCTGCTTGTGGGCGGTCTCGTGGGTGCGACGGTCGGCGTGTGGATATTCTCCTTCCTGCGCAGTATCGGCCAGCTCGATCTCATCGTTTCGCTGCTCTACGTCATCCTGCTCGGCACCGTTGGCGTGCTGATGCTGAAGGAAAGCATTTCGGCGCTTCGCCGCGCCGCCCGCAATGAAGCCGTGACGCTGCGCCGGCCGGGCCACCACAACTGGGTGCATCGCCTGCCGCTGAAAATGCGGTTCAAGAAATCGAAGATCTATCTCAGCATCATTCCCGTCGTCACACTGGGTTTCGGCATCGGCATCCTCACCTCGATCATGGGTGTCGGCGGCGGTTTCATCATGGTGCCGGCGATGATCTATCTGCTGCGCATCCCCACCAGCGTGGTTGTCGGCACCTCGCTGTTCCAGATCATTTTCGTGACCGCCTATACGACCGTCGTTCAGGCCGCGACCAACTATTCCGTCGACGTGGTGCTGGCCTTCATCCTGATGGTGGCAGGCGTCATCGGCGCGCAATATGGCGTGCGCGTCGGGCAGAAACTGCGTGGCGAACAGTTGCGCGCGCTTCTGGCGCTGCTGGTGCTTGCGGTCGCCCTTCGCCTTGCCGTAGCGCTGGTGGTGCGGCCGGAAGACCTGTTTTCGGTGGCCGTCGGGGGGTTAGGTTATTGACCCGCCATTTGCTGCTTGCCGCCCTTGCCCTGCTCTCATGTCTTGCCCTCGGGCAAACTGCTTCGGCGCAGACGCCGCCACTTGCACTGCCGCCCGGTCCGCAGCAGCGGTCCCTGCTGGAAAATATCGAAATCGGCGCATCGACGACGGAAATTCCCATTGCATCGGATTTTCGCGGGGCGGATTTCACGCTTTTCGGCGCGCTCAACAATACCGACCAGCTGCTGCTCGCCATCGGGCAATATGATATCGTCGTGACGCTGGAAGGGCCGAGCGACTATATGACCGTGCGCAAGAAGGAGCGCGTGGCGGGCATCTGGATCAATACCAGCGCCATCACCTTCACGCCGCTGCCGGAATCCTACTCCATGGCCAGCACGCGCAATATCAGCGACATCGCTTCGCCCGGCACGCTAAGGGCCATGGGGCTCGGTGTCGACCATCTGTCGCTGAAAAGCGCGGTGTTTTCCGGCGTGCCCGACAATGTCTTCGATTTTCAGGAGGCCTACCGTCGGCTCAAGCTTTCAAGCGGCATCTATCGCAATGACACGACCGGTGTGAGGCTGGAACGCACCGGCCTGTTCTGGGCGACACTTCGCCTGCCCGCCAACGTGCCGAACGGCGTGCACACCGCCCGCGCCTATCTCTTCAAGAGCGGCAAATTCATCGCCCAGCGAGAATTGAAACTGCGCGTCGTCAAGACCGGCATGGAGCAGGCGATCACCGATGCGGCGCATCAGACGCCGCTTGCCTATGGCGCGCTCTGCGTTCTGCTCGCCGTCGTGACCGGCTGGGGCGCCAGCATCATCTTCCGCAAGGACTGACCCGCTCTTCCTCCTGCAAATCGGGCGCAGGCGACCCTCTGCGTCAAAGATAGCATTCGCTTCCGTCATCGGTTTGCGGTAAAATTCAAGGCGTTACAACCACGCACACAGCTCTTGGCGGCCAGTGTGGCTGTGACCGGGATGAAAAGGAGAAATGTCATGTTCAAGCACATTCTCATTCCCACCGATGGCTCGCCGCTGGCGCAGATCGCAATCGACCAAGGGTTCGCTCTCGCCAAGGAGGCAGGCGCAAAGGTGACCGTGGTGACGGTATCGGAACCCTTTCATGTGATTGCCAGCGATGTCGAGGACATTGCCGCCATTGCCGAAGAGGAATTTCACCGTTGTGAGGAGGCGGAGCATCTGCTGCGCGATACGCAGGCACAGGCCACGTCCATGGGATTGGATTGTGAAGCGCTGCTGGCGCGGGCGGGAAGGCCCGACGAGGCGATCATCGAAGCCGCCAACAGGAGCGGCTGCGATCTCATCGCCATGGCCTCGCACCGGCGCAGGAGCTTCTTGGAAATGCTGCTCGGCAGCGTCACGGCCAAGGTGCTGAAGAATTCGAAGATACCGGTGCTGGTCTACCGGCAATAGAGCATTTCCAGTAAAAGTGCGTAGCGGTTTTACGTCCGGACAATGCGTAAAAACAAAGAGATAACGGCGACGATGCGCTCAGCCGATGAGATTTGAAAATCGCACCGAATAGATGCGATCCCTCCCCATCAGATGCGCGACAAGAGCGGCATGATCGAACAGGCCGCGCATCGCCTTGTGCCGCAAATCCAGCCCGCCGCTCATCACCCCGAATGCCGGCATCAAAAGCCGTGAACCATCGGTGGCGAAACAGGGGCGTCGCACCGTTTTCTCGCGACGGCGCACGGTTGCAGAAGGATGCAGGTGCCCCGCAATTTCGCCGGCGGCATCTCCCAGCTTCGGCTCGTGGCGGAAGACGAGATTGCCATAAAACATCTCGTCCACCGAAGAGCCCGGCAGATCGACCGTACCGTCGGGGTCGTGGTTGCCGTTGATCCATATCCACTCGCGGCCACGGGCCATCTCGCGGATGAGTTCGCGCAGCGGCAGCGGCAGATGCTCGGAACCGACGCGATCGTGGAAATTATCGCCGAGACTGACGACGATCTTCGGATCATAGCGGCTGACGAGGGAGGACAGGATTTTAAGCGTGGCGATGGTGTCATAGGGTGGCAGCATGCGGCCACGCCGGGCGAAGGCCGCGCCCTTTTCCAGATGCAGATCAGAGACGACGAGCAATGACAGGTCCGGCAGGTAGAGCCCGCCCAACGGGTCGCACCAGGCGGCGACGCCGTTGATGGCGGTTTCGCTGCCAAGGCATTCGAAGCCATTGGAAAACCTGTCGCTCAATGTCAGCCGGCTCAGCACTTTTATCGTTGTTCCTTCATTGCGTATGTCAGGACATGGCCTCGGCGATAAGCTCGTCGGCGGCCTCGGCCAGCACATCGTCCATCGCCTCGCCCGCCACCGTCTCACGGCCGATTTCCAACATGACCGGAACGGCGAGCGGCGAGACATGTTCCAGCGCGCGGTGGGTGGTGTGACCCTTGATTCGCTTCAGCATATCGCCAAGACGGCCAATGTCCAAAAGTCCAGCCGCGGCATCGCGCCGCGTCGCTTCCAGCAGGATATGATCCGGCTCATGGCTGCGAAGAACGTCATAAATAAGATCGGCAGACACCGTGACCTGACGGCCGGTCTTTTCCTTGCCGGGATGACGGCGTTCGATCAGCCCGGAAATGACGGCGCAGTTGCGGAAGGTGCGCTTCAGCATGAAGGATTCGTCCAGCCATGCTTCCAGATCGTCGCCGAGCATGTCCTCGTCCAGCAGGTCGGCCAGTGACAGGCGGCGGGATTTCAGCCGCATGCCGATATCCTCCATCGCCCAGATGGCCAGCGAATAATCGGTGGCGACGAAGCCCATGGGTTTTGCGCCCGCACGCTCCAGCCGGCGCGTCAGAAGCATGCCGAGCGTCTGGTGCGCCAAGCGTCCCTCGAAGGGATACATGACCATGAAGAAGCGCTTTCGGAAGGGGAAGGTTTCCACCAGCAGCTCGTCGCGCCTGGGAATGATCGACTTCTCCTTCTGGATCGCTAGCCAGTCGCGCACCTGATCCGGCAGCGTCTGCCAGCGGGCGGGATCGGAGAGCATGGAGCGCACCTGATCCGCGAGGTAGGTGGAAAGCGGGAACTTGCCGCCGGCATAGGAGGGTATCTTCGGGTCCATAGAAAAGGCCTGCGAGACCAGACATTCATTCTCGCGGATACCTTCGAAACGCAGCACCTTGCCGGCAAAAAGGAACGTATCGCCCTGCACCAGCTGCTCGAGAAAATATTCCTCGACCTTGCCGAGCGACATGCCGCCGCGCCCGACCGTGCCCTTGGCATTGCGCTTGACCATGCGGACATTGAGTTCCGCCGCCTCGACGATAGTGCCGAGGTTCAGCCGATATTGCTGTGCGACGGCGGGGTTGGAGACACGCCAGCGGCCGTCCTTCATCTGGCGGATGCGGGCGTAACGCTCATAGGTGCGCAGCGCGTAGCCGCCGGTGGCGGTGAAATCCACCACCCGGTCGAAGGTGGCGCGCGGCAGATCGGCATAGGGCGAGGCGCTGGTGACTTCGCGATAAAGTTCATCCGCATCGAAGGGTTCGGCGCAGGCCATGCCGAGCACATGCTGGGCGAGAACATCGAGCGCGCCTTCGGCAATCGGCGGCGTATCCTGCGCGCCGATGTAATTGGCATCCAGTGCTGCCCGGCACTCCATCACCTCGAAACGGTTGGCGGGAACGAGGATCGCCTTTGACGGCTCGTCCATGCGGTGATTGGCGCGGCCGATGCGCTGGGCCAGGCGGCTTGCGCCCTTCGGCGCACCGACATGCACAACGAGATCGACATCGCCCCAGTCTATGCCGAGATCGAGCGTCGAGGTGGCGACGACGGCGCGCAGCCGGTTTTCGGCCATGGCGGCCTCCACCCTGCGACGCTGAGCAGCATCCAGCGAACCGTGATGCAGGGCAATCGGCAGATTGTCGTCATTGATGGTCCAGAGTTCCTGGAAGATCAGCTCCGCCTGCGAGCGGGTATTGACGAAGATCAGCGTCGTCTGGTGGTCCTTCAGCACAGAGTACAAATCCTTCATGGCGTAACGCGCCGAATGGCCGGACCATGGGATGCGCTCTTCCGTGTTCAGGATGGAAATATCCGGTTTTGCGCCGCCCTCGACGGTGATGAGGCCAGCGGGTGGCTCGCCCTGCCCCTGCGGTGCAAGATAACCACGCAAATCCATCGGCTCCGCCACCGTGGCGGAAAGGCCGATAAAGCGCACATCGGGTGCGTGCCGGCGCACACGGGCAAGCGCCAGCGACAGCAGGTGGCCACGTTTGGAGGTGACGAGTGAATGTAACTCGTCGAGCACCACATATTTCAGGTCACGGAAAAAGCGCTCGGCCTCCTTGTTGGCGAGCAGCAGCGAGACCTGTTCCGGTGTCGTCAGCAGAATATCCGGCGGTTTGACCTTCTGGCGCTGGCGTTTGCCCTGCGGCGTATCGCCTGTACGAGTTTCGATGGAAATCGGCAGGCCCATTTCGGAAACGGGCCTGGTGAGGTTGCGCTCGATATCGACCGCAAGCGCCTTGAGCGGCGAGATATAGAGCGTGTGCACGCCGACAAAGCCCGAGCCCGGCGGCACCTTGCCGCGTTCCGCGAGATCGGTGAGCGAGGCCATGAAGCCGCCCAGCGTCTTGCCGGCGCCCGTGGGCGCAATCAGCAACATGTTCTCGCCGCCCAGCGCCCGCGCCATCAGCTCCAATTGATGGGCGCGCGGAGACCACCCCTTTTGCGCAAACCATTTCTGGAATGGAAGGGGCAAGGAACCGACATGCGTGCCGGAGATGGGAGACTCAGCGTGTTTCACGCTTTCAAGGTAGTGAGAAACCTTGAAAAAAGAAGAGCGGAACAGGACCGCTTGACAGGAATGCATAATCGTGGATAAATTATATCCACGATACTTAAGCGAACCACAAAAGAGCAAAACGGATGAAACTCGGCGACGGCGTTGAACAGGCCATTCACAGCGTAGGCATGCTGGCGGGACTTTCCGAAGGCGGCGTGCTTTCAGCGGCGGCGCTTGCGGAATTTCACGGCGTTTCCACGAGCTATCTCTTGAAACACCTGCAATCGCTGTCGAGCGCCGGAATAGTCGCCACCGTGCCGGGGCCGAAGGGCGGCTATCGTCTTGCCCGGACGACCGACAGGATTACGCTGCTCGATATCGTTCTTGCGGTGGAGGGGCCGCAGCCTGCCTTTCGCTGTGCGGAAATTCGCCAGCGGGGCCCCAACCTCTTGCCGGGACGTTATTTCACCAAGCCCTGCGGCATCAATGCCGCGATGCTGAAAGCGGAGAAGGCCTATCGGGCGGAACTCGCCAAAACCAGCATGGCCGATATTCTGGGCGACCTTGCCGCCAATGACGACGGTGGCATTGCCGCACGCGGCTGTGCCTTTCTGGCGCTGAACGAGCGCAAGACGGCGGCGCGCTAAGACCCAAAAGAACCAATCACCCGAAATACCGGAAGCGTCACCGCTTTCCGGAACGATGACGCATACCCTTAAACAGACCCAACCAATGGAGAGAGACCCATGAAAACCCGTTTGAACTATGCCAAAGCATCCCCCGAAGCCTTCAAGGCCGTTATGGCTCTGGAAAATTACGTTCAGAGCAGCGGGCTTGAGCGCCGCTTCGTTCACCTCATCAAGCTGCGTGCCTCGATCATCAACGGCTGCGCTTTCTGTGTGGACATGCATGTGAAGGAAAGCCGTCATGACGGCCTTTCCGAACAATGGATCAACCTGATGAGCGTATGGCGGGAATCCCCCGTCTATACCGAACAGGAACGGGCGTTGCTCGGCTGGGTGGACGCGGTGACGAAGATTGCTGAAACCGGCGCTCCGGATGACGCCTTCGAGACGCTGAAGGCGCATTTCTCCGATGAGGACATCGTGAAGATCACCGTCGCCATCGGCGCGATCAACACCTGGAACCGCATCGCCGTCGGTTTCCGCTCGCAGCATCCGGTGGATGCGGCTGCGAAGGCGGCCTGACCTCTTAACCCCAGAACGGGCGGCCGCTACATGGCGATGTAGCGGTCGTTCCTGTGATTGATGGCAAGCGTGAGGTTCATGACCAACGCGCCAAGGATGGAGCAGAGGATGACGAAAGGTGTGGCCACGAAGAACGAGCAGGCCAGCACCATGCCGTCAAAGGCGAGCTGCACGAGGCCCGCGCGCCAGCCGAAACGATCCTGCAGATAAAGCGCCAAGATGCCGAAACCGCCGAGGCTGGTGCGATGGCGAAACAGCGCCAGCATGCCGGCCGCAACCGTCAGCCCGCCAAAAAGCGCTGCGGCAACCGGATTGATACTCTGAAAGGCGAAAAAGCCGGGCATATATTCGGAAAGCAGCGCCGTCATCGCGATAGCGCAGAAGGTCTTGACCGTGAAGGCGAGGCCGAGGCGGCGGAAGGCGAGATAATAGAACGGCAGATTGGCAAGGAAAAACACCACGCCGAAGCTGAAGCCGGTGGAATA
The DNA here is from genome assembly GCF_003031125.1 of Agrobacterium sp. LAD9. Classification (NCBI taxonomy): domain Bacteria; kingdom Pseudomonadati; phylum Pseudomonadota; class Alphaproteobacteria; order Hyphomicrobiales; family Rhizobiaceae; genus Agrobacterium; species Agrobacterium sp. LAD9. The sequence goes on along the minus strand of NZ_PHGS01000002.1, from coordinate 258,116 downwards.
ATGCGCCAGGAAGGCAAGCCCCACCACGCCGCCCGTCAAAAGGCCCGCGGACGAAAACAGCGTGACGCCCAGCGAAACCAGCATGCTGCCCGCCAGAACGCCCTGCGCGTCTTCCAGCAGCGAATGACGATCCGGCGCGGAGGCCCAAAGGTTCAGGCGCCTGCGCGCAGTCGTATCGTCCATGCCTTTTCCCCTGATTTTCAGGCCTTGCCGAGCTATTGCACTCAAGCAGGACGGATTTCAAGCATGCTTATTCAGCGCACGACGATATATCTGTCCGAGCGGTGATTGATGGCCAGAAACATGTTGAGGACAAAAGCGCCGACAATCGAATAGGCGACCGTGGCCGGATCGATGACGAGGAAGGCGCAGAGCATCACGAAGGCGTCGAAGGCCAGCTGGATCAGACCGGCGCGGATGCCGAAACGGTCCTGAATATAGATGGCGAGAATGCCGATACCGCCTAGGCTGGCACGGTGACGATAGAGCGCCAGCAATCCGTAGCCCAGAAGCAGACCGCCGAGCAGCGCCGCCCAGAGCGGATTGATACTGTCAATCACCATCCAGCGCGCCTCCACTTCCGTTAGCACCGAAACAAGGCCGATGGCGATGAAGGTCTTGAAGGAAAAGGCAAGACCGAGACGGCGGAAGGACAGATAATAGAACGGCAGATTAACGAGAAAGAACAGAAGGCCGAAGCTGATGCCGAAGGCATAATGAAGGAGGAAGGCGACGCCCGCGGTGCCGCCGGTCAGAAGGCCGACCTTGTTGAGGAGATAAAAGCCGAGCGCCGAGACGATGGCGCCGGTGACGATGCCCTGCACGTCTTCCACCGGCGCATGTCTGGCCGGATCGGAACTCCACATGCCGTAAACGCTTCTCGTTATGCTCACGCTTTTTTCCTCTGGTTCAGATATATTTTGCACCGCAAAAAACAACCGATCAAGATGGATAAGTAAGCAAGACTGACCTATCGTGAAAAAGGCAAGAAACGGAATGTTCAGGCTTTCGCGCGGGCAAGAAAAAGAATGCCGGAAAGGGGTTTTCCGGCATCCTTGCGAATGGTGGTTTTACGGATTTCGAGGAGGGAAAAACCCGTCCGCTCAAGAAGGTCGGTCACATAGCTTTTGGAATGGGCGTAACGAAGGGATTCCCGCAGGATAAAACCGTCCTCATCCCCCGCATCCTCCACCGAGAAGGCAAAAAAGCCTGAAGGCCTGAGCAGGGCGGAAACGAGCGGCATGACGGTTTCGAGGCTGCCGAGATACATCATCACATCGGCGGCGGCGACGAGATCGGCGCGGTATTGCGCCAGGGTGGATGTGAAAAGTCCCGAGGCCTCCGCTTCCAGCGAAAGATCAGCCTGACCCAGATAATCGTAAAGCCCCTTTTCCTCCGCCTTGGCCAGCATGTTCTGGGAAATATCGAAACCCTCAAGCCGTTTTGCGAGGGTGCGGATTTCGACACCGAGGAGACCGGTACCGCAGCCGATATCGACAATGGTATCGAAGACGCCGCCATCCGCCACCTTGCCTATCAGTTCCGCCAGCTTTTGCGGCACGCTGTAGTCAAGCTTCTCCACAAGCGAGGTTTCGAAACGGTCGGCATAATCGTCGAACAGCCCTTCCACATAACGGCTCGGCGGCTGCTCGGGTGTTTCCGCGGCGCCGAGAACCGCGAGCTTCAGTTCGGCTGCAAACAGCCCTTCCGTATCCAGTTCAGCGACTTTCTCGTAAGCCGCCACGGCTTTTGCCGTCTCCCCCGCCTTTTCATGATATTCCCCGAAGCGAAACCAACCCGCCGTCCACCGTGGCGCAAGTTCAAGCGCCTGTTCCATGAGTTCGGCGGCGGCGGGATAGTCACCGCCCTCCGCCAACATGCGGGCATAGTCCGCCCGGCGGTCGGCAATGACGTCACCGGAAGAAAACTGGTTTGGGGCCATCAATTATTTCCTGAGAAGATGCTGGCTGTCATTTATCAAGCCATAAAAAAACTCAAGTCCTATTTCATGGCCCCTGCGTGGAATTGACGGATATGGCGCGATATAATGCGCGAAAACTTGCATCGAAGCGGTGCGCCCCATATGTCAGGATAAAACAGGAGACTTGCTGATGGCCGGTGAGGTCAACAAAATGCTGGGTGATACGGTGGCCCGCACCGTGGTGAAACTACTCGTCGTTTCATTGCTCGTCGGCTTTCTGATGGCGATCTTCGGATTGACACCGTGGAACATCATCTATGGCGCGCGCGATTTCGTGGTCGATCTGTGGCGCAGCGGTTTCCATGCGCTCGGCGCAATCGGCGACTATCTGATCCTTGGCGCAACGATCGTCATTCCCGTTTTTATCATCCTGCGCCTCCTGAGCTATCGCCGCTGATATGACCGATTCCACGTTTCAAACGCTTTCACGGCGCGGCTTCGTGCTGCTTTCCGCTGGTTCCGTTCTTTCCGCCTGCGTTTCCATGCCCACCAACAAGGGCATGCCATCGGGCACCCGCGACGAAACGGCGGCGGCACTTCCCATGGTCAATGACCTGCGCCGCACGAAGGGGCTTTCCCCGCTTTCCATCAATGGTCCAGCAAGCGGTGCTGCCGCCTATCAGGCCGGCCGCATGGTCAAGGCGCAGAAGATGGCGCATCTGATCGGCCTGACCGACAGTTTCCTTATCCGCATGAAGGACGGCAATGTCCCGCTTCCGGCGGCGGAAAACGTGGCTGCAGGGCAAGACAGTGTCGAGCGGGTGGTGAAGGCCTGGATCGGCTCCAAACACCATCTCGAAAATATGCTCGGGCCCTATAATGGTCTCGGCGTCGCGGTGGCCTATGACGCCGCCAGCCGCAACCGACCCTATTGGGCCATGGTGCTCTGCGCCTGAGAATGGGCGGAGACTAGGGTACCCCCGCGCCCTCATGCCTGCGCTCGTCACAGGAATCCAGTCGAAGCGCGTCTGCGCGGCGGAGAGACTTCTTTCAGCCCAAGGACTTGGGCTGGCTGGATTCCTGTGACAAGCACAGGGATGAGGGTAGAGAAACCCCACCCAGGTCGTACTCAACCGAGCTTACGGTCGGCCCAGCGATCCACCGCGCTGTCGCGCAGTTCACGGATCGACTCCACGCCCTCGCGGGCGACCAGCTTCGACAGTCCCTTGACGATGGCCGATGGCAGGCCGGGACCTTCATAGACCATGCAGGAATAAAGCTGCACGAGATCGGCCCCTGCCCTCACCTTTTCCAGCGCCGTTTCCGCGGAGGAAATACCGCCAACGCCGATAATCGGCAGATTGGCGCCGACGCGACGGCGCATCTTGGCGAGAACGGTGGTGGAAAGCTCGAATAGCGGCTTGCCGGACAGGCCGCCGGCCTCGCCCTTATGCGGACCGGGGCGCAGGCCTTCGCGGGAGAGCGTGGTGTTGGAGACAATCAGTCCGTCGAGATCATGGGCCAGCGCCTCTTCGGCAACATCATCCAGCCCCTCTTCGGTCAGATCGGGCGCGATCTTGAGGAAGACCGGAATGCGTTTGCCGAAACGTTCGGCTTCCGCCTTGCGGCGTTCCAGCACCGCCGTGAGAAGGGCGGCAAGGCTTTCGCGCGCCTGCAGGTCGCGCAGACCGGGCGTATTGGGCGAGGAAATATTGACGGTGAAATAGGACGCAACCGAATAAAACGCCTCGATGCCCTGCACATAATCGGCGATGCGGTCTTCGCTATCCTTGTTGGCGCCGATATTGACGCCGACGATGCCGCGCAGACGCGCCTGCTTCAGACGCTCCAGCGCAGCGGCATGACCTTCATTGTTGAAGCCGAGGCGGTTGATGACGCCCTCATCTTCGACCAGGCGGAAGATGCGCGGCTTGGGATTGCCGGATTGCGCCTTCGGCGTGACGGTGCCGATTTCGGTGAAGCCGAAACCGAGCCTCAGAAGCGGCCCCGGCACTTCCGCATTCTTGTCGTAACCGGCCGCCATGCCGAGCGGATTGGGGAACACGAGACCCACCACGGTCTGCTGCAGACGCGGATCGTGCGGCACCATGCAGGTGGGCAGAAAGCCGCTTTTCAGCGCCGCGATGGACAGGCCATGCGCCTTTTCCGGATCGACGAGAAACAAGCCCTTGCGGCCGACAGAGGAAAATAATCCGCTCATCACAAAATCTCCGGAAACTGGTGCTGGCCGTCGTGGCCGAGTGAAAGCGGCGTTTCCCAAAGCACCGCGGTCAAGGGAAGAGACGCGTAGAGATGCGGGAAAAGATCGCCGCCTCTGGAGGGTTCATAGACCAGCTTGTCGCCAAGGGCCGCGCCATCGACTGCAATCAGAAGCAGATCGAACTGGCCGGAAAAATGCCGTGCGGTGGTCTCGGCCACCTGTTTTGCCGTTGAAAAATGAATGAAACCATCGGTCAGATCGATGGCTGCGCCTTCGAAGACGCCCTTCGCCCTGGCCGCACTCCACAACGTTTCCGGCACGATTTTATAGATGATCGCGGGCGTTTCCTGCATGGGGCTCTCCAAGGCTTTCCAGCACTTTCCTGTCCGGGCGGTTTGCCGCAAAGCATGGCAATTGTCCACAGTTTCCACGGCATTTTTATTGCGGAAGCCCTGAAAGACCGCCTGTCCACAAGCTTTTCCTTGTAATGCGGGAGCGATTGGCGCAACCTTTGGCAAAGGAGCCGGAAGCGTTCGACCGCCGGCAAATGGAGTGCGCCAGTACCCAAAAAAGAACCGCATAACGCCCTTGGGAGGGGGCCAGAATGTCGGAACTTGTCATTATCATAGCAGATGACCACCCGCTTTTTCGCGGCGCCCTGAAACAGGCCGTATCCGGCCTCGACGGGCAGCAGACCATTGTTGAAGCCGGAGATTTCGAGGCTGCCCGAAGTGCAGCCGCAGCGCGCAACGACGCCGATCTCATGCTGCTCGACCTCGCCATGCCGGGGGTCAGCGGATTTTCAGGCCTGATGGCGCTGAGAGCGGAATTTTCCAGCCTGCCGATCGTCATCGTTTCGGCAACGGACGATGCGACCACCGTTCGCCGATCCATCGAACTCGGCGCTTCCGGTTTCATTTCCAAGTCCTCTGGTATCGATGATATCAGAGACGGCATCCGCGCGGTTCTGGAAGGTGATCTCTGGATACCGTCAGGTCATCAGGGCGATAAGGAACAGGATCCTGACGTGGCCGATCTCATCGGCCGGCTCAGAACACTGACGCCGCAGCAAAGCCGGGTTCTGGGCATGCTGGCCGAAGGGTTGCTGAACAAGCAGATCGCCTATGAGCTCAATGTTTCCGAAGCCACCATCAAGGCGCATGTCTCCGCGATCCTGCTGAAGCTCAAGGTCGACAGCCGCACGCAGGCGGTGATCCAGTTGGCCAAGATAAATACGTCGGCCATGGTGGCGTAGAGCAAGGATTTTATTCCTTTCCTTGCTTTACTCCTGACCGGATATGGTCTAGATTCCGGTCAATATACGACAGGAGCTTTCCGCTATCGGCTCCACTTGCGGGCTTTCTATCATGCTTTCACACGAGACGATCTGGAGCGCCATCGATACGCTTGCTAAACGCCATCAGCTGACGCCTTCGGCATTGGCGAAGCGCGCCGGTCTCGATCCCACCTCGTTCAACAAATCGAAACGTTTCGGGCCGGATGGCCGCAAACGCTGGCCTTCGACGGAATCCGTCTCCAAGGTGCTGGAAGCGACGGGGGCAAGCGTCGACCAGTTTTTCGGTTATGCTTTCGGCAGGGCGCAGACGATGCAGCCTTCGGGCGCGGACAACGCCATTCCCCTGCTCGGTTTCGCCCAGGCAGGCTCCGGCGGCTTTTTCGATGATGGCGGTTTTCCGGCCGGTCAGGGCTGGGATGTGGTGGAATTCCCCTCCTCTCCCGAGCGCAAACAGGGCGTCTATGCGCTGGAAGTACAGGGCGAGAGCATGATGCCGCTTTACCGTGACGGCGACATCCTCATCGTGGAGCCGGGCGCACAGGTGCGGCGCGGTGACCGCGTGGTGCTGAAAAGCCGCGACGGCGAAGTGATGGCCAAGGTGCTGGCGCGGCAAAGCCCCAAGAACATCGAGCTTCTTTCGCTCAACCCGGAACATCCCAACCGCAACTTCGACATGGCCGATGTGGAGTGGATTGCCCGCATCATCTGGGCCAGCCAGTAGCCCGCAATTGCGGATACGGGCCTGCCGTTTCAGCCGTTGCAGCTCGGGAAACGCGCCGAGAATTTCCTCTACAGGCCGAGCGCCGTTGCCGCGGCATCGACCGTCATGATCTTCGCACCACCGGATACCGCCCTGCGGACGAGGCTCTGAAATCTGTCTTCAGGACAACCGTAAAAGCTTGGTGTGCGCGAAACATCATGGGTGAAGATGATGAGCCAGCCGCCTTTTTGCAAAACATCTTCCAGCCAGTGGTCGGCGGCGTCGAGGTAGTTCTGATCCGCACGCAACTCGACTGCGGCAAGATTATACGGGTCGACGCTGCCCCTGTTGATGCCAGGCATGATGCCGCGCGCAGTCCTGAACCGGCGCCGCAGCAGCGGCTGCATGACCGGTGAGGCCATGCCGAAGGGAACGGAGAAATTGCGCCCGTGGCGGCCTCCATCGAATGATCCGAGCACGGTGTCATTGCGATCGAGATCCGCCTCGAGCCCCCGTCGTGAAAAGCTCGAAAGTTTGCGATGGGAAAAAGTGTGGCAGGCAAGTTCATGGCCGGCCGCTGCCAGTTCCGAACAGCCTTTTGTGGAAATCATCTGCTGCTGTTCATCGTATTTGTCGATGAACACGCCGGCGATATAAAACGTCCCGCAGACGTCCTCGTTTTCCAGAATGCGCGCACCCGCCGTCCAGGCGCTTGCCGGCACATCGTCGAATGTGAAGGACACGATCGGTTCGGATGTTTCGATCCGTGCCGCCGGTCCCGGAAAATAGCGCACCAGCCGGTTATTGATCCGGTCTGCAAAAGTCCCGATTTTTTGCGTCATACAAAGCCCCCCGGCCTGTCTGCAAATTATTGCCCCTGTTCAAGTATGTCGTAAGCCTGATGCCTCAAACAATAGATTGCGATCAGCAGAGAAGACCAGATAGGCCCGGTTCCGGTAAAGAAATTACTCTCAAGACACGAAGAAAGCAGCGCATACACCCAAATTCGTGCAAAAAGTCGGGTCAGGCCCGGATCAGTACCCTTGTCCACTGCGGTGCGGAAATCGTTCGCGGGGATGATGACTAGCCAGATGACGGTGAGAATGAAGGCCGGCAAGCCGCCATTCAGCAGGCTTTCGATATAGCCATTATGGGCATGGAAGGCTGTAACGGCCCAGGTGCCGGCTATATCGGCCTGCGACAGGAGCCGGTCGCTCGCCCAGAATGCCTGGAACCCCTGCCCGAAGATCGGCGATTGCGCGAAAGTGTCGAAGGACAGCCGCCATATGTCCGTGCGGCCGGTGAAGGTGGAATCGATGCCCAGGCTTTCGACAAAATTCTGTATGCTCGGGAAATAAGTGGAGCCAACCGCGGATATGTTGATGAAGGCGAGAAGACCGCCGATCATCAACAGCGTGCGGTGGGCATGCCTTTCCATGACCCAGATCAGCGCCACGGTGACGGGCAAAAGCATGGCCGCGGTTTTTCCATTGGTCTTCCACAGGAAGAAACCGGCCAGCAGCGTGATGGCGATGCCGCCCAACGTCGACCAGGCGTTACGCAGGTAAAGCCCGATCATGAAAAGAATGATCATGGCCGGAGCGGCGGCGTTCTTGTGGTTGAAAATGCCGCGCCAGTCTCCCGCGAGCGCTTTCTCATCTAGATCATAGGGCTGATGGATCGAGCGTGAGCTGAGGAAGATCACCCCCAGATAGCACAACGCCAGGAGAATGATGGCGAAGATGGCCATCATCCGGTCGAACTGCCGCCGGTCCCGCGGCATGACGACGAGAACGCTGGTGATGAAGCACAGAAGTGCCGTGAAGACCAGACGTTGCAGCGACGTGCCGGGCTGGGTTCCAACCACGGAGCATATCGCCAGCCAGAAGAACAGCAGCAGAATGGGCAGTCGCGGCCGCAGCAGAAGCCCCGTCAGGCGGTGGCGCAGTGCAAAAACGCCGAGGATCAACGCGATCACGAGGCCGGTCAGCTGGTTTGCGGCGGCGTGCGGCACCGGCGGCGCTGCCAGATTTTCGAAAGGGGCGACGGAAATCCAGATATAGAGCATGGTGGCGACGAAAAAAATCGCGTCGCGCCGGCCGCCGGCAAGTGATATGGCGCTGCCCTGTGCAGAAATGGGCTGCGTATCAGCCAAACGCGGCATGGTCGCCTGCACCTGATATGGATGATCGGATCATTGGCCTGCCTCGTGACGAACAACGAAACCCTTCTGAAACAGGGCCATGTCCAAATAACCATAAACAGTCATTATCATCATTATTATGCAATTGCTTTAACCCTCTCTTACCTCAAGAGGGATAAGACAGGATAAACTGCCATTCATTCGGGTCGCGGACCTTCACATTATTGGCCGGTTGCGGCTTTTTCAGTTCGCCAGATTTTAAAAACAGCGCAGTCATTTTTGAATTCCCCCGGCAATGCCGGAAAACATGGAGAATGAGGTGTCGTTCAATACGCCGCGGCTCGGCCATCTAGTCAGACTGGGATTGACCTACATGGCGTCAGGCGGAGCGCTCCTCATGTCCAGCGCCGCCCAGCTTTTGACCTTCGCGCTGCTTGCCCGCCATCTCGGTGTCGAACAATTCGCGCTTTACGCATCCATCACGGCCGTCACCAATCTCGGCGTCCAGATCTGCGGTATCGGTTCACAGGAATCGCTGATCCGCCGTGTCGCGCAGGATCGCAGCATGTTTCCCGTCATGCTCGGCCACAGCTATCTCCTGAGCGCCGCGACAGGCGTGGTGCTGACAATCATCGGCATGGTGACGATCCCGGTATTTTTCCCGACCTCGGAAACCCTGCTGCACACGCTGATCACCACCTTCCTGATCCTGTTTACGAACCTCGTCCTCCTGAAAGTCATCTCGCTTTCCACGCAGAGCTTCATCGCCCATTCCAACTTCGCCTCCGCCAACAAGCTGGAAGTGATGTTTGCCGTCGCCCGCACCATTGCCGCGGTAGTAGCCTGCCTCATCTTCAAGGTGGAAACCGTGGAGGCCTGGGCGCTGTGGAACCTCGCAGCCCACACGATTGCGGCCATGATTTCGGTGAAGGCGATCGCGAGACTCGGCCGCCCGGTGTTCCGCATCGTGCGCGAGGAAATCCGCATCGGCATCCTGTTCTCCACCCAGTTCCTGTTCAAGGCCGTGCGCGGCAATGCCGATATTCTCGTTCTCGGCGCCATTGCCAGCGCCGAGGTGCTGGGCAGTTATTCCATCGCCCGGCGCATTCTCGACAGTTCCTATCTCTCCGTCGAGGCCCTCAACCGGCTGATCTATCCGGGTTCGGCCTCCGCCGCCCTGCAGGGCATCACCAAGACCATAGAACGCGCCTATAATGTGCTGAAGGCTGCACTTTTCATCGCGACCGGCAGTGCGCTCGTCATTTTCATCATCGCACCCTTCCTGCCGCTTTTGTTCGGCGATGAATATGTCTCGCTGCCCGTCATCACCCGCGTGCTTTGCTGGGCGGTTCTGCCCATGGCCGTTGCCGCCACCGCGCTTGAGGCGCTGGGCGCATCCGGACGGCAGGATATTCGCGCGAAGATCTGGAACAGCGGCAATCTCATCGGCTCCGTCGTCGTCGCCTTCTTCACCTGGTCCTTCAGCATTTCGGGAACGATCGGCAGCTATTTCATGGTGGAAACCGCCATCGCCGCCGCCGTGTGGATCGCGCTGCTGCGCCTGCGCCGAAACGAAGAGGTTTTCGCGCCGGCCAAATAAGAGCGGGCGTCAGAACCGATCTGGTGGCCGGCTCTCTCTAATAGAGCCCGTAAGGGAAATAACGCCGGTATATTTCTTCCAGCCGGCCGTTGCGGGAAAGGGCCGCCAGCGCCTGATCGAAAGCCGGAACAAGCACGTTGTCGGGATCGACTGTCATGATGGACAGGCCTTCGCCGAGAAACCTGTCGGACATATAGGGACCACCGAAGAGCGCGCAGCAACCTTCGGACGCGCTTCCCGAAACCCAGAAAGGCAGGCGCAGACCGTCGGCGAAGATGGCGTCCACCTTGCCTTTCTTCAACGCGTCATACATGGGTTCATAGCCCTCGAAACCCTCGGCCGCGGCCTTTGGAAAGAAGGCTTTCAGCATCTGTTCGTGCCGAGAACCGGCAACCACACCCACCTTCTTTCCAGAAAGCGCATCAGCGCCGGAGCCGGTGAATTTCGCCGCCTTGTTCACCGCAAGACGGGCAGGCATCAACAGATAGGGCCGCGAGAAGGTGAAACTCTTGCGCAGATCGGCAGTGGTGGCGAGGCCGGAAATGACCGCTTCGCCCTCCCCCATTTCAAGCGCCGCCTCCAGCTCGTCAAACGGCAGCGCCTGCACCTGGCATTTGCTTTCGACCTTCAACTGGGCGCAGATTTCACGCACCAGATCGACATGGAAACCTGCAAGCCGGCCTTCCTGATCGGTAAAATTGAACGGCGGAAAATCGACCGACATCAGAAATCTGATGCGGGGAACTGAAGAAAGGTCGCCGCCCGGAAATCGCTCCTGCGCATCGAACAACACCGGCATCCGGTTTCCCTCCGACAATCCCTCCGCACGAACTTCACCAATAAAACCAGTCAATTGTAAAGCGAGAGCTAAAGTAAAACCGATACCTATATTCCGCGTTACATTCGTCATTCTCATCTATACTATCCGTGACAGAAAGTGGGGCGGCACCATGACGGCGGCGGCGATGCATGGATTATTTTAGGCAATATACACGAGATTCGTTTTGTACGACGCCGGCGACACGAAAAATTGCATTTTCCCGTACCAGCGATGATCCGCTTTGGGCCGCTTCCGAACAGGACCAGGCCGAACAAGCCCGCTTTCTCTCTTCGCTGGGATTTGGCAAGCCCTATATCGAGGCATTCGAACAGCGGGCGCTGGAAAATGGCTCGACTGTAGAAGACGAATTGCTGGCAAGCAGTCTCGTAACGGCGGATGCCTATTTCAGCGCTTTCGCCAGATTGCTGCGGTTGCCATTTCTTCCGGAAATAAGCCCGGGCCGGGTGGTGGACCTGAACCGACTGGACACTCAACTTGCCGAACCAAGGTTGCTGCGGCTGACACCGCTGCACGGCACGCCGACGCTGCTGATCGTGCCGGAACTGGCGCGGATGGCGTCTCTGAAAAACATGCTGGATCAGCGCCCGCGTCTTCTCGACGAATTTGCCGTAACCACACCGCAAGCCATGCGCAACGCAATCTGGAAAGCGGGCGAGGCCCGCCGCCTGGCGGAAACCCAGCAGCGGCTTTTCAACATGGCGCCACACCATTCCGCCAGGATCACGCTGCACGGCCAGCAGGGTTTCTGCAGTGGCGTTCTCGTTACCCTGCTCATTCTGTCGCTGCTGTTTTATACGGAAGCGGCATTTGCCTATCTGCATGTTACCCTGACGCTTCTTTACCTCTTTACCCTGCTTTTCAGGCTGTTCGCCCTCGTCCATGCACCCACGGAAAACGACGCAAAAACTGTCTCACCTCTCCGGCAGGAAAACGAACTGCCTGTCTATACCGTTCTGGTGGCGCTTTACCGGGAAGAGGCCGTCGTCGGGCAGCTCATCGGCGCATTGGAACGTCTGGACTGGCCCAGATCCCGACTGGACATCAAGCTTGTCTGCGAGGCTGACGACGACGCAACGATCGAGGCGATCCGGCGGATAAACCCCGGCCCGCATATAGAGGTTGTCAGGGTGCCGCCTTCCCTGCCGCGCACCAAACCCAAAGCCCTCACCTATGCGCTTTCCGGCGCGCGCGGCGCATTCGTTGTGGTCTATGATGCCGAGGACCGGCCCCATCCGCAGCAATTGCGTGAAGCCTATACCACCTTCCGCAATGAGCCAGACGAGGTGGCCTGCCTGCAGGCGCCGCTTATCATCAGCAATGCCTCTTCCTCCTGGCTCAGCGCCTGTTTCGCCTTGGAATATTCCGGCCTCTTCCGCTGCATGTTACCTGCGCTTGCCGCACACGGCTTGCCGCTGCCGCTTGGCGGCACCTCCAATCATTTCCGGACCGCCGTGCTGCGGCGGGCCGGCGCCTGGGATCCCTATAATGTAACTGAGGACGCCGATCTCGGACTCAGGCTGCATCGGCTCGGTTATCGTTGCGGCGTCATCCGACGACAGACGCTGGAGGACGCGCCGACCTCGCTACCCGTGTGGCTGAACCAGCGAACACGCTGGTACAAGGGTTGGCTGCAAAGCTGGCTGGTGATGACCCGTGCGCCTTTTGCGACCGCGCGCGACATGGGATGGTTTGCCTATATGGTTTTTCAGCTGCTGATCGGCGGCATGCTTCTGTCGTCGCTTGCCCATCCCCTGCTTTTCGTTTCCCTGGCATTCATGACTATCGCCATCCGGGAAAACGGTGCTGATCTGCTACTCACCTGGCAAGGTCTGCTGTTTTTTATCGATGTGCTGAATATCGCTGGGAGCTACACGATCTTCGTGCTGATGGGCCGAAGCAGAATGATCGCCTATGAAAGACGACATGTCGGAAGGCGATGGCTGGCGATGCCCGCATATTGGCTGATGTTATCAGTCGCGGCCTGGCGGGCCGCGGTGGAGCTCAAAACCAAACCCTTCACATGGAACAAGACACCACACGCGCCGGTCGTCAAAAAAACCGACTGACCCGGCATTTTCGAAAACAGTCAAAATAGTTTTGGTGCTTCTTTCGGCCAACCGCGGCGACGCTTCATGGTTTCAGCGACATGCTGTTATCCGCAAAGCCGCTTCAGGCCTTGCATTACCGGTGTCATCAATAATAGAAGCCAATGCCTTGCCGAACGAAGCTCCTCCTTCGGCAAGGTCCGTCATTTCATCCTGAAGGCGACCGAACCGCTCTACTTGGCAACGAGCTTGTTCTTGATCAGGCCGACGATGATCTGCACGATCAGACCACCGACACCGCCGCCAACGAGCTGACCGGCAAGAGCGCCGATATCCACGCCGCCAGCTGCTGCACCTCCGGCCGCGCCAAGCAGTGATCCGAGCACGGTTCCGCCGCCGAGGCCGCCAATGGCGCCGGCAATCAGGTTGCCGAGCGAACCAAGATCGGAGTCCTTCACTATCTTTCCACCGGCCGTGCCGCCTACCGCACCGCCAACGATTTGGGCCAATATCGAAGCAAGATCCATGTCATCCTCCTCAGTCGTTTCCTCGACCATTCGAGGAAACAAAGCCTCTTATTCATGTCTGCGCAGGTTGAACCGAACCGGTGTGGCCGGCCTTCTCTTCCTCGCCGAAAATTTTCCAGATCACGGCCCCGATGGCGCCGCCAAGGATCGGAGCGAGCCAGAACAGCCAGAGCTGCTGCAGCGCCCATCCGCCGACGAACAGCGCCTGTCCTGTCGAGCGGGCCGGATTGACGGATGTGTTGGTGACCGGAATGGAAATCAGATGAATAAGGGTAAGGGCAAGACCGATGGCGATCGGCGCGAAGCCGGCCGGAACCCTGCCATGCGTCGACCCCAGAATGACGATAAGAAAAAATGCCGTCAGAATGACTTCGATCAGCAGCGCCGATACGAGAGAATATCCGCCCGGCGAATGTTCGCCATAACCATTGGCGGCAAAACCGCCAATGTCAGCCCCTGCCTTGCCGGTGAGGATGACATAAAGCGCCGCAGCCGCGACGATCGCCCCCAGAACCTGCGCCACGATATAAGGCACGAGGCTTGCCGCCGGGAATTTACCGGCAACCGTGAGGCCAACTGAAACAGCCGGATTGAAGTGACCGCCTGAAATGCCGCCAACCGCGTAGGCCATGGTCAGAACCGTCAGACCAAAAGCGAAAGCGACACCAAGGAAGCCGATGCCGAGTTCGGGAAAGGCGGCGGCAAAAACCGCGCTGCCGCATCCTCCGAATACGAGCCAAAAGGTTCCCAGAAATTCCGAAAGAAGTTTGCGACTCATAACACTTTCCCTATGTTACGACTGCATCAACTATTACGTGCAATTTAATCGTAGTCAAGCTAAATTGTGTACTACTCCCAAAAGCCGGCTCCACGACGATCCGGCCAAGACCGTATCCCCACCATTTCAGGCTGTTCCGCGGAAAATAGTGGCTTCAGCCCACCTCTTCCGGCAGCCTTGGAAGAGAGCCCGGCTCTATCTCATTCGTGAGCCAGACACCATTTTTGGCCTGAAAGAAACGATGGCCTCCCTGATGCAGCGCCAGGGCGGAGATCGTCAGAATAACAGGTTTTCCGTGCCTTTCTCCAACTCTTCTCGCTGTTTCTTTATCAGCGGAGAGATGGACATATTGCCGGTTCTGCGGGAGCAATCCCTTTTCCCTGATGCTGCCGAGAAAACGGGTGGCTGTGCCGTGATAGAGCAAAACGGGTGGCTCTACAGGCTCGAGACCGAGATCCACCACCACCGAATGGCCCTGATTGGCCCGGATGAATTGCCCATCGGCAGAAATGGCGAACCGCTTCTTGTCGCTGGTATCGACAATCTCAAGCAGCAACTCATGCGTAAGGGGAATATCGGCTCTTGCTATCAACTCGTCGATATTGGCCCACCCTTCCGCGTCGAGTTCGATACTGATCGCATCCGGTTTGTGACGAAGGACATAGCTTAGAAATTTACTGATCTCGCTGAGGGACTGCGCCATCGGGATGCGGCTTTCTCTTATGACCTTTAAGATTCCGGCACATGGATCGCGGCATCGCTGGAGCGGGTGAAGGGAATCGAACCCTCGTATTCAGCTTGGGAAGCTGCTGCTCTACCATTGAGCTACACCCGCGCCGCGCATAAGACATCGGATAGTTCGCAGCGGGTGTCAAGCACCCGCCGGGTTCGTTATTCGGCGCGAAAATGCTTGGAGAGCTTCAGTCCCTGCGCCTGATAGTTGGAGCCGAGGCCGCTGCCATAGAGGCCTTCCGGTTTCTGCAGCATGTGCTCGTAAACCAGCCGGCCGACGATCTGGCCGTGTTCCAGAATGAAGGGCACCTCGTGGCTGCGCACTTCGAGCACGGCGCGGCTGCCGGTGCCGCCCGCCTGCGCATGGCCGAAGCCCGGATCGAAGAAGCCGGCGTAATGCACGCGGAATTCGCCCACCAATGGGTCGAATGGCGTCATTTCAGCCGCGTAAAGCGGCGGAACGTGGACAGCTTCGCGTGAGACGAGAATATAGAATTCATCCGGGTCGAGGATCAATTCAGCGCGGCCGCGTGCATAAAGCGGTTCCCAGAAATCGAGAACATCGTGCTGGGCCTTCTTGTCGACATCCACCACCGCCGTGTGATGTTTGCCACGATAACCGATCAGCCCGTCTTCGCCGAAACCCTTGAGGTCGATCGAAAGCGCGATGCCGCCGCCGGTCACGTTGGGCGTGTCGCTTGCGACCAGCATTTCCGTCTCGTGCAGCTTCAGCAATTCACTTTCGTTGAGCAGCGAATGGCCGATGCGGAAGCGGATCTGCGACAGGCGTGAGCCGCGGCGCACCACGATGGGGAATGTGCGGGGGCTGATTTCCAGATAGAGCGGGCCGGCATAACCGGCCGGTATCTTGTCGAATTCCTGCGCGTTATCGGTCATGACACGGGTGAAGATATCAAGGCGACCCGTCGAGCTTTTCGGATTGGCCGAGGCAGACATGTCCGCCGGCAGCGCAAGGCTTTCCATCAAGGGAACGATATAAACGCAACCGGTTTCCAGCACCGCGCCCTGGGTGAGGTCGATCTCGTGCAGGCTGAGACGATTGAGCTTGTCGAGGACGTGGGTTCCGGGGCCGGGCATAAAGCTGGCGCGCACGCGATAGGCCTTCGAGCCGAGCCTGAGATCAAGGCTGGCGGGCTGCACCTGATCAGCATCGAGATCGGCCTCGCTCTTCAGCTTGCCGCCTGCAAACAGCGCCTTGATCGCGCCATCCGCCAAAATGCCCGTGGTTCTCGTCATGGTCATCATTCCTTTTTACGGCGACAAAACCAAAAGGAAAGCATTGACGCAAGCCGGTAACGGCAGTATGGCAAGCTTATCCCGTGGTGATTTGGCCGGTCGGCTTGCAGCCACGTTAAACAAGTGGCTAAAAAGACCGGGTGCTAGGAACCGGTCTGCTTTTGCGGCCGGTTTTTTTGTTTTGAAGGTGATCACATGAGCAATAAATGGCGCCCGGCAACCCAGCTCGTTCACGGCGGTACGCTACGCTCCCCTTACGGTGAAACGTCGGAAGCGATCTATCTGACCCAGGGTTTCGTATACGAAAACTCCGAAGCAGCCGAAGCGCGCTTCAAGGGTGAAACGGACGGGTTCATCTACGCCCGTTATGCGAGCCCTACCAACGACATGTTCGAAAAGCGCATGTGCCTGCTGGAAGGCGCTGAAGACGCCCGCGCACTTGCGTCGGGCATGGCCGCCGTCACCGCCGCCATCATGTGCCAGCTGCGCGCCGGCGACCATATCGTTGCTGCCCGCGCCCTCTTCGGCTCCTGCCGCTGGGTGGTCGAAACGCTCGCGCCGAAATACGGCATCGAATGCACGCTGATCGACGGACGCGATCTTGGCAATTGGGAAAAGGCTATCCAGCCGAACACCAAGCTGTTCTTCCTCGAAAGCCCGACCAATCCGACGCTCGAAGTGGTGGATATTGCTGGCGTGGCAAAGCTCGCCAACCAGATTGGCGCCAAGGTGGTGGTCGACAATGTCTTTGCGACGCCGCTTTTCCAGAAGCCGCTCGAACTCGGCGCCCATATCGTCGTTTATTCGGCCACCAAACATATTGACGGTCAGGGCCGCTGCCTCGGCGGCGTGATCCTTTCCGACAAGAAGTGGATCGAAGAAGAGCTGCAGGATTATTTCCGCCATACCGGCCCGGCCATGTCGCCGTTCAATGCCTGGACGCTGCTGAAAGGCATCGAGACCCTGCCGCTGCGTGTGAAGCAGCAGACGGCCAATGCCGGCAAAATCGCCGATTTTCTCGCCGATAACGGCAAGGTCGCCAAGGTCATCTATCCCGGCCGCGCCGACCATCCGCAGGCCGACATCATCGCACGGCAGATGTCCGGCGGCTCGACGCTGGTGGCTTTCGAACTGAAGGGTGGCAAGGAAGCGGCCTTCAAGCTGCAGAACGCGCTTGAGATCGTGAAGATTTCCAACAATCTCGGCGACGCCAAGAGCCTTATCACCCATCCCGGCACGACGACGCACAAGAACCTCTCCGACGAGGCGCGTGCTGAACTCGGTATTTCCGGCGGCACCCTGCGCCTTTCCTGCGGCATCGAGGATACCGACGATCTGCTGGAAGATCTGGCGAAGGGTCTGGCGGCCGTTTCGGCCTGAAAATTCAATCGGCAAATCGCCATGGCCTGACCGCGTGTCGGGCCATGGTTCGCCGGTGCGGTCCGAAAAGACCCTATCAGGCAACCAATATTTACCTTTCCCGTTATCCCTAACGGTGGAAAGCAGCGCAACAGGAGATGCCCCCTGCCCGTCAAGTCATTCATTTTCTTGACGATAGCCAGAACCTATAGTGTAGGATGTGGCGGCAGGCATAATATCGAGGTGTGGCGCGTATGTATCGTGCTCTGACAAGGGATATCGAGGTAACGGTCGACCCGTATTATCTCGAGGAACAATCCGACCCGGATGACGATCGTTACGTCTGGGGCTACAAAGTCGTGATCGCGAACAACTCCAATATTCCGGTAACCCTCGTCAATCGCTATTGGCACATCACCGATCAGAACGGACAGGTCGATGAGGTCTATGGGCCTGGCGTAGTGGGTGAGAAGCCACATCTTAAACCCGGCGACAGCTACGAATACTCTTCGGGTTGCCCGCTGGACACACCCTCGGGCCTGATGTTCGGGCATTATGAAATGGAAACGGAAAATGGCGAGGTGTTCAACGTCACCATACCCGCCTTTTCGCTGGATTCACCGGGCCTGATGCGGGTTCTGAACTAACCACTCGCCCGGCAATGAAAAAGCCGAACCCTTTGTGGGGCACGGCTCTCTATTCAGGCATTTTCAAATTCGCTGACATCGTAGCGATAGGTGGTGGAGCAGAACTCGCAGGTCACGGCAATGGCGCCGTCTTCCTCGCTCGCCTTGATCTCTTCGGCGGTGAAGCCTGACAGCACACCCTTGATCTTGTCCCGCGAGCAGCTGCAACGGTCGAAAACCGCCTGCGCATCATAGATGCGCACGCCGCTCTCATGGAAAAGCCTGAAGAGCAGGCGTTCCACCGGCACCTGCGGATCAGTCAGCTCGTCGGTATCCACCGTGTTCAACAGCGTGACGGCTTCCGTCCAGGCATCATCCTCCTGCACCTCGTGACCGCTTTCATCGCCGTCGCCGCCATGCAGGTCGCGCATACGCAGCCGCTCGGGCGCCTGCGGCAGGAACTGCGCGATAACGCCGCCCGCACGCCAGCCATGACGCGGCTTGCCTTCGCCATCACGGTCGAAGAACTCGGCAACGCCCAGCCGCACGCGGGTGGGCAGCTGTTCCGACTGACGGAAATAAACCCCGGCAATGTCTTCCAGCGACGAGCCATCGAGCGGCACGATGCCCTGATAAGGCTGCATGCCCACGCCCTGATCGATCGTGAAGGCCAGAATGCCGGTGCCGAGCAATCGCTCCGGTGAGGTTGCGCCTTCCGCAATCGCCGCCGCCAGCCGCTCCTCGTCGAAACGGGCGTAAGCGCGCATGCTTTCAGGCGCGGTAAAATCCGCGACCAGCAGGTCAACCGGGCCGTCGCCCTTGGTCTGGAGGGTCAGCTTGCCGGAAAACTTGAGCGACGTGCCGATCAGCGCCGTCAGAACAGTCGCTTCCGCCAGCAGGCGGGCGACCGCGGCAGGATAATCGTGCCGCTCGAGAATGGTATTCAGCAGCGGCCCAACCTGTACGGCGCGGCCGCGCACATCCAGACCTTCGACCTGAAAGGGCACAACCTTGTCGTCGCCAGCAAAATCGAGATCGTCCAGTTCAACCGTTACATCTGCCATGTCATACTCCTTGGCGCAGCCGTGGCGCCGCTACCGTCCAAAAGTCCGGCTTTTAAAATGTGCTTTTTCCGCTTGTCGCACAGAGACCCGGGAAGAGAAACCGCTTCCGGGAAAAACGTGCAAATCGTGATGATGGCCCGCCAGCAAAACCGACGAGCCTCTTCGAAGTCCCACAGATGGTAATCTATGCGAGCAAGTTCAAGCACCCGGCGTGAGGTGTGTCAGGCCGGGGGATTGCTCAGATGGCGCCCATGCACCAGGCAATGATGGACTTCTGCGCGTGGAGGCGGTTTTCCGCCTCGTCGAAGACCACGGATTGCGGACCGTCGATCACGGCATCCGTCACTTCTTCACCGCGATGGGCCGGCAGGCAATGCATGAACAGCGCGTCTTTTTCCGCCTTGGCCATCAGGGCTTCGTTGACCTGATAGGGCTGGAAGATGTTGTGGCCGCGCGCCTTGTGTTCCTGGTTCATGGACACCCAGGTATCGGTGACGACGCAATCGGCCCCGGCCACGGCCTTGTCGGCATCGTGGCACAACATGATCTCGCCGCCATTGTTGCGGGCCCAGTTCAGGAACTTGTCATGCGGTTCGGAACCCATCGGCACCGCCATTGTCATGCGGTAACCGAAGCGGGCCGAGCCTTCCACGAAGGAATGCAGGACGTTGTTGCCGTCACCCGTCCAGGCAATGGTCTTGCCTTTGACCGGGCCGCGATGTTCCTCGAAGGTCATGATGTCAGCCATGATCTGGCAGGGATGCGTATCGTCAGTCAGGGCGTTGATAACAGGCACGGTTGCGTGCTCGGCAAGCTCCAGCAGGCGCGAATGATCCGTCGTGCGGATCATGATGGCGTCGACATAACGCGACAATACCTTGGCCGTATCGCCGATCGTTTCGGCACGACCGAGCTGCATTTCAGTACCAGAGAGGAAAAGAGTCTCGCCACCAAGCTGGCGCATGCCGACATCAAAGGAGACGCGGGTGCGGGTGGAGGGCTTTTCGAAGATCATTGCCAGCATCTTGCCGGCAAGCGGCTTTTCCGCCGTCCCGGCCTTGGTTGCGGCCTTGCGCGCGCGGGCATCGTCGAGAATTGCCCGCAGGTCCTGCGAGCTGACGGCCGACAGGTCAAGAAAATGTTTAGGTGAAGCCATTTCAAACGTCCCATGCTCGCGAGCCTCCGGGAAGAGGCCCGCCCTTTATTGTTTCCTCAGGCGATTTTTGCCTGTTTCGCTGTCAGGGAAGCGGCGGCCGCTTCCACGCGTGCCAGCCCCTCACGGGCTTCTTCCGCCGTGGTAACGAGCGGCGGCAGGAGACGGATGACGTTATCGCCCGCGGGCACGCCGAGCAGATGCTCGCCGCGCATGGCCTGCAGCAGTTCGCCCGACGGGACCTTCGCCTTGATGCCGAGAAGCAGGCCTTCGCCGCGAATTTCCTCGATGACATCAGGATAACGATCCTTCAGCGAAGCAAGGCCCTGGCGGAAGACCAGCGCGACATCACGGACCTTCTCCAGAAAGCCCTCGGAGAGGACGACATCGAGCACGGCATTGCCCACAGCCATGGCCAGCGGGTTGCCGCCATAGGTGGTGCCGTGCACGCCCGCCGTCATGCCGGAAGCGGCATCCGCCGTCGCAAGGCATGCGCCGAGCGGGAAACCGCCGCCGATACCCTTGGCCACCGCCATGATATCGGGCGCGACACCCGTCTGCTCATAGGCAAACAGCTTGCCCGTGCGGCCGACGCCGGTCTGGACCTCATCGAAAATCAGCAGCATGCCATGCTCATCGCAGAGCGACCGCAGCAGCTGCAGGAATTCCTTGCTGGGCGCACGGATGCCGCCCTCGCCCTGAATGGGCTCGATCAGAAGTGCAGCCGTCTCGGCCGTGATGGCGGCTTTCAGCGCATCAACGTCACCGAAGGGCACCTGGTCGAAACCTTCGACCTTGGGACCGAAACCTTCGAGATATTTCTGCTGGCCGCCGGCGGCGATCGTCGCCAGCGTACGCCCATGAAAGGCGCCTTCGAAGGTGATGATCCGGAACTTTTCCGGATGCCCCTTGGAATAATGATAACGGCGCGCGGTCTTGATCGCGCATTCCAGCGCTTCCGCACCGGAATTGGTGAAGAAGACCTTGTCTGCGAAGGTCGCTTCCGTCAGGCGCTTGGCGAGCTTTTCCTGGCCCGGCACTTCATAGAGGTTCGAGACGTGCCAGACCTTCTCGGCCTGGGTCTTGATCGCTTCCACGAGGTGCGGATGGGCGTGGCCCAGCGAATTGACCGCTACGCCGGCCGCAAAATCCAGATATCGTTCGCCGCTCTCCGTGAACAGCCAGACGCCCTCGCCTCGCTCGAAGCGCAGGGGGGCTCTTGCAAACGTATCGAACAATGGCGCGGCGGCTTCGGCCATGGCTGTATCACTCCTTGCGCAGATGCGCTGTCAGACGGTTGTCAATAGGCTCTGGGGGTTATCCCTCGCCTGAAAATCAAAAATGCCGCCTCGCGGCGGCAGGGGCACTATTGTCACTTCGCCTGCCGATGTCAACAAAAGTCCGTATTTCCCGGGCTTCTCAAGCCCTAGTAGGTGGCGGCCTGCGAGGCCCAAGGTGTTGCCTTTCAGACTCAACTCGCCAGCAAGTTGGGGAAAACCGGAAAATCGATTCGAGATGAATCCCGCGACTCTTGCCACGGAGTCTGCGTGGCACTAGGTTAATCGCTAATTACTAGACTGCATTGCGGCGGAACTAGTCACCAAAAATCCGGCAGAAACCACGCTCGCGGCACGCCCGCGAGACGGAGAAGGATTCTGCCGACATTATACGCGACGAGCGGAGAAGCGGCATGAACTGGACAGACGAACGAGTCGAGAAACTCAAGAAATTATGGTCCGAGGGCCTTAGCGCCAGCCAGATTGCAGCGCAGCTCGGCGGCGTTAGCCGTAATGCCGTGATCGGCAAGGTCCATCGCCTCAATCTGCCGGGACGCGTCAAGGCTGGCGGTCCGGTCACTTCGGCGCGCTCCGCGCCCAAGCGCACCGCTGCACCTGCCCCACGCGCGACAACCTTTGCAGGCCGCGTCAATGCAGCGCCGGCGCGGATTCTCACCCGTTCGAACGCGGCAACCGCGCTGAATGAGGAGATCGACATCGAGACCGCACAGGTTCTCGATTACGTTCCTTCCAAAAACGTGGTCTCGCCGATTTCCCGTCGCCTGACGCTGACGGAACTGACGGAGCGCACCTGCAAGTGGCCGGTCGGCGATCCGCTGAAGGATGATTTCCATTTCTGCGGTTGTGAAGCGCTGGAATCTTCGCCCTATTGCAAGTTCCATGCGAAACTCGCCTATCAGCCGGTAAGCGAGCGCCGCAAGGCTTGAGTGTTGCGGCACGCATTCGACACTCAAAAACTACGGGCCTTCGGGCCCGTTTTTTTTATGACAAAATTCAGGCGGTTCCGGGGGTCAACTCACGGGCGAAGCGCCGAACCCTATCTTCCATCGCTGTCAAACCCGACCCACAATCCCGATTGAGCGGGCGGGATTTCAGCCAATTGTCCGTCATCCCATCAAGAAGGATGAAGCTGTCGCGTTTGGGAGTGCCCAAAAAACCGAAAGGCCCGACACCATTCCGGTTTCGGGCCTTTCGGTTTTTGGCGGGATGTTGTCCCGAGTGTGACTCGTCGGTCGAGTCTCGCTCAGGCTTCCATCGAATATCCGGCGCCGCGCACGGTACGGATGACATCCTGCATATGCGAAAAATTGAGCGCTTTGCGCAGGCGTCCGACATGCACGTCGACGGTGCGCTCATCCACATAGATATCGTGACCCCACACGCCATCCAGCAATTGCGAGCGGGAGAAAACCCGGCCTGGAGAGGTCATCAGGAATTCCAGCAGGCGGAACTCCGTCGGGCCGAGGCGCACTTCGCGGCTCTTGCGGTGAACGCGATGGGTCTCGCGATCCAGCTCGATATCACCGCATTTCAGCACCGAGGAGAGAACCTCGGGACGGGCCCGGCGCAGCATGGCCTTGACCCGGGCCATGAGTTCTGGCGTCGAAAACGGCTTGACGACATAGTCGTCGGCGCCGGTGGCAAGGCCGCGAACCCGTTCGCTTTCTTCGCCGCGCGCCGTCAGCATGATGATGGGCAGGCGTTCTGTTTCCGGCCGCATTCTGAGCCGACGGCACAGTTCTATACCGGAAACGCCGGGAAGCATCCAATCCAGGATAAGAAGGTCCGGAATACGTTCCTGCAGCCTGATTTCTGCTTCGTCTCCACGGGGTATCGTGTCGACGTCATATCCCTCAGCCTCGAGATTGTAACGAAGGAGGACGCTCAGCGCTTCCTCGTCTTCCACAACTGCAATCTTGGGCACCATATGCTAACTCCGCAAGCCGCTGCTCGTCTGTTACTCGGTCACCGAACCGAGCGTGTTGGAACTGTCGTCCTTCGGACGCTCACCTTCCGGCTGGCTGCCGGTGGTCATGTAATAGATCGTCTCGGCGATATTGGTGGCGTGGTCGCCGATACGCTCGATGTTCTTGGCGCAGAACAGAAGATGCGTGCAGGTGGTGATGTTGCGCGGATCTTCCATCATGTAGGTCAGAAGCTCACGGAAGAGCGACGTATACATGGCGTCGATTTCCTCATCGCGCTCGCGGATGGCATTGGCCTTCTCGGCGGAACGCGTGGAATAGACGTCGAGGACTTCCTTGAGCTGCACCAGCGCAAGCTCCGACAGGTGCTCTATGCCGCGGGCGAGCTTGCGCGGTACACCGGTTCCGGCAACCGCGATCACACGCTTGGCAGTGTTCTTGCCAAGGTCGCCAACGCGTTCAAGGTCGCCGGCGATACGCAGCGTGCCTATGATCTCGCGAAGGTCGGCCGCCATCGGCTGGCGTCTGGCGATGGTGACGATGGCCTTGTCGCCGATCTCGCGCTCGGAATGATCGAGGATCGCGTCATCGGAAATGACCTTCTGAGCGAGCGCGGCGTCGGAATTGACGAGCGCACGCACGGCATCGGCGCACATCTGTTCCGCGAGACCGCCCATTTCGGCGATGCGGCGCGTCAGGAATTTCAGTTCGTCGTCATAGGCCGACAGAATATGCGAATGGGTCGTTGTCTGTGTCATGGTCTAGTCCTCCGGCTTGGCCTGCATGCGCGTACCCGGAAGCGGGCACGGCAGAGGCACCAGTCTTGTTCGGTTTCGATAAAGCGCCGGCCGGGATCAGCCGAAGCGGCCCATGATGTAGTCCTGCGTGCGCTGGTCGTCCGGATTGGTGAACATCTTGTCGGTTTCGTTTTCTTCGACAAGATGACCAAGGTGGAACATGGCAGTGCGCTGGGAAACACGCGCCGCCTGCTGCATGGAGTGCGTGACGATGACGATCGTGTAATTGGTACGCAGCTCGTGGATCAATTCCTCGACCTTGGCGGTCGCGATCGGGTCCAGCGCCGAGCAGGGCTCGTCCATCAGGATCACTTCCGGGCTGACGGCAACCGCGCGCGCGATGCACAGGCGCTGCTGCTGACCGCCGGAAAGGCCGGTGCCGGACTCCAGCAGGCGATCCTTCACTTCGTTCCAGAGACCCGCCTTCTGCAGGCTGTGCTCGACGATCTGGTCCATATCCGCCTTGTTGCGGGCAAGGCCGTGGATACGCGGGCCATAAGCGATGTTCTCGTAGATCGACTTCGGGAAGGGGTTCGGCTTCTGGAACACCATGCCGACGCGGGCGCGCAATTCCACGACGTCGATCGCCTGATCGTAGATATCGTCGGTATCGAGCGTGATCTTGCCGGTGACCCGGCAACCGTCGATCGTGTCGTTCATACGGTTCAGGGTGCGCAGGAAGGTGGATTTACCGCAGCCGGACGGGCCGATAAGCGCGGTCACCGTATTTTCCCGAACGTTGAGGTTCACGTCGTAAAGCGCGCGCTTTTCGCCGTAATAAACCGAAACGTCCTTGCCGATCATCTTGTATGAGACTTCATTCATTTTCTTGTCCAGCGCCTTTTCAACTGCTGCTTCCGACAACAT
The DNA here is from genome assembly GCF_003031125.1 of Agrobacterium sp. LAD9. Lineage (NCBI taxonomy): Bacteria > Pseudomonadati > Pseudomonadota > Alphaproteobacteria > Hyphomicrobiales > Rhizobiaceae > Agrobacterium > Agrobacterium sp. LAD9. Next base: position 232,965 of record NZ_PHGS01000002.1, on the reverse strand, counting down.
GTTCATTGCTCAATCTCCCTCTACCAGCGCCGCTCGAAGCGGCGACGCAACAGGATTGCGCCAACATTCATGACGATGAGGAACAAAAGCAGGATGATGATAGCGCCGGATGTCCTTTCGACAAAGGCGCGCTCGGCTTCGTTCGCCCACATGTAAATCTGCACCGGCAGGGCCGTGGACGGATCCATCGGCGTTGTCGGGTAATTCGCAACGAATGCCACCATGCCGATCAGGAGCAGCGGCGCCGTTTCGCCCAGCGCGTGGGCGAGACCGATGATGGTGCCGGTCAGAATGCCGGGCATGGCGAGCGGCAGCACATGGTGGAAGATCGTCTGCATCTTGGAAGCGCCGAGGCCGAGGGCTGCGGCGCGGATAGACGGCGGCACGGCTTTCAGGGCAGCGCGGGTCGCGATGATGATCGTCGGCAGGGTCATCAGCGTCAGGACAAGACCGCCGACCAGCGAAGCCGAGCGCGGAAAGCCCATGAAGTTGATGAAGACGGAGAGGCCGAGCAGACCGTAAACGATCGAAGGAACAGCCGCGAGATTGTTGATATTCACCTCGATAAGATCCGTCAGACGGTTCTTCGGGGCGAATTCCTCGAGATAGATCGAGGCCGCGACGCCGATCGGCAATGACAGCACCAGCACGATCAGCATCATGTAGAAGGAACCGATCAGCGCCACGCCGACACCCGCCGCTTCCGGACGGCTCGAAGCGCCGTTGACGAAAATGCCGGTGTTGAAATGTTTGCCGAGCTGGCCGCTTTCGGCGAGCTGGTTCATCCAGCCGAGCTGCTGGTTCGAGATACGGCGATTGGCTTCATCGGCGGTCATATCGACCTGGCCCTTGAAGGCGCTGTCGACGTCGCCCGAGGCCAGAAGCGTGACCGTGCGCGTGGTGCCGATGACGGTGGGATCGGCGACGACGATGTCGCGAAGCTGCGTGCGCACGCTGTCGGAGATCAAGAGGTTGACGGCACGAAGACCGGCGCGGTCCGTCGGCGCAACACCAAGGACCTTGGCGACCGCGTCACGGGCAACAACGGGATAATTGGCCGTCATCAGCTTCGCCGGATTGGTGGCGCGCTCATTTTTCGGATCGATGATCTGTTCGGAGAACTCGACCGGAACGGTGATCATCGTCTGCTGGAAGGCGGTGTAACCCTTGGAAACCACCGAGAAAAGCAGCAGGAAGAGAAAGATGAGGCCGAAGGAAATCGCTGCCATGCCGTAAGCACGGAAGCGGCGTTCGGCGGCATAACGGCGCTTGATGCCGATATCACGGCGCGTGGCCCTGTTCGCGGCGTTCGCGCCGGCTGCGGGAGAGACGATGTCGGTCATTCATATTGCTCCCGGTATTTGCGCACGATGTAAAGCGCGTAGATATTCAGGCAAAGCGTGATGGCGAAAAGCGTGATGCCGAGCGCAAAGGCGACCAGCGTCTGCGGCGAGGTGAATTCAAGGTCGCCGGTCAGCTGGCTGACGATCTTGACCGTCACGGTGGTCATGGGCTCGAATGGATTGAGCTGCAGGCGGGCCGCAACGCCGGCCGCGAGAACCACGATCATGGTTTCGCCGATGGCGCGCGATGCCGTCATCAGCACGGCGCCGACGATGCCGGGAAGAGCGGCGGGAACGATGACCCTCTTGATGGTTTCGGACCGCGTGGCGCCGAGACCGAGAGAACCGTCACGCAGCGAGCGTGGCACGGCGGTGATGATATCGTCCGACAGCGACGAGACATAGGGGATCAGCATGATGCCCATGACGAAGCCGGCGGTGATGACGCTCTGCGCCTGAATGAAGTTGGCGTAATTACCCGTCGCCAGACCATTGATCTGCGTAGAAATGTCTCTGAGGAAAGGACCAACCGTCGTCAGCGCGAAGAAGCCGTAGACGATGGTGGGGATGCCGGCAAGCACTTCGAGCAGCGGCTTTGCCACGGAGCGCAGACGCGGCGAGGCATATTCGGACATATAGATCGCCGAAAACAGACCCACGGGAACCGCGACCAGCATGGCGACGAAGCCGATGTAAAGCGTACCTGCGAGCAGCGGGATCAGGCCGAACTGGCCGGAGGAGTCGGTCGCACCGGCTGCCGCAAAACGCGGATCCCATACCGTTCCGAAGAAGAACTGGTGCGCCGGGACCATGGTGAAGAACTGGATCGCCTCCGTCAGCATCGACAGGACGATACCGATGGTCGTGAGGATAGCGATGGACGAGGCGACGAGCAGGGCCGCGAGAATGACCTTCTCGACCTGGTTACGCGCCCGGAAGCGCGGCGCGATCGCACGCAGCGCATAGGCGCCGCCGCCGAGCGCGGCCAGCAGCACGACGGCAATCATCGCGATGCGGCTGGTGGAGGTCATGCCGTTGAGCGTCTGGGCGGCATCGACCATGAAGCGCTCGGGATCACCGGCGATCGCCACACCCTTCGATGCCAGAAGAGGCCTGACCGCAGCCGTATCGGCCTCAACCTGAGCGGTTTCTTCCGGCGTCAGCCGCTGAAGACCGCGGGCGATGGAGGTCACCATACCATAGGTCAGGCTCTGCTGCGCTTCGGATTGCGCCCGCACGTCCTCGGGGAAATTACCGCGCACCGCCGATGTGACGAACAGGGGGCTGATAACGAGCCAGGCACAGAGAATGAACGCCGCGGGCAAAACAGCCCAGACGACCGCGTAAGAGCCGTGATAACCGGCACGGGAATGCATGCTGGAGGGGCGACCACCAGACAGGGCAACGGCGCGGCGGCTGCCGAGCAGATAGCTGCCGATGCCGATGAGCGCCAGTATCAGCAAAAGGATCGATGTGTTCATTAGAGTTCCCTCGGCGTGCCTCAAGAGCACGGTGCGATATCGGGCAAATCAAAAAGTCATCAAAACGAGACCGCTGGACCATCCCATGATGCCTGCCGCCTGACTGTATCATCGTCTGGCAAGCGTCAAGGTTGATACATCCTATCCATCTGTAATCCATCGACAATCATGTGGATGGCGATGAGTAGGAACTGTCAACCGCGGATAACGGCCTCAGCGAAGCGGAATGAGGGGCACGGCAGAGCCGCACCCCTCTTTCTATTACATCGTGGAACCGGCCGAGAACTTCGAGCGGATTTCTTCGCGCTCTGCGTCCGGGGCGGCAACCAGGCCGTAGTTGGCGAGCGGGGAATCCGGGCCGATCATCTCGTCGGAAACGAAGAACTCGACATATTCCTTAAGGCCCGGGATAACGCCCAGGTGAGCCTTCTTCACGTAGAAGAACAGCGGGCGGGAAACCGGGTACTTACCGCTGGCAACGGTTTCGGTGGACGGAACGACGCCCGAAACGGTTGCGACCTTCAGACGGTCAGCGTTGTTTTCATAGAAAGCCAGGCCGAAAACGCCAAGGCCGGTCTTGTTGGCATCGATACGAGCGAGCGTTTCGGTGTAGTCGCCGTCAATGTCGACAGCTGCGCCGTCCTTACGGACTGCAACGCACTTTGCAGCAGCCTGCTTAGCGTCGGTGATGAGCGTCTTGATGACGTCGGTCGCCTTGGCTTCCTTGCAGCCGTCAGCCATGATCTTCTCTTCGAAGACTTCGCGCGTGCCGTGCTTGGAACCCGGGATGTAAGCGGCGATCGCTACGTCAGGCAGTTCCTTGTTGATTTCCGACCACTTCTTGTAGGGGTTGGCAACGAGCTTGCCGTCCTTGACGACTTCAGCAGCGAGCGCGAGGTAAAGATCCTTCGGCTCGAGCTTGATGTCCTTGTTGGAAGAGTCCATCGCAAAGACGATACCGTCGTAACCGATCTTCACTTCCTGAACGTCGGTGACGCCAGCAGCCTTACAGGCAGCCAGTTCGTCGCTCTTGATCTTGCGCGAAGCGTTTGCAATGTCGATGGTGCCTTCGCCCACGCCCGAGCAGAATGCCTTCAGACCACCGCCCGTGCCGCCGGACTCAACAACCGGAGCCTTGAAGTTCGGGAAGGTTTCGGCAAAAGTCTCGGCAACGATCTTGGCGTAGGGCAGAACCGTGGAGGAACCGGCAACCTGGATCTGGTCGCGAGCAGCGGCGGCGCCAGCGAAGGCGACAGAAGCCACCAGAGCTGCTGCGGAAAATTTAACGATGTTCATTTGTCTCTCCCGTCGTGGGCTTTGTTGTGGACGCAGCCGATAGCGACACTCGCTCTTAGCTTGCGCTCGGCGACCTTTTCTTAACCACCGTAGCCACATCCTTTTATGTCACTTTGACGAAAGATTTGTGACAGTCTAAATTACTGATTTAATTTATAAATATTCACGACGTTAAAAGCAGATGCATATTTTATGTCAGAATCTCACGGTGAAGTCCGTGCCGCTGCCCAATTCCGATTTAATGATGAGGCGGGCGCGGTGGCGAGTGAGGATGTGCTTGACGATGGCAAGCCCGAGTCCCGTGCCCTTTTTCGAGCGGCTGTCGGCGACGCTGACACGATAAAAACGTTCCGTCAGGCGCGGCACATGTTCGGCGGGAATGCCCGGCCCCTTGTCGATGACACTCACCTCCACCGGCTTGCCGGGTTCGGCGCGCAGCCAGACATCCACGACCTTGCCTTCCTGACCATATTTGCAAGCATTTTCAACTAGGTTCTGGAATACCTGCACCAGTTCGTCGCGATCCCCCTGCACTTCCGCCGGCCGGTCCGGCAGGTGCAGCGTGATGGTTACATCAAGCTCGTCGGCAAGGGGCAGCAGCGTATCGCGCACATGGCCGATGACGGGAACGAGATTGACTTTCTGGTCGGGCGCGATGTTTGCGCGCAGTTCCAGCCGCGAAAGGGACATGAGATCGTCCACCAGCCTGCTCATGCGGGTTGCCTGATCCAGCATGATGGCAAGGAAACGCTCTTGTGCCTTCGGGTCGTTGCGCGCCGGCCCCTGCATGGTTTCGATGAAACCGCGGAGCGAGGCGAGCGGGGTGCGCAATTCATGGCTCGCATTGGCGACGAAGTCGCTACGCATGCGGTCGATGCGACGAAGCTCCGAAACGTCGCGGAACGACAGGATGTAGAACGGCGGACTGGCCCCCTCTCCTACATCCGCACGGGCGATGCGGACGATAAAGACCCGTTCGGAAGGAAAGCGCTCCGAATGTTCGACCTGGTTGGGTTGGCCGGTGGTGATGGTTTCGCGAATGACATCCAGCAGGCCGGGAGAGCGCAGCCGGGCGGAAATATGTGCACCGGCAAGCAGCTGGCCGAAGGCGCGTTCGGCCGCACCGTTCTGAAACAGCACGCTGGCGTTCTTGTCGAGAATGAAAACGGGGGTATCCAGAACCGCGAGGCCCGCCCTTACGCCCGAAATGACGTTTTCGCCGGGCACTTCCGGCTCATCCGTCTCCGCCGCCGCAACTCCGTCCTTTGCGGAGGCGGCCGCCGGGCCCTCCGCAACGGCCAGAATGGCAATGACGGCGCAAAGCCAAAGGGCGGCGGGCATATAGGGTGTATGGAGTTCCGCAACGGCCACGATGGCGAGCATGCTGACGATGAGAACGGGCAACCAGTTCCGGCCGAGCTTCCTTCCCAAAAGCCTTAATCCACCATCGCCTTTCATGACTGCCATTTCAGCCTGCTCTTTCCATTCTCATCTGACAGCGCATCGAAATCTCATAGGCCAGCTTCATGACAGAGATTCATCATCGCGCATTTTCCACAACGTATATGCGCAAAATCGACGCGGCAATCGCTCCCGCCGCGGCATCCCGGTCAACCGGTCCTGTTTCACTTGAATTCTGGCAATGGATGTGAACTCATTGGCGGCGAGTTGCCTTTACACAACAACATCTGGAGGAACCCATGGGCGAAGAAACGAAGAAGCGGACAGTCGAGATCACCATTGGCGGCAAACTGCGCAGCTTCGACATCGACAATCCGGTTCTTCCTGAATGGGTTGAGGAAAAGAAACTTTCCGCCGGCAATTTTCCCTACGACAAGAAGATGAAGCGGGAGGAGTACGACACCGCTCTCGAGGCGCTGCAGGTGGAACTGGTCAAGGTTCAGTTCTGGCTGCAGGCGACGGGAAAAAGGGTCATGGCGGTTTTCGAAGGCCGCGATGCCGCGGGCAAGGGCGGCGCGATCTTCGCGGCCCGGGCCTATCTCAACCCCCGCTATGCCCGCGTGGTGGCGCTGACCAAACCCACGGAAACCGAGCGCGGCCAATGGTATTTCCAGCGCTACATCTCGCATTTTCCGACCGCCGGCGAATTCGTTCTCTTCGACCGCTCATGGTATAACCGCGCCGGGGTCGAGCCGGTCATGGGTTTCTGCACGCCGGAAGAACACAAGCTCTTCCTCAAGGAAACGCCGCGTCTGGAAAAGATGCTGGCCCATGAAGACATAAATCTTTTCAAATTCTGGCTCGACATCGGTCGCGAAACGCAGATCGAGCGCTTCCATGATCGCCGCCACAGCCCGCTGAAGTGCTGGAAGCTTTCGGATATGGACATAGCCGCGCTGACGAAATGGGACGACTATACGCAAAAGCGCGACGAGATGCTGGAAAAGACCCACACCGATGCCGCCCCCTGGACCGTGGTGCGCGCCAACGACAAGCGCCGCACGCGGGTGAACCTCATCCGTCACATTCTTCTTACGCTCGACTATGAGGGCAAAGACGAGAAGGCGATCGGCGAAATCGACGACAAGATATTGGGATCAGGACCGGATTTTCTCAAATGAGACCGGAAGACGATGACAGGCGCCGCCACTCGAGGCGCCTGTCGTTTTTCCGTTACTGGCCCGGCAGAATGCGCACGGAATAAAGATTAACCGGGCGGCCGCTGCCGTCGATATCGCTGTTGATGAAGATCTTCCCCGGCGCATTGGGGGCGAGAGATCGTTCGAATGTCGTGTTCAGCAGCATGTCCGCGCGCTCGGCCGTGGCGGTGAAGCGGTGGCGGGAGCAATCGCCCAATGTGGCGAAATCGCAGGCGACGGAAACCTGGGTCTGCCGGTCGCTGGAGGATTGCAAAGTGATCGAAATGGTCGAGGACTTGCCCGCCATATCCCGCATCACCTCCACCGGAACCTCGACGCTGACGGCGCCATCCTGCGCCACACTTCTCGAGGTTATCTTTATAGCCTTGCCGGCGGGTGTGGCGATGTTTTCGACATTGGCGCGCTGGCCGGCCGAAACGCCGGAACTGCCACGCTCCGCATTGAAGACCTCAACCCAGTCATCGGAAAAACCCCGGCCGGCGGAAAGGCTCGGCGCAGGCTCCGTCCCGTTGAAATCCTCCGCCTGCACCTGCGCCGGCGGATTGGGTACGCTGGTATCACGTTGCTCCGGAGACAGCAGGAGGCCGGAGGAATAAACCCACCAGGCGCCGAAACCGATAAAAGCCAGAAGCGTCACATAGATAAAAAGCCGGGCAAAAAGCCCCCGGCGCTTGCGGCGGCCAACCGCGCCCTCCGGACGGAAAGCAAGCGAGGAGTCGCTGGCGCGGGAGCCTCTCTTCGGCGGCTTTCCATTGCGCTGCCCCGCATTCAGCGGCGCCGGAGCAACGGCAGCACCCGGTCGCACATCGCGCGTTTCACCGCGCAGTTCCGGCTCAATACCCAAATCGCCGTGGTGAGGCGCCTGCGAAACGGGATCGACCGCGTGATCATCCTGCGCCGGACTTTCCGGTGCTGGTGGGCGCAATTGCTGCTCCACCCTGTCCAGAAGACTGTTGCGCTCTTCATTCTCGATCTGGTGGATCAGGCCTTCAAGCCGCTGCCGCTGCTGGGCGACGACCTGCGGATCGTCTATCCCCTGCTTGCGCAGGCCTGCTTCCAGCGCCTGACGGGACGATTGGTAAATCCGTGCACGAACTTCGGCGTTCGATCTGTCCGATTTTTCCAGAGCATTTCTAATTGCCGTTTCCAGTCCGCTCACGACCGATCCTTGTTCTATTACGCTTTGCAAAAAAATATGCGGCGCTGCGCCATGGGTTCACGATTCGGTAACGGCTATACCGCCCCTCCGCAAGCTTCGTTTATGATAAAGACCGGATTGCTTTCAGGAAAATCGATCCATTGTGGCGCTACGAACGCAGATTCGAGATGCAAGTGCCACGCTGTTTTCGCTTTCAATCTGCTCCCGAACGCGATATTGACTTACGTGCGCGTAAACGTAATTCGTGGGAGGAGACATGCTACCGTCCGTGCTGAAAGACAATCTGCGTCTTCCGGTCATAGCATCACCGCTATTCATTATTTCACATCCGCAACTGACGCTGGCGCAATGCAAGGCCGGCGTCATCGGCGCTTTCCCGGCGCTCAACGCGCGACCCGAAAGCCAGCTCGACGAGTGGCTGGCGATGATCACCGAGGAACTCGACGCGCACAACCGTGCCAATCCCGAGCGCCCGGCCGCACCCTTCGCGGTCAACCAGATCGTGCACATGTCCAACCGGCGGCTGGAACACGATCTCGGCCTTTGTGTGAAATACAAAGTGCCGGTGGTGATTTCTTCGCTTGGCGCGGTGCCAGAGGTCAATGCAGCCGTGCATTCCTATGGCGGCATCGTGCTACATGACGTCATCAACGACCGCCATGCCCGCTCTGCCATCCGCAAGGGTGCGGATGGGCTGATTGCGGTCGCGGCGGGTGCCGGCGGACATGCGGGCACACTTTCGCCCTTCGCCCTCGTTCAGGAAATCCGCGAGTGGTTCGACGGCCCGCTGCTGCTGGCCGGCGCCATCGCCAATGGCGGCTCCATTCTCGCCGCGCAGGCCATGGGTGCTGACATGGCCTATATCGGCACCCCCTTCATCGCCACTCAGGAAGCGCGCGCTTCCGAAGGTTACAAGCAGGCGATTGTGGAAGCCCAGGCCAAGGATATCGTTTATTCGAACTATTTCACGGGCGTGCACGGAAACTACCTGAAAAGCTCGATCGTCGCCTCCGGCATGGACCCCGACAATCTGCCCGAAGCCGACCCCTCGAAGATGGACTTTGAAACCGCCACCGGTGGCGCAAAGGCCTGGAAGGACATCTGGGGCGCTGGGCAAGGCATCGGCGCCGTGAAAACGGTGGAACCCGTGGCAGCACTCGTCGATCGTCTGGCAAATGAATATGAAACGGCCAAAAACCGCATCTGCGGGAAAGGCTGACGCCACCGCCAAACAACGGACAGGCAAAGCTTTTTGCGGAAATTTCAAAACCGGTACATTCAAGGCTTGAAATCCGTCAGCATTGCCTGTATCAGCCCGCAATGAAGCTGATCCGCAACAAACGGGTCACAATCGGGCCGCTTTAGCTCAGTTGGTAGAGCACGTCATTCGTAATGACGGGGTCACGTGTTCGAGTCACGTAAGCGGCACCATTTCCCAGACAAAAGCACATGTCGGTCTTCCCGAATCCTCTACCCCACCTCGATACCCACATTTGTCCATGCGGTCGAAGTGGATATCGTGACATGGGAAGCCGGTGATGGCTGCCGATGAAGGGGCACGCCACCTGGGTCGATGTTCACGGCAATCCGATAGTCATCCCACTTGATAATTGCCAATCGTCCCCTTGGGCGGCTTTGTTTTGAGCCGCGCAGGTCGCAGCTCTATCCTTGCGAATATTGGATCAGACGGCAAATTCGGCTGGGCCGGGTGTTTCCTGCAGCAAGGGTACGCGGGCAGCGGTTCGAAGCCACAGAGCGCGGTCGCAACGTAGTGGCGCTCATATGACCTCTATCTTGCCGCTGAACTGAACCGCTGGTTGCCTGTTCATGCCCTGTTAAGACCGCGTGCACCAGTTTGTTCGCCAATGGAACCGCGGACTTTACCACGCGTTTTAGTCCGTTATTGGGAGTTGAAATCATGAAACTATTGAGCGCAGCAATTTGTCTGGTGTCGCTAGGGGTTCTGACTGGATGCGTCGATGAGCCTGGCTATCGCACTGGCGGCTATTATGCGACCGGTGTGTACTATCGATCCTATGACCGCGACCGTTATTACCGGGATTACGACCGCCGTCACTGGGGTGAACGACGAGAATGGCGAGATCGACGCGACCGAGATCATATCCGAAGCGATTGGCGCGATCGGAGACAGCCCCGGTTAGAGCCCGGCACCGGAAGTCGTCGCGATTCAGGTAGGGCGCCGGTCATATTACCAAACGGTCGGGCAATTTATCCAGACTAATCAAAGCGATTGGTTTTCTCAGCCCATCACAGATTTTGATATTCTGTGTTTCCCTTTGTATTATCAAAGCGTCGGTGCTTTTGCTGCTACGGCAAATTCATCGGCGCTTCCATCGGCTCCTGCGATCATCAAAACATTTGAAACCAAACCACCCACCACACGTTCTTCGGCAAATCAAACAACTGGAAAGCCTGTCACCGTGGACGTCATCCGTATCCTGATCGCCATCATCCTCCCGCCCGTCGGCGTTTTTCTCCAGGTCGGGCTCGGCCTGCATTTCTGGATCAACATTCTCCTGACACTCTGCGGCTATGTTCCCGGCATCATTCACGCCATCTGGGTAATCCTGCGCAGGTGACATAGCCTTTTATCGACAATGAGATGTTCGCAACATTTTAGTACGTGATTAAATTCTCATTAGCCGCTGGAACCTCGTCTTCTCCCTCACGTTATGGTGATGACACCAGCCAAGGAGAAAATCATGAACCAGATCATCTACATCGTCGGCCTCGTCGTCATCGTTCTGGCGATCCTGTCGTTTTTCGGCTTCCGCTGATCCCCGTTGTCAATTCGATCGCTTGCGCATATCCTAAGCAGCAGTGACACACGACTGCGTTCATGGGTTGCTTCGCTGTCAGGTGTATTTCGGGATCGCGTTGCTCTGGGAGGTGCACGATGAAGAACGAGAGATGGACAGAACCTGTAGAGGTCAATCTTGAGGCGAATGGCAAGAGTGTCATCGCCGGCCCCTTCGAAGCACTGACATTGTTGACCGAAGGCTGGCCCAAAATCGGGGGGTTGAGCTTCGTAAGAGCGAGAAGCGCCTGCCGCGCCGCTCTTGACGGGCGCAAATCGCCCGAAGAGGCACGCAAGTGCTTTACCGATGCGGTTTCCGAGATGCAGAACAACACGCATTGACGCGCCAAACGAAAAACGGCTCCTGAAAAGGAGCCGTTCCTTTATGTGAGACACTTCCGGAGATAGAACAGCCGGAAGCGCCTTTTAGCAGATTTTACATCCAGTACGGAGCGACGCCGTAATAGTCGTAGACCTTGCGGTCCCTGGCGTTCAGCAGGTCGTTATCATCCAGATTGGCGAAGTGCGGCGCGTTTTCGATCTCTTCCTTGGTAAGATCGATACGGTAGCCGTCGAGTTCTTCGTCATAATGCAGCTTTTCCCAGGGCAGTGGGTAATAGTCGTCGCCGATTCCGAGAAAGCCACCGAAGCTCAATACCGCATAGGCGACGCGGCCGCCGCGTTTTTCCAGAATGATGCGCTGGATCGAGCCGATATGCTTGCCATCAGCACCATAAACGCGGGTGCCTTCCACCTTGTCGCTGGCGATCAGGCTCGGCGTATCCTTGACATAGGGGTCCTGTCCGGCACGGGGTTCCTGATGCATCATGTGCCTTTCCTCCTTGTTTTTCCTCTTTGATGTCACGTCTGGTAAACCCCGCGACGGACAATTCGTTCCGCCGCGTTTCAGGCGCCTCGGCGGGAATTTTTTTGGAGGAAAATGGAACGAAATCCGTACCTACTGACGGATCTTCTGCCAGGCGGAGGGGGAAACACCGACCATCTTGCGAAAGACGCGGGAGAAATGCGCCTGGTCCGAAAAACCGGCGGCGATGGCGATATCGGTCAACGCCATGTCGGTCCGCATCATCAATTCCTTGACGCGATCAATGCGCGCCTGCATCTGCCACTGGTGTGGGGGCACGCCGGTAGAGGCCTTGAAGGCATGGCTGAAATGGGATTGCGAGAGGTTGGTGAGTTCCGCCAGCTCCTCCAGCCGGATCGACCGCAGGCAATGTTCGCGGATATAGTCCGTCGCCGCCCTTAATTGCCAGGCGGCGAGCTTGCTGCGTTTCTTGACCGGTTCCCGCTTCACTTTCAGGAAATCCGTGAGCAGCGCCAGCACGAGGCTTTCGCCATAGAGGTCGTGCAGCGGATCGGGATTATCGCATTCGGCAGCAATCAGTCGCGCCAGCGCCAGCAGGCGCTCATCCTCGAACATCAGATGCGGATCGAGCAGCCCGTGCGGATCGAAGCCCTGCACCAGCCGGGCACCCAGCAATCCCGCATCGAAATGCAGATCGAGGTGGCGCACGAAGGAGACATTGCTCAGTTCCGCATGAACATCCAGATCGGCGGGAACGAAGGAAATCCGGTTCGCCTTTGACGACCCGTAATTATCGCGGCGGCAGCGGTTCATCATGAAGCGGCCGTCATCCGTCCCATCCATATCGAGCAGGAAAACGAAACGCGGGTCCTTGCCGACATAACGGCCACCCGCCTTCGGGGCGCAGCGCACGTCCCAGAGATCGGCGACGATGCCGTTCCACATCCTCGAGCGCGGGCCGCCAATGACGGCAAAACCCTCGATCTCATTTTCCATCCGCACGCGGAAAGCCATGGCCTCTCGATCCCGCAGGGCGCCATGGCGCCACTATAACATGATAAATCTATTCATGTTATAGTGGCAAACCAATTTTCCCGCAACTACGGCCTTTGGCCGCCCATCACCACTTCTTGGAAAGCTTGAAAGTGATGGTGCGGCTATCGCCCCAGCCGCAGACGGAGACCCCGGCGCAGCTCTTCACATATTCCTTGTCGAAGACGTTGGCGACGTTGAGCGATGCGGTCCAGTCGTTCTTCTCATAACGGATCGCGGCGTCGAAGACGGCGGCATCCGGCACGCGCAGCGTATTGGCCGCATCCGCCCAGGATTTGCCCTGATACCGCACGCCGCCGCCAAGGCTTAGGCCTTCCAGCGCATCATTGGTAAAGGCGTAATCCAGCCACAGCGAGGCGGTGTGGGCGGGCACGATCCATGGTGATTTGCCGATCAGGTTGGGATTGGCATCCTTGGTGATATCCAGATCGGTATAGGAATAGGACGCGATGGTCTTCCAGTTCTCACTGAGATTGGCCTTGGCCTCCAGCTCGAAGCCGGTGGATTCCACCTGCCCGAACTGGCCGCTCGTGGTCACGCCCCCCGCCGTATAGGACACGATGGCATTGTCCTTGACCAGCTTGAAGACGGAGGCGGTGATGCTGCCGTCAAAGAAGGTCGGCTCATATTTGATACCCGCCTCGAACTGGTGTCCCTCCTCCGGTACGGCGGGGGTGCCGTCGGCAAGCGTATCGATGAGGGGATTGAAGAAGGTGGCAGCCGAGACATAGGGCGTCAGGCCATTGTCGAATTCATAGGCGAGACCGGCGCGGCCGCTTAACGCATCGTCATTGGAGCGGCGGGACAGGCCGGCAGGCAGCCTGTTGTTCAGTTCCGTATCGACATAATCGTAACGGCCGTTCAGCGTGACCAGCCAGCCATCGCCGAAACGCAGCTGATCCTGGGCGTAGATGCCGATCTGCTGCTGGGTCACGATATTGTCGGCATAAACGAAATTCGTTCCCTGCGTCGAGCCATAGACCGGGTTGAGCGCGCCGATCGAATTCGATCCGCAGCAGGCCTGCACCTGATCCAGCCGGTAATATTTATAGTCGAGGCCAAAGAGCAGCGAATGGTTGACCGCGCCGGTATCGAACTCGCCTTCAACACGGTTATCCACGCCGAAGCTGTCGACCTTCGACACGCCGTCATAACCGAACCGGGTCAGCATATAGTCGTTGGTGGTGGCATCGAGGATCGGCTGGCCATTGGCGTCCGCATTGGCCCAGCCGCCCGCATAGGGTCCGGTCTCGTGCTTGTAGAGGTGGCCGTAACGGGCGTTCTGGCTGATCTTCCAGCCGTTGTCGAATTCATGGCTGACTTCGTAACCCACCATCGACTGGTAGACACGGCCATTATCGATATCCGGCTCACCATAAAAGGCCTTGCGATCGAGCTTGCCGAAGGGCGCGTCCACGACCGTGCCGACATAGGGCAGGAAGCCGTTGCCGATATGGACCTGATCGAGCGCCGAGAAATAGCCGTAGAGCGTAGCGCTTGTCTGCGCATCCGGCTCGAAGGTGATCTGCGGCATGATGAAGCCGCGCAAATCCTCGGAATAGTCGGTGTAATTGTCGCCGCCGGAGACCTTGCCGGTGACGCGGTATTTCCACACGCCTTGCTCATCGACCTTGTCGCCGAGATCGAAGCCGAAGAAGGCATTGCCGAAATTATTGATGCCGATTTCCGTTTCGCGCACCGGCTCATCCTGCGTGCGCTTGCGGACCATCTGCACGATGCCGCCGGGATTGGCGCCGCCGTAAAGCACCGAGGCGGGGCCTTTCAGGACTTCCACGCGCTCCAGACCGTAGGCATCCATCTGGAAACCGCCGAAACCGTAGCTGAACAGGTTCAGACCATCCAGAAACACGCCGGTCTGGGTGGCCTGAAAACCGCGAATATAAATCCAGTCCGTGTCCGGGTCCGTGCCGAAGGGTTCCGCCGTCACACCGGGGGTGTAACGCAGCACTTCATCGATTTTTGTCACCGCGCCGCGGTCGTTCATTTCCTGGCGGCCGACGACCGATACGGATTGCGGAATATCCTTGGTTTCCGTCTCGGTTTTCGAACCGGTCGCGCTTTTCTTTGCGACATAACCCCGGACCGGACCTGTCGCGTTTTCCGCCCCCTGCCCTTCAACGGTAATCTGCTGCAGAACGGTTGTGTCCTGCGCGTGGCCCATCGCTGGCGCCAACAAAACAATGGCGGCCGTGCCCAAAGCCAGACGGCTCAAAAACATCCCATGCAAATTTTTCAAGATATGCCCCGAAACAGATCGCAGCCGATGTCCCTATCCGACAGGCCGCAGCACCTCAATTAAGATGAGTGTTTACATCAGGATTAAGTGGGGATGCTTGTCGTTTTCGGGGCGGATTTGAATCTTATTGGCTTCTCGCACAGTTTCGGACCCGTCATTTGTGAGGAAGGGCGTGGATGTCAGCCCTTGCGCCGGCCGATCCTCGCAAGCAGCACCACGGGAAGCATGCCGATGACGACAATCGCCAGGGCTGCGATAGACGCCTCCTCATAGGTGCCGCGCGCCGCTTCGCCATAAAGATGGGTGGCGAAGGTCTCAAAATTGAGCGGCCGCAGGAGAAGCGTGGCGGGAAGTTCCTTGACGCAATCGACAAAGATCAGCAGTGCCGCAGCCGCAAGCGACGCCTTGGAAAGTGGCAGATGAATCTGGCGGAATGTCTGCGTCGCGGATCGCCCGAGCGTACGCGCGGCATGATCGAAGGATTGCGGGATGCGGCTGAGGCCGGCATCGACGCCGCCCGCGGCAATGGTGAGGAAACGCGCCGAATAGGCATAGATGAGGGCCGCGCCGCTGCCGATGAAGATCAGGCCGGTGGAGATGCCGAACCAGCCACGCATAGTCTGGTCGACAACCCGGTCGAAACCGCCGAGTGCAATCAGTACCCCGATGGCGATGACCGTGCCGGGGGCAGCATAACCCACTGTCGAAAGACGATAGGACCAGAGCGCGAGACGTCCCGGTGCAAGGCGCATGGCGTAAGCAACGGCAAGGCCCAGGATAAGCGTGATCACCGTCGCCAGCCCGGCAAAGAGGATGGTGTTCAGAGCCTCATCGGCGAAACGGGCCGACAAGCCGCTGAAGAGGAAGCGCTTCCAAGCCTCAATGACGAGATAGCTCGCGGGTGCTACGAAGCCGATCAGGACCGGCAGACTGCCGAGCACGAAGGCGCCCCAGCCTTTCAGGCCGGTGAGCCGCAGCGGTTCCAGTTCCCTGCTTTTCTGTGCAGAAACCGCGTAACGTTGCTTGCGCCGCGCCCAGCGCTCGAGCGCCACAAGGGCGACAACGATGAACAGCATGGAGAGCGCAATCTGCGCCGCACCCGGAAGGTCGGATTTCGTGACCCATGTGGTGTAGACGGAAACGGTGAGGGTGCGGACGCCGAGGAATTCCGATGCGCCGATATCATTCAGCGCTTCCATCAAGGCAAGGCTGATGCCGACCGCGATCGCCGGGCGCGCCAGCGGCACCGCGACCTTGAAAAAAGCCGCGCGTCTTGAAACGCCGAGCGTGCGAGCCGCTTCCAGCAGGTTGCCCGCTTGCGTCAGGAACATGGCGCGCACGGGAATATAGACATAGGGAAACAGCACGAAGCCGAGGAGAACGATGCAGCCCGTCATCGACCTTATGTCCGGCAGGCGGAATTCTCGTGGGCTTGAATAACCGAGCAGCCAGCGGATCGCACCCTGCACCGGCCCGATGGGATGCAGGATATCGAGATAGGCATAGGCAACGATATAGGTGGGCATGGCCAGCGGCAGCAGCAGTGCCCATTCCAATAATCTGCGGCCGGGAAAATCATAGGCGGTGACCAGCCATGCGGCATAGGTTCCAATGACACCGGCCAGCAGCCCGACACCAGCGAGAAGGATCGCCGTATCCGGAAGCGCCGTCCAGAGCACGGTCGAGCCGAGATGCGCCCAAAGGCCTTCAGACCCCTGCAAAGCCTGTGAGACAAGCGCCAGAACCGGCACCATGGAGCCACAGACTGCCAGCACGGAGAGGCACAGCCACCAGAAGGAGGATGAAAACCTGGCTCGGGCACGAGGTGTCAATGGCTGGATGGCGTCTGGATTCATGTGCTTTTGGAAAATACGCGGAAAGGCGCCCGCAGATGCGAACGCCTTCCACCATGTTATCGCTGATTGGCCTTTACTTGTCGAAACCGACCTTGTCGACCAGCTCGCTCGCCTGCTTGCGATGCGAGACGATTTCCGTCAGCGGCTTGTTATCGATCTTCAGCGTGCCGAAGGAAGCGATGATCTCGTTGAGAGCAGCACCCTGCTTGACCGGATATTCGTAGTTGGCTTCAGCATAGATCTTCTGGGCTTCGTCCGAAACGAGATATTCCAGCAGCTTGACGGCTTCCGCCTTGTTCGGAGCATTCTTGGCCACAGCCGCGCCGCTGATATTGACCTGCGTGCCACCGTTCTTGAAGGTCGGCAGAACCACCTTGATGGCGTCGCCCCACTTCACCTGCTCCTCGCCGCCCTTGCCCGAGCGCATCAGGCCGACATAATAGGAGTTGGCGATGCCGATGTCGCAGATGCCACCGAGGATGTCCTTGGCAACGTCGCGGTCGCCGCCACCTGCCTTGCGGGCCAGGTTTTCCTTGACGCCGGCAAGCCACTTCTCGGTGTCCGCAGCGCCGTAATGGGCGATGTAATCGGCAAACAGCGCCGTGTTATAGGGATGCTGGCCGGCGCGAATGCAAACCTTGCCCTTCCACTTTGCATCCGCCAGATCTTCATAGTTGAAAGAGGCGAGATCGACATCCTTCGCCGCGTAGAGAACGCGGGCGCGCATGGAAAGCGCGAACCAATGGCCCTTGGCGTCGCGAAGTTCAGCCGGGATGGCCTTCGTGAGAGTCTCGGATTCAACTGCCTGGGTGACGCCCTTTTCAGCGAGATCAACGAGGTTGCCCGCATCCACCGTCATCAGAACGTCGGCCGGCGAGCTTGCGCCTTCGCTCAGAACGCGCTCCGCAAGACCGTCCTTCAGGAACACGGTGTTGACCTTGACGCCGCTCGAAGCGGTGAAGGATTCCAGCAGGGGCTGGATCAGGCCCGGTTCGCGGGTGGTGTAGATGTTGAGTTCAGCAGCGCTGGCCGTTCCGGCCGCAAAGGCAACCGTGCTGGCAAGCAGGGCAAATCTCGTAAATTTCGTCATGTTTTGTCTCCCTCTCCGATAGCGGCAATATAGGGGGAGCAGACATCATACATGACGGCCCAAATCAAGTTTTATTTCTTGGTTTTTTGAGCCGCTGCGATCACCAAGAGTTGAAAATACACAGGGAATAAAAGCACCAGTCCATTCATTCAACTTCAGGTAAAGATGAGAACCCCTTTGGGGTCTATTCCGAAGCGCACCGCCGTGGTCCGGGCGGGTGTGCGCTGCATCGTCCTGACCCGCAGGTCGGAAGGCAGTCCGGGCACGGCTATGCCAAGCTGCTCGATCTCGCCGAGAAAAACGCGGCTCGATATTTCGCCGGCAATCCCCTCTTTCGCGGCGCCGTCCTCGATGATCGAAATCGCATTGGGGCGAACATAAGCGACGGCGGCGAGACCATCGGGCAGATCGGAGGCGTCACCCAACAGCCCGAGCGGCGTTTCGACGCGACCCTCTCTCACCCGGCCCTCGATCTTGTTGAAGGCACAGAAAAAATCGGCGGCATAGCGGGTTTTGGGATTGTCGTGGATTTCGTAACCCGTGCCGCTCTGCACGATACGTCCGCGCTGCATCAGAACCACACGGTCACCTGCGGAAAGCGCCTCCTCCGGATCATGGGTGACCATGATCGCCGTCGTGCCCAGTTGCCGCAGGAGGCCGAGCGTTTCCTCGCGCACGCTGTCGCGCAATCCCCTGTCCAGATTGGAAAAGGGCTCGTCCATCAACAGCAGGCCGGGCTGCGGTGCAAGCGCACGGGCAAGCGCCACGCGCTGCTGCTCACCGCCCGAAAGCGTATGCGGATAACGTTTTGCCAGCTCCTGCAGGTGAACATGTTCGATCATCTCGGCAGCGCGGCGGCGAGCCTCCACCTTCGGCAAAGTGCGAAGACCGAACATGACATTCTGCTCGACGGTGAGATGCGGAAACAGCGCGTAATCCTGAAAGACAAAACCGATATTGCGCTTTTCCGGCTCCACGAAAACAGCGGGGCCGGCAACGACAGCGCCGTTCAGGGAAACGCTGCCATGATCCGGCGTCTCCACGCCCGCCACAATGCGCAGCAGGGTCGATTTTCCACAGCCGGAGCGCCCCACCAGACAAATGATTTCGCCACGTTCGACGGAAAGATCGATATCGGACAGCACGTCCGTATCGCCGAATCTTTTCCCAACCGATTTCAGTTCAAGCGCTGCCCTGCCTGCCATTTCCAATCCTGCCCTGCTTTGCGAATTATGTTGATCGCTCAAATCAGGATTAAAGTCAAAAAAGCCGGGAAAAATGCATTTCCCTTCACGAGTTGGCGAGATGTGCGGCAGCAATATTGACGTTTACGTTAGAGTTAAATAGGTTTTGCCGACGAGATGGACGCCAAGGGATTACGCGTCTATCATTCGTTACCGGGGAGCGAGAGGAGCGGTCGATCCGGTGACGCCACATGAGGTTTCCTCAACCCGGCCGATTGGGCCGGTTGAATGCGGGAGCCTCGTGAACATCAGGCAGCCGAAAGCGCCGTTAACGTATTTCAATGAATACGCGGCGCAACAAAGACTCTGGGAGGAGAAGCATGAGTGAACTGTCCCTGGGACACCCGGAAAATGTCGGCGCACAGAAGCGCTGGCTGGCATCCTATCCGCCGGGCGTACCTTCCGAAATCCCCGCATCCGCCCATGCATCCCTTGTCGAACTTCTCGAAAAGAGCTGTGCGCAATTTGCCGACCGCAAGGCCTTTTCCAGCATGGGAAAGTCCCTGACCTATCGGGAACTGGACGCTGAAACCCGCGCGGTCGCCGCCTGGCTGCAATCCAGAGGACTGGAAAAAGGCGACCGGGTTGCCGTGATGATGCCGAATATCCTGCAAAATCCCGTCGCCGTATACGGGATCCTGCGAGCTGGCATGGTCGTGGTCAATGTCAATCCGCTCTACACACCGCGCGAACTGGAACATCAGCTTAAGGATTCCGGCGCAAAGGCAATCTTCGTGCTGGAAAACTTCGCCCATGTGGCGCAGCAGGCGGTGCCAAAAACCGCCGTCCGGCATGTGGTCGTCGCGGCGATGGGCGATCTCCTCGGTCTCAAGGGACATATCGTCAATCTGGTGGTTCGCAAGGTCAAGAAACTGGTGCCCGCCTACACCATCCCCGGCTCCATCGGCTTCAAGGCGATGCTGAAGGAAGGTCAGGGATTTTCGTTGAAGCCGGTCAGCCTCACGGCGCAGGACATCGCCTTCCTGCAATATACCGGTGGCACAACGGGCGTATCCAAGGGTGCGGTTCTCACCCATGCCAATCTTCTGGCCAACAAGGTCCAGATCAGCCTGTGGCTGGACGCGGCCTTCAATGGCAAAAAAGATCGCCCGGAGGTTCTCAACTTCATCTGCGCGCTGCCGCTCTGCCACATCTTCGCATTGACGGTGAATTCGCTGATGGGCATTGCGCTCGGCGGCCATAACCTGCTGATCGCCAATCCGCGTGATATTCCCGGCTTCGTGAAGGAGCTGGCGCATTATCAGCCACATGTTTTCCCCGGCATCAACACGCTTTTCAACGCGCTGATGAACAACGAGGATTTCCGCAAGCTCGATCTGTCGTC
This sequence comes from Agrobacterium sp. LAD9, assembly GCF_003031125.1. NCBI lineage: Bacteria > Pseudomonadati > Pseudomonadota > Alphaproteobacteria > Hyphomicrobiales > Rhizobiaceae > Agrobacterium > Agrobacterium sp. LAD9. The sequence continues at coordinate 212,576 of NZ_PHGS01000002.1, read as the reverse complement.
CCTCATTCTGGTTCTCGGCGGCGGCATGGCGGTGCAAAGGCCCGTTGCGGAGCGCTGGCTTTCCGTCGTCGGCTGCCCGATTGCCGAAGGTTACGGCCTCTCCGAGACATCACCCGTTGCAACGGTCAATCGTCTCGATTCCACGGAATTCAGCGGCACCATCGGCCTGCCGATTTCGTCGACCGAAATCGATATTCGCGATGAGGACGGCAACAGCCTGCCAACAGGGGAAGTCGGCGAGATCTGCATCCGCGGGCCGCAGGTCATGGCCGGTTACTGGCAGCGGCCGGATGAAACCGCAAAGGCCATGACCGCGGACGGCTTCTTCCGATCAGGCGACATGGGTTTCATGGACGAGCGCGGTTACACCAAGATCGTCGATCGCAAGAAGGACATGATCCTCGTTTCCGGCTTCAACGTCTATCCGAACGAGGTGGAAGAAGTGGCGGCCAGCCATCCGGGCGTGCTGGAATGCGCGGCAATCGGTGTTCCGGATGAACATTCCGGCGAAACCGTCAAACTTTTCGTGGTCAAGAAGGATCAGTCCCTGACGGAAGCGGAGCTCAAGGCCTTCTGCGCCAAGAACCTGACGAACTACAAACGGCCGAAAATCATCGAGTTCCGCACCGAGCTGCCGAAATCGAATGTCGGCAAAATCTTGCGGCGCGAATTGCGCAATCTGAACTGATTGTCTCAGCCAATGGGGAGAGCCGGGCGACCGGCTCTTTCTTTCATCCCGGCCCTTTTCTTTTATCAAAGTCGCCTTGATTTGGCCGCCTGAAAAAGAATAGTTTCCTCATCCTTCCACGGAAGCCGAGGAGCACAAGATGCAGGCCACCATCGAAAAACTGAAAGCAACGGCGAGCAGCACAGCCGCAACCGATCTTCGCGCCGCCTTTGCGGCCGACGACAAGAGATTCAGCCGTTTCAGCGCCAAATTCGATGACCTGCTGATGGATTATTCCAAATGCGCCGTGAATGAGGAGATCGTCACGCTTCTCGAACAGCTCGCACGCGAAGGCGGCGTCGAGGCAAAGCGCGAGGAGATGTTCTCCGGCAAGGCAATCAACTTCACCGAAGACCGCGCCGTGCTGCATACCGCGCTGCGCAATCGCTCCAACACGCCGGTTCTCGTTGACGGCAAGGACGTGATGCCTGATGTGAACGCCGTTCTGGCGGCCATGGGCAAGTTTGCCGATGCGATCCGTTCCGGTTCGCTGAAGGGCGCGACTGGCAAGAAGATTACCGACGTCATCAATATCGGCATCGGCGGCTCCGATCTCGGCCCTGTCATGGCAACGCTGGCGCTCGCACCTTTCCATGATGGCCCACGCGCGCATTTCGTTTCCAACATCGATGGCGCGCATATTGCCGACACACTGAAGCTGGTTGACCCCGAGACCTCGCTTTTCATCGTCGCCTCGAAAACCTTCACCACCATCGAAACCATGACGAATGCCGCCACGGCGCGCCGTTTCATCGCCGAAAAGCTGGGTGAAGCAGCCGTCAAGCATCACTTCGCCGCCGTTTCGACCGCGCTCGACAAGGTGGCTGCCTTCGGTATCGAAAGCGACCGCATCTTCGGTTTCTGGGACTGGGTTGGCGGACGTTATTCGATCTGGTCGGCCATCGGCCTGCCACTGATGATCGCCATCGGGTCGGATAATTTCGGCAAGTTTCTGGATGGCGCGCATGCCATGGACAGGCACTTCCGCGAGACGCCGATCCGCGAAAACCTGCCGATGCTGCTCGGCCTCATCGGTTTTTATAACCGCAACGTGCTGAATTATCCAACCCGGGCGATCCTGCCCTATGACCAGCGGCTCTCGCGTTTCCCCGCCTACCTGCAGCAGCTCGACATGGAATCGAACGGCAAGGGTGTGACCATCGACGGCACGCCGGTCGAAGGCCAGTCCGGCCCGGTTGTCTGGGGCGAACCCGGCACCAACGGCCAGCACGCCTTCTATCAGCTCATCCACCAGGGCACGAGCGTCATTCCGGCGGAATTCATGATCGCCGCCAACGGTTTTGAGCCAGAACTGCGCCACCAGCACCAGCTTCTCATCGCCAATTGCCTGGCGCAATCGGAAGCGCTGATGAAGGGCCGCACGCTTGCCGAAGCGAAAGCCCAGCTCACCTCCAAGGGCATGGAAGACAAGCTCGCCGATTTCATCGCGCCGCACCGCGTCTTCACCGGCAACCGCCCCTCCATCACCTTCGTCTACGACAAGCTGACGCCGTTTGCGCTTGGCCGCCTGATCGCGCTCTACGAGCATCGCGTCTTCGTCGAAGGCGTGCTGTTTCGCATCAACTCCTTCGACCAGTGGGGCGTGGAGCTTGGCAAGGAATTGGCGACCGGCCTGCTTCCCGTCGTTGAAGGCAAGGAAAGTGCTGCCGGCCATGACAGCTCGACGCAGGGACTGGTGAAGGCGCTGGCGGGACTGGCGGGATAAACCCCACACGCCGCAATTTACGAAAGCCGGAAGGAGACTTCCGGCTTTTTCAATGCAGCGTTGGTCGAATGTCGTTTTGGAGGCGCATATGCCGTTGCAGCCGGGCAAGGACTTTCTGGAGTTTCACGACCTGCCTGCGGATGCGGTCTTCTCGATCATCGACCGCGCGTGCGCTCTGGCCCAGGACTGGTCAAAGGCCACGATGCCACAGACCCTCAAGGGAAAGCGCATCGGGCTGATCGTTGATGACACCGGCTGGCGCAATACCGCAGCTTTTGATCTTGGCATTCAGGCGATGGGCGGCATTTGCGTCACCGTTCCGATCAGCTTTAACGGCCGCGAAGACATTGCCGATCTGGCGGGCTATCTCGACAACTGGTTCGATCTGCTGATCGTCCGCACGAAAGAACTCTCGACCCTCCGGGCGCTTGCAGCCGAAATGCGCGCGCCTGTCATCAACGCGCGGACAAAGTCCAATCATCCATGCGAAACGCTTGGCGATTTGGCGTATGTCAAAAGCGTGAGAGGCCGGATAGACGGCCTCAAAATCGTCGGTGTGGCACCGGATGCCAATATTTTACGCTCATGGGTCGAAGCCTCGATTTCCCTGCCCATTCAGGTCACGCAGGTTTATCCCGATCAATGGCACGTCACCGATGCCGCCCTCATCAATCCGAACTTCCGGGTAAGCACTGAGATGGCAGAGTTGCTGGATGCGGATGTGGTCATTACCGATTCCTGGCCCACCGGCGCGGATCATCATCTGATGGATTATAGCATATCCGCATCCCTTCTCGACAGGATGCGGCCCGATGCGATCTTTTTGCCCTGCCCGCCAGTCGCGCGTGGTCAGGAGGTGACGACGGACGCCATGGTGCACCCGGCCTGCCAGAGCCGGGCAGCGAAGGCATTTCTCCTACATGCCCAGAATGCCCTGATGGAATTCCTGCTCGCCTGAGAGGTGAGGCCCGGCCTCAAATATAAAGCGCAGCCATCTTGCGCCACGCGCCCGCACGGTGGGCGCGGCCATCCCAGACATGCATCTGATGCCCCACCTGCTTGTCCGACAGAACCCGGCTCAGATGATGATTGTTGTCCAGAAACGGGTCGGCATCGCCGATGACGAAGACCATGTCGATGCGGCGCAGGTGATCAAGCCGCCATGGGCAGGCGAGGCCCGGCAGAAAATGGCTCGGCATGTGAAAATAAACATCGTCGTCGTAATAGCCGTCGAACAGGTCACCGAAAGATTCCACCTTCATCGTCAGATCATAACGACCGGAAAAGGCGACGAGCTTGCGAAAAAGATGCGGGTGGCGAAAGACGAGGCTGGCGGCCTGAAACGCACCGAGACTGCAGCCCTGCACGATCGTGTCACTATTCGGGTTTTTCTCGGCCATCAGCGGCAGCACTTCGTTCAGAATATACTCTTCGAAAGCGGCATGCCTGCGAATGCGATCGGCGGGATGATGCCCGGCCGCATAGAAGGTCTCTCTGGCCAGCCCCTCTATGCAATAGAGCTGAAGGTGGCCCGCCTCCAGCTTGTCGGCCAGACTGCCAACAAGGCCCAGTTCCTCATATTCGAAGAAACGCCCGTCGCGGGTGGGAAACATCAGCACCTTGGCGCCAGAATGTCCGAATATTAACAGCTCCATGTCGCGATGGAGCCTTTGACTATACCAACGGAGATATTCGCGTTTCATGGCACCTTGAAAAACCGTCTGACCTTGTCCTTATGGACCGCATCTTGCGATGCGCTGTCAGGGTAATCGAAATGCCCGGCGTCGAGGATGAAGATTTCATTAAATTTTGATTGTGGCAGAGCATTGGCCACGGCGAACTGGCAAGGTGGCGCCACTGCCGGATCGAAAAGCGCAGGCGCGACCAGCATCGGCACCTTTATGCGGGCGGCAGCACAGGCGGCATCGAACAGACGCAGCGTTTCAAGCACATTGGCATGGGTCTTCTGGTACGTCTGAACCGCATCCGCGCTGCCGACGGTGGGCAGCGTCAGCCAGAACGGCCGGTGGCCGAACGTCGGCACGACAAGATGGCCGCGATCAATGCGCTCGTCGAAAGGGATGGCCATGGCACCGATGCCGCCACCGAAACTGATGCCGCTACAACCCACCTGCCCTTCCAACCAGGGATAAAGGCTTATGAGCGTGGAAACGGCAACCCACAGATCATCGACGCAGCCGCCAATGATGTAGTCGTCTTTCCTGTCTATATTATAGAGAACATGGAGCGCCGGGTCGGACGAGATCGGCGGACAGGCGCTCAGCGAAAGCCCGCGAAAACAGGGAAACAGCACGGCTGTTTCTTCCACCGGCACGTCGAAATCAGGAGCCTCGCGACCGCCATAACCATGGCCCACAACGAGGCCGCGACGCACCTGCCCCTCGCGCGGCAGCAGCATCCACCCGCCGATACGAAAACCGCCGGTGGAGGTGTAGGTCATATCGAGGACATGCCAGCGGGGGTCGCTGAGCCTGCTCTTGCGCAGTACCGGTCGAGGATCCGTGGCGAGCGCGCGGCGATGGCGCTTTTTCCAGAAATCATCGAAGCCCGGCGGCGCCTCGGGCGGGGTGATGGCCAGCAACTGTTCACGCTGCATGCCATAGGTCGGGTCGAAATCAAAAGGATGGGACTTGGGAACGCTCATGCGATGCTTGTTTCGTGAAAAAACAGCGGACACAAGCTTCATAATAGCGAAATAACGGTTTTTTACGGCTTTAGCACCGGGAAGAGTGTTGAACCACCTTTTCAAAATGGTTCAACCAAACCCATCACAAACCGATTTCATGCGCAAAGGGTGGATTCGCGCCGGCCCGCGAGACCGTGACCGCAGCAGCCTTCGCACCTAGCGCCAAAGCCTTCCTGATCTGCTCTTCCGTCAGCGAGGCAACCTGCGTCTTGGTCAGAAGACCCTGCATTTTCAGCGAGGCGAGAATGCCGGCATCGAATGTATCGCCCGCACCGACCGTATCGACCACTTCCACCCGCTCGGAAGCCACTTCCACCTTGAAATTGGCGGAATAACCAACGGCACCCTTGGCGCCCCGGGTGACCACGACGAGTTTTGCGCCATGATGCAGCCAGTGGCGTGCAAGCGTCTCCTCGTCGCCTTCCACTCCGAACCATTCAAGGTCTTCGTCGGAGAATTTTACGATGTCAGACTTCGCCGCCATACGGAGGATGCGAGCCATATGCGCCTGCTTGTCCTTGATGAAACCAGGGCGGATATTCGGATCGAGCGAAATGACGCGGCTTTGGTGCTCGCGCACCAGCAGCGCCTCATAGGTGCTGCCGCAGGGTTCCGGAATGAGGCTGATGGCGCCGAAATGCAGCGCCTCGCAATCCGCACCAAGTGCCGGAAGATCGGCCTCGGTAATCATCCGCCCGGCGGTATTCTCGTCATAAAAGGCGTAGGTTGCGTGACCGTCTACCAGCTTGACGAAAGCGATCGTGGTCGGCCGCGAAAGCATTGCGCAATAGCTGAAATCCACATTGCTCGCCCGCAGGGTTGTCCGCAGGATATCGCCCATCATGTCGTCGGAAAGACCCGTGAAGAACGCGGACGGGACGCCGAGACGCCCCAGCGCAATCGCCGTGTTGAAGACCGCTCCGCCTGCATAGGGGGCAAAACCCGCCTCGCCCAGCGTCGTCTGCCGGGGCAGCATGTCGATCAGGGCTTCACCACAACACAGGATCATTACGGTCCTCCTCAAACAGCAAATCAAATGGACTTAAATCGATTTAGACGAAGATCGATCGGAAGGCCAGCCGCAAAACCGGGCTGGCCGCATCCGAAATCACGATTGCGGCAATTCGCTGACACCGCCGCGCTTTGCCGACCACGGCAGGGGGTTATCGAGGAAGGCCTCGACCTCGGACAGGGTCTCTTCGTCAAACAGTTTTTCAGCGCGGGCGACCGCCAGAACGTCGCGCCAGGTCGTCAGGTAATGCAGCTTGACATTGCCGTTGGCGAAGCGCGCTTCGGCCTCTTCGAAGATGCCGTAATAGAAGAGTGCGATGCCGTGGTCGACGATACCGCCCGCCGCACGGATGGCGTCGATGAAGGTGAACATCGAGCCGCCGGCCGTCGTCAGATCCTCGATGACGAGAACGCGTGCGCCTTCCGGCATATGGCCTTCGATCTGGGCGTTGCGGCCATGGCCTTTCGGCTTCTTGCGGCAATAGATCATCGGCAGGCCAAGGCGCTCGGCAAGGAAAGCCGCAAAAGGAATACCAGCCGTTTCACCGCCCGCGACACAGTCAAATTTCTCGAAACCGGCCTCGCGCATGACAGCCGCCGCCGCAAAATCCATTGCCGCCGAGCGGATGCGCGGGAAGGAGATGAGCTTGCGCATATCGATATAAACCGGGCTCTTCATGCCCGAAGCGAAGGTGTAGGGGCTTTCGGAATTGAAATGGACCGCCTTGATTTCCCACAACATCTTCGCAACCAGTTCCGCAACAACGGTGCGGTCAGTGAATGTGAAATGGTTCATAGGCGTTCTCCTTTTTCGGCCTTGGTTTATCGCTCCGAAAACCCGGATCGGTTTTCGGAAAGCACAGCGTCTCGATTCAGCATTGCAGGCATCCGCAGGCGGCACCGAAATTTATGGGTGGATGCCTGAGGACCATAACAAAACCGCCGGCAGTGCCGGCGGTCAAAAAAATCAGCTTACATCCCAATGAAGCGGGAACATCGGGTCGAATACGGTCACCGGCCCGGCGCCCGTCTCGATCTTGGCGGGAAACGACACCGGCTCCTCGCGTTTGATCAGCGTGATCGTCTCCTCGTTCGGTGCAAGACCATACCAGGCCGGGCCGTTGAGCGAAGCGAAGGCTTCCAGTTTATCGAGGGCGTTTTCATCCTCGAAGACATGGGCAAGGCAGCTCATGGTGTTGATGGAGGTGTAAATGCCGGCGCAGCCGCAGGCGCATTCCTTCAGCGGGTCCACATGCGGGGCGGAATCCGTGCCGAGGAAGAAGCGGGCGTCGCCCGAAGTCGCAGCAGCCCGCAGCGCCAGCCGGTGCTCCTCGCGCTTGGCAACGGGCAGGCAATAATAGTGCGGCTTGATACCGCCAACCAGAATGGCATTGCGGTTGATGATGAGGTGGTGCGTGGTGATCGAGCCGGCCAGATTGGCCTTGGACGACTTGATATAATCCACGCCGTCGCGGGTGGTGATGTGCTCCATCGTCACCTTGAGTTCCGGCAGACGCTGGCGCAGAGGTTCCAGAACCGTATCGATGAAGGCTTTCTCGCGGTCGAAAATATCGACTTCCGGTGTCGTTACCTCGCCATGCACGCAGAGCGGCAGGCCGATCTTCGCCATGCGCTCCAGAACCGGCATGGCCTTGTTGAAATCGCGCACACCCCCGTGGGAGTTGGTGGTCGCGCCAGCCGGATAGAGCTTTACGGCGGTGATGAGGCCGCTTTTTTTGCCCTCTTCCACGTCGTCGGCCTGCGTGTCTTCAGTCAGATAGAGGGTCATCAGCGGCTCGAAACGATCGCCCGCCGGAATGGCCCTGACAATGCGTTCGCGATAGGCGCGGGCATCGGCCGTGGTGACGACCGGGGGCACCAGGTTCGGCATGATGATGGCGCGGGCGAAATGGCGGCTCGTATCCCCGATCACCCCTTCCAGCATTGCCCCGTCACGCAGGTGCAGGTGCCAGTCATCAGGGCGGCGCAGGGTGAGCGACTTCATCGGGATACCTCGGAGCATGACGGAATTGGCGCCCGCTTAGCATCTTTTGCCGCGGGAAAACAGCCGCCAAAGTCCATCAGGCAGCTGTAAATGTCATTTTTTTGAGGCGTGGCTCAGATGTTACCCGCCTCCGGACCCCAGACATCGGTCATCGCGAAACCATCAGCCAGGGGGTCAAAGGGATCGAGACCAACCTGATGCAGACCGAAGGTGAAGCCGCGCCCGGCGATGGTTGGAATGACGGCAGGACGGCCCGCCACCTCGGTGACGGCGGAAAGGCCGACATCGAATTCCGAACCGATGATCGAGCGGGATTTATATTCATCTCCCACCTTCACCTTGCCGCGCGCATAAAGCGTGGCAAGATTGGCGGAGTTGCCGGTTCCGCAGGGCGAACGATCCGCCCGGCCCGGCCACATGGTGGTGCAGGTGCGGATGGAACCATCTGCATCCACATCCCGGAACATCACATAGGCGACGCCTGAGATGGCCGGGATTTCAGGATGGACGACCGTCATTTCGCGGTTGACCAAATCTTTCAGGATCATGCCCGCCGAGACCAGCTTCGCGGCATTGGCCTTTTCGATCGTGAGACCGATCTGGCGGACATCGACCAGCGCATAAAAAATGCCGCCATAGGAGATATCCATCGTCACCTTGCCCCATTCGGGCGTGTCGATGCTGACATCCAGCTCGTGCACGAAGGACGGCACCATGGTCAGCTTGACCTTTTCGCAGCGTCCGTCGCGGCAGGTGGCCGTGGCCTTTACCAGACCGGCCGCCGTTTCCAGAATGATGACGGTTTCCGGCTCCTGCATTTCCACCATGCCGCTTTCCAGAAGCGCCGTCGTTGCGCAGATGGAATTGGAGCCCGAGCTAGCATGCGCCTGATCCGGCTGGAGAATGACGAAAGCCGCATGCGCATCCGGATGTTTCGGCGGCAGGAGAAGATTGACCGAGCCCATGGGCGTGCCGCGCGGTTCCAGTGTCAGGAAGCGGCGCAGAGCCTCTCCCTGCGGATCCGTATTCATCCAGTGAAGCTGTTCAGCCACAGTATTGCCGGGAATTTTCGGCGCACCGCCGGTGACGACACGGCCGATTTCGCCTTCGCAATGGACATCGAGAAGCTGGAGAGTGCGTTTCCAACGCATAGGGTCTTACTCCGGAAGTTGAGCTGTTAACCGGACCATACAGATAAAAATACAAGCTGTATACAAAACTACGGGAGCGTGATGACAAAAACGCTTAGCGTTTCCGCCCCCTCTCTCGCATCGTAGTTTAGCGGTTACGGCATTCCGCCCGGTTTCGGTTGGCAGCAGCATCGCAGTTCACCCTTGACGATTGAAGCGCCTGATCGTCCACCACGGAGCCGGCCGTATCGCCCACCGATCCGACCGTGTTTTCCATGGAGCGACCCAGTCGTTCCACCTGCCTGCCATAATTTTCCCGCGTGCGCGGATCGAAGACTGCAATCGGTGCGCTGACCACCACGCTGGCCGCCGTCCCAACGGTTTGCGCAGCACCAATGCTGACAGCGCCAAGAGCTTCACCGAGACCGACGTCGGAATCCGTTACCGTCTGCCCGGCGATAAGGCGGTCACCAATCAGACGCACGACCTCGGGGCTCTCGGCAAATTTGCCATGGTTCAGTCGGTCGCCGGATTGCAGCTTGGTCAAATCCAGAACGGTGATACCGGCTTTTTCAAGCTCGCTGCGATAGGGCTCGACGGATGGATCGATCTGGCCGAGACGGTCGACATTGCCGGAAATGCGACGCGACAGGCTGAGCGCGCGGTCATCCTGCGAAACGAAAAGCGTGAATTTCGGCGGGGTTTTGCCGAGGCTTGCGAATTGCCGGCTGAATACGTCCACATCCAGATCCGGCGCCGCGAGGATGACATTGCCGATCTTCGGATCGACACGGCCATTGCGGATGGCCATCTGGCGCAGCGCCTCCACCGCAAGCCAGGTGCCCATGGAATGGGCCATGACCGTGACCTCGCCGATGGACCTGTCCTTGGCGAGGCGGGTCAGCATCTCCTCCAGCGCATCGCGCGAATAGTTGGTGCTTTCCTTGTCGTAGTTATAGTCAAAGATGCTCGCTCGCGACGGCCAGGTGAAGACGACGGGCACGACGTCAGTGCCGGAATCATGGACGATCTGCGCGAAGCGATAAACGGATTCCTCGTACCGGTTGTTGAAACCGTGAACGAAGACCAGCACGCGCCGGTCCTTCTGGATGTGTCTGCCGATCCAGCTTCTGGTCTCGGCTTCGGAGCGAATGGGCTCCACCGCCACCGTGGTGAAATCCTTCAGCGGATTGGGCGGCAGCTTCTTCGGCCATTGCACCTGCCCGACCTTGCGGTTGGCGTTGGGCGGAATGGAAACCGTCACCGCATCCACCTTCAGACCCGTTCCACGCTCGCCGCCAAAAAGCACGGCGGCGTTTTCCGATGGCGCACGGGTGGTGGCGACGAGAAGATTGACCGGCGTGGTTCCCGCCACGGTCTGCCCCGTCGGCGTCATGACCCCGATCGGACGCCCCCCGCAACCGGCGAGCAGGGCGACAATGGCGATTACGGCCACGAAGCGAATGGGCATCACATCACTCTCCTACAACCCAGAGGCAGCCGGAAAGCAGCCGGGGGAGAGGATTTTCTACCGGAGGCGGAACCGCCGCGCCAGCAACCTGACCACTAGAGCGGACAATTTCCGCCCCGGTGTGTCCAAACGGACCCAATTGTATGGCGGTTGAGCCGGCAGCGGGGGCACCGTTAAAAAACGACGACCTATTTCTGCGGGAGCATCGTGCCCCTTTCGCGCAGCGCCTCATGCCAGGATAGCGCCTCTTCAATGAGATGCGGCGTGTGCCCTCCCCGCGCCACCGCGCGCTGATAATAATCCGTCAGCGCATCACGATATTGGGGGTGCACACAGTTCGCGATGATAACCGCCGCGCGCTCGCGAGGTGCGAGACCGCGCAGATCGGCAAGCCCGGTCTCGGTGACGAGAATATCGACATCATGTTCGGTATGATCGACATGGCTGACCATGGGCACTACGCTGGAAATGGCTCCGCCCTTGGCGATCGATTTGGTGACGAAGATGGACATATAGGCGTTGCGGGCGAAATCCCCCGAGCCGCCGATGCCGTTCATCATGTGCGTTCCGCCGACATGGGTGGAATTGACGTTTCCGTAAATGTCGAATTCCAGCGCTGTGTTGATGCCGATAATGCCAAGGCGGCGGATGACTTCCGGGTGATTGCTGACCTCCTGCGGACGCAGGATCAATCTGCTCTTATAATCGGCCAATCGCGGCATCACCTGCTCGTTCATGGCGGAAGACAAGGTGATCGATGAACCCGAGGCAAAGGTTAGCTTGCCCGCATCAAACAGTTCGAAAGTCGAATCCTGCAAGACCTCCGAATACATTTTGAGGTCGTGAAACGGCGTATCGATGAAACCATGCATTACGGCATTGGCGATGGTGCCGATGCCGGCCTGAAGCGGCTGGAGTTCATGGGTCATGCGGCCGTGACGCACCTCGTTCAACAGGAACTCGGTGAGATGGCCGGCAATGGCCTTGGTCTCATCGTCAGGCGGCAGCACGGTTGAAAAACTGTCGCTCTTGTCGCTCAGAACGATGGCGGCGATCTTTTCCGGCGGCACCGGAATGAACGGCAGGCCAACACGGCTATCCGTTGCCACCACCGGAATGGGCATGCGGGTCGGGCGCCTGGCGGGAATGAAGATGTCATGCAGCCCCTCCAGCACCTCGGGCTGCGACAGGTTGATCTCGACGATGACCTTGTCGGCCAGAATGGCGAAGCTCGCGGAATTGCCGACGGAGGTGGTAGGAATGATGCCGCCTTCCGCCGTAATCGCCACCGCCTCGACAATGGCGATATCGACCCCGTGAATCTGGCCGCCGCGCAATTGTTCGACCGTTTCGGAAAGATGCTGATCGATGAACATCACCTTGCCGTCATTGATCGCCCTGCGCAAAGCCGGATCGGACTGGAACGGCATGCGGCGCGCCAGCATTCCCGCCTCGACCATGGTCTTGTCGAGATCGTTGCCCAGCGACGCACCGGTCATCAGGGTGATTTTCATGGGATGTGTCTTGGCGCGCTCGGCCAGCGCCAGCGGCACGGCCTTCGCTTCCCCGGCCCGCGTAAAGCCGCTCATGCCTACCGTCATGCCATCCTGAATGAGACTGGCGGCCTCTTCGGCGCTGACGATCCTGTTCAAGAGGGACGCGTTGCGGATACGCTTTTCAAGCATGCACTTCTCCATGATCTGTCATCACGATGGCACGGCATTTGGCTGGCCACCTCACGGCGACTATGGCGTGCAGTTTCATCGATGAAACTGACATAGATCAAGGGTGTGAACGGAACCATGGCTCTCGCGTATCAAATCCGTTCAACAAACCTCAAGTGACGCATCGGCGCGACAGGCCGCGGGGTCTTCTCACCACCGCAGCCTTGTAATCGGCAAAAGACCTCTCCCTCACCACCCGCAACAGGCGACGAGGCGGAGGTCATCTCTCTGCAACACGGAAATCTTCCGGCGTCAGGGGCCTTCGCAGACAGGAGCCTGACCGAGCACGACCTGCCCCACTTCCGCATCATAGGCACGCAGGCCAAATGCGCCGAGGCTTATGACCCGGTAACAGGGATTGCCGCCCGTCCACAGCGGATCGACAACATCGATATCGGTGATGAAACGGTGCGCGCAAGCCTGACCGGAGCTGTAAGCTATACCTTCCGCCGTCGTACCCGCCATCGGCACATGGATGTGGCCAAAAATGATGTGACGTATACCGGCTGGATGGGCGGAGAGGCGGCGCATGACAGCACCGTCATCATGCATGCCGATATGTTCGAAATGGCGGATGCCGCAATCCATCGGCGGATGGTGAATGAAAACCGTCACCGGCAGATCGCCTGCGCCTTCCAGCGCACTCTCCAGCCATGCCAGACGATCCGCGCCATACATGCCGCCTATGACATCGGCTTCGTGGCTGTCGAGAAACAGCAACCGGCCAAAATCCGTATCGATGAAGGACTGGATATAACCGTTATCGTCGCGCGGCTGCTCGGGAAAGGCGGCCACGAATTCCGGTCGACGGTCATGATTTCCGAGCATCAGCCTCACCGGCATGGAGACCGGTGTGAGGATATCGCGAAGCAGCTCATAGGCTTCCGGCTCGCCGTAATTACAAAGATCACCCGTCATGACAAGAAGATCAGCGTCGGCGTGTTTTTCGACAATATCGGCCACCGCCGCGCGCAGCTGCTTTTCCGGGTCGACGCCGTTTACAGCAATGCCGGGCGGTACGAGATGGGTGTCGGTGATCTGGATGATCTTCATAACGGCTCTTTCTGCGCAAAATGGCTGCGGGAACGGATTTCCCCGCAGCCTTTTCAGTCGTTCTGCTTATTTCAGCAGGGCGTTGGTCTGCTCGACGATCTGCTTGAGACCGGCTTCCGGCGTCACCTCACCGCGCATGACCGTGCCGATGATGTCGCGCTGCGTGCGCCAGATGCGGACGGAATCGCCACCCGGATAACCGGCCCAGGGCAGAGAACGGTCAGCCTGAAGCGAAGCAGTCTTCACATTCGGGTTCTCGACATAATAAGGAGCGAGGAAGTCCGGGCCGGTGGCCAGCTTGTTGGTCGGCAGGTAACCGGTGATGCGAACGATGGTGTTCTGCGCTTCCGGACCAGTGATCCACTTCAGGTACTTCCAGGCAGCGTCCTGCTTGGCCTTTTCCTGGGTCAGGATAACAGCCGAGTTGCCGCCGGTCGGAACGCCGCCCTTTTCCTTGTTGTCGAGCGGGAAGGTAGCCGTCTTCAGTTTGAAGCGGTCGCCGACCAGACCCTGGATCGTCTGAACGTGGGCGGGCGTCGAGAAGATGAAGCCGGTAAGGCCTGCACCGAACTGCTGGCGGGACTGATCCCAGTCGAGCAGGTTCTGGCCGCCTTCGGTGACGAACTGGCGGGTCATCTTCAGGGCGTTGAGGCCGATCTCGTTGTCGAAGCCAACGGTCTTGGCCTTCTCGTCAACGAGCTTGCCGCCCTGTTCGACGATGAGCGCCTGCCACAACCAGTCATCCGGCCAGCCGTTGATGTCGTAGCTCATGCCGGCGAACTTGGGGTCGAGAGCCTTGATCTTCTTTGCAAGAGCAATGAGCTCGGCAAAGGTCGTCGGCATCTTGTCCGGATCACCGCCAGCCTTGGTGACGAGGTCGGAGTTGATGTAGATGATCGGCGAGGAGGCGTTGACCGGCAGACCGTACTGCTTGCCGTCGATCTGGCCGAGTGCCGCCATCTTCGGGCTGTAGTTCTTGTCGAGGAAAGCCTGACCGCCTTCAGCCTGAATGAACGGGCCGAGATCGGTGATCTGGTTGCGCGGTGCAAGCGTGTGAACGAGTTCCGCCGTCAGGTTGTAACCCGAGAAATAAACGTCAGGCAGATTGCCAGTGACGGCAGAGCGCAGAACCTGCTGCTGGCCTTCGTTGTAACCGGCAGCCGGAGCGAGGAAGTTGATCTTCACATCAGGGTTCTTCTTCATGAATTCATCGGCCAGCGGCTGATGAAACTTGGTGAAGCCCGGGAGGTTGTAGAGAACGTTGAGCGTGATTTCATTGGCCAGAACCGGCTGAGCGAGGCCCGCAAAAGCCATGCCGAGAGCCAGACCGCCCATCACAGCGCGTCGGTTGAGTTTCATGTCAGTCTCCAGAGAGGTTGGTAGGAGGAAGTCTGAACGGCATCACTTGACGCCGGTCATGGTAATACCGGCGATGAAGTGCCGTCGTGCGAGGAGGAAGCACAGCACCATCGGCGCGGTAATCAGTGTGGCGCCCGCCATCAGCGCACCATAATTCGCGCCGGATTCGACATCCGCGAAAAGCATCATGCCAAGCGGCGGCGGGGCGAGATTGGTGTCGGAGACCACGATCATCGGCCAATACAGGTCGTTCCAGTGGGCAACGAGCGAGAAGATCGAGAAGGCGGCGAGCGAAGGCAGCGACCCGCGAAGGACCAGTCCCCAGCAAATCTCCATTTCCGAGAACCCGTCCATGCGGGCAGCCTCAATGATTTCATTCGGATAGCTGCGGAAGGACTGGTTGAACAGGAAGATGGCGAAGACCGAAAGGAAGAACGGCATCATCATCGCGAAATAGGTATTCAGAAGTTCCGTCTTGGCCAGACCGACGAAAAGCGGCAATGCAAGTGCCTGAATGGGAACGCAGAGCGCCGCAATAACGAGGCCCAGCAGCAGCTTGCGGCCCGGGAACCGGAGCTTTGCCAGCGCATAGGCAGCCGGAACCGATGTCAGCACCTGCACGACGAGAATGCCGACGCAGACAATGACGCCATTCAGCATGAAACGCGCCATCGGCACCTGACCCGCCGCCCGGGCGTAGTTATCGACAGCGTCGAATTTTTGCGGGATCGGCCAGAGCGAGACATCGAAGATTTCCGCCGGCGAGCGGATCGAGGTCAACACCATCCAGTAGAACGGCAGGAGCATCACGAAAGCGCCCAGCGCAAGCACGAGATGCGGGAAATATTTGCGCAATGCGGCCATCAGTAATGCACCTTCCGGTCCATGTGCAGCGTCTGGCCGATAGACAGGACCAGCACGATCGCGAGGAAGATAATCGTCAGCGCGGCGGCATAACCGGTGTTGGAATATTCGAAACCTTCGAGATAAAGATCGAACAGCAGGGTTTCCGATCCGAAACGGCCTTTGGTCAGCACAGCCACCGTCTCGAACACCTTGAAGGCCGAAATGGAGGTGGTGACCACCACGAACATGGTCGTCGGCCCAAGCATCGGCCAGGTCACGGTCAGAAACCGGTCGACCGGGTTCTTGGCGCCATCCAGCCGCGCCGCCTCGTGCAGATCCTTCGAAATGGCCGTGAGGCCGGCAAGGAACAGCACCATGTTGAATCCGAGGATCTGCCAGACGCCCATCAGCGCCATGGTGGGAATGAGGAGGACGGGATTGGAGAGGAAGGCGACCGGTTCGAGACCAAGCCATTTGATCGCCGCATTCACCGGACCAAGCGAAGGGTGCAGCAGGAACTGCCACACGGTCGCCATGGCGACGAGTGTTGCGGTGACGGGGAGAAAATAAGCCACTTCCCAGAAAGCGCGGCTGCGCTTGCGGTTATATACGAGCAAAGCCACGCCGAGCGCCAGAAAGACGCCGAAGGGAATGACGATGAGCGCATAGATGGCGGTGTTGGCCAGGGCGCGCAGAAAAACCGGATCCTGAAACGCCTTGACGAAGTTTCCAAGACCGACAAAGCGGGTGGAGAGCGAACCCAGCTGGTAATCGGTGACGGAAAAACCGGCCAGAACGAGCATCGGAACAATATAGATTGCCAGAAGCAGCAGGCTTGCGGGGGCTGCGAACATCAGGCCGCGCCAGATCATCCGCCGGTCCGCCTTCGACAGCCGCGGGCGAGCCTTCGCCCGTGCAGCCGAGGAGAAATCAACCGCCGTCATGCCGGCACCCGTTCGCGCACCGTCACCTTGCGACGCAGGCCATCGGCCGCGAAGAGATGCGCGCGTTCCGGCGCAAAGCCGAGATTCATGACGCCATTCGCATCGGCACCCAGCGCCTCGCCCGCGACTTGACGCAGGGTGATGGCGACGGTCTCGTCGCTCAGCAGGCGGCAGCTCACGAAACGATCGGCGCCGTGGGTTTCACTGCGCACCACGCGCACGGCAAAACCTTCTTCGCCCGGGCGCAGGTCTTCGGCACGAAGGCCGAGCGTCGCCGGGCCGGCATCACGGCCGGCACCTTCAATAGCAAGATCGCGTCCAAAAGCCGTGATCTTGCCCTGCGCATCGATTTCGACCGGCAGCAGGTTGATCGATGGCGTGCCGATAAAACGCGCGACCGTCAGCGTCGCGGGCTTGCGGTAAAGCTCGTCCGGCGTGCCCAGCTGCTCGATGCGGCCTTCCGACATCAGGGCGATACGGTCGGACATGGTCATGGCTTCGATCTGGTCATGGGTGACGTAGATGAAGGTTGCCCCAAGCCGGCGGTGCAGGCCCGCCAGTTCCTCACGCATATGGGCGCGAAGTTTCGCATCGAGGTTGGAAAGCGGCTCGTCCATCAGGAAGGCTGCAGGCGAACGCACCAGCGCCCGGGCGAGCGCCACACGCTGACGCTGGCCGCCGGAAAGCTGCGCCGGCTTGCGATCCAGCAGATGCGCGATCTGCAGCGTCTCGGCCGCCTGTTCAACGGCGGCATCGATCTGCTTCAATGTTTCAGCAGGCGCTGCAAAACGTCCGATCAGTGGCAGGCGAGCAGCGAAAGGCAGGCGCCGCATCCTGAGCGGCGTCGCGATGTTCTGGCGCACGCTCATATGCGGATAAAGGGCGTAAGACTGGAAAACCATCGCCAGATTGCGATCGCTCGGATCAACCTCTGTCACATCCTGCTCGCCGATCGAAACCGAACCGCGATCCGGCGTTTCCAGGCCCGCAATGATACGCAACAGCGTGGACTTGCCGCAGCCCGACATACCAACGAGGGACAAAAACTCGCCTGGGCGGATTGAGAGATCGATTTCTTTCAGAACATCATCGGCCCCGAAGCCTTTGCCGATGCCCGAAAGTTCAAGTGATTGTGGCGTCATTCTGCGCTCCTTTTCTGGAGCGCATATGCTTTTATTGTATGACAATATGACGAAGGTTCGGGGAAAGTTCGATGACACTCGAAAGCCCGGAAATGTCGGGTGATCGGAAAACCTTGCTGTGTAGGCCTCTACCTAAAACCACTAATATTGGGGGATATTTCCGAATATTCCCGGTGCTTGTTTATAGACTGAGAAACCAGCCTTGAGACACCGATTTATACGGCGGCGAGAATCACATGCGCCTGAATTTTGGCGGCAACCTCACCGCCGCCATGGCGCGCTTCAATGGCCGCGGCGACGTAGTCTGTCGCGGCATCCAGCTTCCCCGGAGCCCTTGCCTCGATCTCCGTCCGCAGAACAGTTCCCTGACAATAAGCGACAGCTGGAATACGCGGCGAAGAGGCGCGGCCTTGCGCCGCCACCGTCTCGATCGTCACGCGCGAAAACCCGGCATCCTCCAGTTCACGGCGGATCACGGCCACATCATGATAACCATGCGGGGTACGGGCCATGAAGCGCGGCGGATCATCGGGGAACAGGCGTGCCAAGGCGTTCGTCACATCATTCGCGAAGTGGTTTTCCTCTATGCGATCCCAGACGTTGAATAAATAATGCCCACCGGGCTTCAGCACCCGCTTTGCCTCTCGATAGGCCGACGGGCGATCACCGAAAAACATCGCACCGAACTGGCAGAAGACGAGGTCGAAAACCGTGTTTTCAAAAGGCAGGGTCTGGGCGTCCGCCTGTTGCCATCTTATGCGGTGATCCGGTGCTTGCTGCGACGCGGCAAAATCGAGCATAGGCTGATTGAGATCGGTCACCACATAGTTTGCGGCAGGCAATAATCGGGGAGCCAGTTCGCGCGTGACGGCACCGGTTCCCGCAGCAATCTCCAGAATATCAATCGGCATCAAAGCCGCCGCCCGTCGCGCCAGATCAGTGGCGAACGGCGCAAAAATCAACGGCACCATATAGCGGTCGTAATTTTCCGGAATCGAACCTGCAAATACCTTGTCCGCTTCCAACATGGCTTTCACCCCGGGCCATCTGATGACCGGATGATTTTAACATATATTCGGAAGGTTCGGAATTCGTTCGGTCCTGCCGGGTGTCGCAGCAGCCGAAGCATCTGGCGGAACGAACTCGCCGTTTCAAGCCACATGGCAAGCGAGAAACATCGCGTGTTTCAGGACCTGTTTTTTAGGAAAGGAAATGGCGCACCCGAAGAGATTCGAACTCCTGACCCCCAGATTCGTAGTCTGGTGCTCTATCCAGCTGAGCTACGGGTGCGTGCCGTTCCGGTCGTTTCCGGTGGCGTGGCGATCCTCTAAAACGTCCTCATTCCGAATGCAAGCGATTTCGTTTGGAAATTGTCATTTTTCCGCAGCAATTCCTGTATCTTATTGATTACATTATAAATTCCATGCGGCTCATTTTCCGCCGGCCTAAGACCATGTCCATTCCGGCGGAAATAATGATTTCGCGGGCCTGTCGCGGCGCGGTTTTTTCAGGCGGTTCTGGCGGCCTGCACGGAGGCGGCGCGGTCGGCGATTTCAATGCGGAACTGCGTGCCGGGACCGGGCTTTTCGACGAGCGCGATGGTGCCGCCATGGGCGAGCACCAGTTCGCGGGCAATGACCAGCCCGAGGCCCGTGCCGCCGGAGCGGGCCGAACCCCGGAAAGCGGAAAACAGGTTCTCCTTGGCCTTGCGCGGCATTCCCGGCCCATTGTCGTCGATGACGATGCTGACGACGCTGCCGGCTCTCTGGGCCAGGATGGAAAGGTGCCTCGGCGCGGCATTTGTGGCATCGGACTGCAGAGCCTGGACGGCATTGCGACAGAGATTATGGATGACCCGGAAAAGCTGTTCGGAATCCGCATCGATCGTGAGATCCGGGGGGACGCTGTCGTGAAACTCGATACCGCTGTCGGGATCGAGCGCCAGAATGTCGCGTACGTCCCGCACCAGAAGGCTCAACTGCACCATCTTGCGTTTCGGCGCGCCTTCGGTCGCCTGGCCATAGGCTAGAACCTCGCCCGTATAGGCCACGGCGCGGTCGATGGTGCGTAGCAGTTTCGGCGCGAAGCTCCTGACCATCGGGTCCTTGGCATCCACAAGCCGGTCGGACATCAGCTGCGCGGAGGAGAGGATGTTGCGCATGTCATGGTTGATCTTCGACACCGCAAGGCCGAGATCCACAAGGTTCTTCTGCTGGCGCAGGGTTTTCTGCAGTTCGGTCTGCATATCCGCAAGATGGCGGCCCGCAACCGACAGTTCGTCCGTCCCCTCCTCGGGCACGAAAATCCGCTCGGGATTGCCTGGATCCTCGGAGAAATTCTGCATGCCGAGCGTCAGCCGGCGTATCGGCCGGATCATGATGCGGTTGATGGAGATGAATATCAGGCCGGCCGTGATCAGCGACAGGACGATGGAAATCAGGAAAACGTTGCGGGCATAGGCAAGCATCGCCGCCCGCAGCTTGTTTTCGCCCAGCACCAGTTCGATGATGGTATCACTGTCGCCCACCACATCGAAGACGCGGATGACGCGGTTGCCGCCGAACAGCAGGGTGGAGAAGGCATCCCGCACCGCCGCCACCTGCGAAACATCGGAAAGATCATATTGCTCGTCGACACCGGGCGGTGTTTCCGCCACTGCGAGCAGGCGCGAGGTGCCGTCCTTTCGCAGCGCGATAAGCTTTGCCCCGGTTGCCATCAGCGTGTCGTTCTGCACGCTTCGCGGCAGTTCGGCCTGCAGGCCATCAATCACCGCGCCGGCGGCGGCAGCCGTATTCAGACGGTCCTGCAGCCAGGAAAGACGCATATTGGCGACGGAAGGCACGAAGATCAGCACTTCGGCGATCATCACGAAAATGACCGTGAGCAGCAGCAGCCGTCCGGAAAGACCGGCGGTCAATCCCGGCATGCAGTGCACCGGATCGTCTTGCGTGCGGTCCAAGCTGTCTACGCCTTTAGAAAACACCGGGCCATGATCCTGTATGCGCGCCGCTGCTTGCGTGGAACGGCTCGGTTTATATGCAGCGACGATAATAGGACCTAATGGATATTTTTCCAATGCGCTGCAAAACAAACGTTTTCATTGCCGGAAAACAAACGCCGCCCGAAAAGGGCGGCGTTCGCAACGTAAGCCTGTTTGAAGCGGAACTGCAGGTCGCCTAGAATTCCTGCCAGTCGCCATGCGCCGGTGCTGCAGCGGGCTGGGCATTGAGCGCACGACTGACGCTGTTCATCAATTTGCGGGCCGGGGACGCCACCGCAGCCGTCCTGCCGGAGACCGCAACCGGTCCGGCGGATGCCGTTACCGGTCTTGCGGGCTGCTCGAAACGGTGGCTGCGCTGCGCATTTTCGGCACCGACATTGAAACGGGTCACCAGCGTCACGAGATGATCCGCCTCGCTGCTCAGCTTGTGGGTTGCGGCCGAGGTCTCCTCCACCATGGCAGCATTGCGCTGCGTCACCTGATCCATCTGGTTGATGGCGGTATTCACCTCGTGCAGACCGGTGGACTGCTCCCTGGCCGCCGTGGCGATCGAATGGATGTGCTCATTGATCGCCAGAACGCGGGTCTCGATCTCGCTCAGTGCGCTGCCGGTTTTCTGCACCAGCGACACGCCGCGTCCGACCTCCTGGCCGGATTTGGTGATCAGCGCCTTGATGTCCTTCGCAGCCGTTGCGGAACGCTGCGCCAGTTCCCGCACTTCCTGCGCGACGACGGCGAAACCCTTGCCGGCCTCGCCGGCACGTGCCGCTTCCACGCCTGCGTTCAGCGCGAGAAGGTTGGTCTGGAAGGCGATCTCGTCAATGACGTTGATGATCTGGCTGATTTCACGCGAGGCATGCTCGATGCGATCCATGGCGGAGACGGCATCGCGCACGACACTGGCGGATTCTTCCGTCTTCTGCTTGGTTTCGGCAACCATGGCGCTGGCTTCCTGCGCACGGTCGGTGGAATTGCGGACGACGGCGGTGATTTCGTCCAGTGCGGCGGAGGTTTCCTCCAGCGCCGCAGCCTGCTGTTCCGTCCGCTTCGACAGGTCGTCGGCCGCCGAGCGCAGTTCGCTTGCGTTGCC
This sequence comes from Agrobacterium sp. LAD9, assembly GCF_003031125.1. Classification (NCBI taxonomy): domain Bacteria; kingdom Pseudomonadati; phylum Pseudomonadota; class Alphaproteobacteria; order Hyphomicrobiales; family Rhizobiaceae; genus Agrobacterium; species Agrobacterium sp. LAD9. The sequence goes on along the minus strand of NZ_PHGS01000002.1, from coordinate 190,640 downwards.
GCTGATGCCTTCCGTGCTGCCGCGCACCTCCCTCATTGTCTCGCGCAGCTTGGTCAGCGTCTGGTTGACGTTCTCCTGGAGTTCGCCGAACACGCCGCGGAACTCGCCGTCCATCCTCTCCGTCAGATCACCCCGCGCCAGACCTTCAATGACGCGGCTGGTCTCGGATACGCCGTTATGGACCCCCGTGAGGAGCGAATTGATCGTCGCGGCGAAACGATTGAGGTTTTCGTCGCCATAATCCTTGTTGATGCGGCGGCTGAAATCGCCCTGGGCCGCGGCGTCGACGACGACGGCCATGCCAGCCTGCAGGTCGTCGCTCTTGGCGCGCATGGCGGTCTCCTGCGCATTCATGCGGCGCACCTCGCGGCCGTTGTTCTTGAAGACCTCGACGGCGGCAGCCATTTCGCCGATCTCGTCGTTGCGGCCGAGATAGGGGACTTCCGCGTCCAGATTTCCATCGGCCACCGCATTCATCACCTGCGAAACCCGGCGGATGGGCGCGCTGAGCTGCCGCGTTCCGATGTAGAGACCGAAGGCGGCTCCCGCGCCGACACCTGCAACCGTCACCGCGACGATCGCCCAGAATATGGCGGTGCTGAAAGAATCCATTCCTGCCTTTACGACTTCCAGTTCGGCAATGTCGTTTTTCACGACACCATCGATCTCCGCCTGATAGGCCTTGCGGTTGGCGCGGTTCGCCTCATTGTTGCCCTGCTGGGCGGCTGCCTGCGGCCCGCTCTCCTTCGCCAGTCGGACAGTCTCCAGACGGAAGGTCCGGAATTCCTTGGACCGGCCGACAAGCTTGTCGAAACTCGCCCGCTGTTCCGCCGGCACGAGCGGAGCCCAGCTGGCAATCAGCTTTTCCATGGCATCAAGGTTTTTGACCATGCCGTCGGCGAAGGGGGTGGCTGCGGCCACATCGGCTGCCGCATAGACACCACGCGCCTCCATGACGACCGCCGTCACCAGACGGTTAAGCGCCTCACCCTTGTAGGCCCTTTCAGCAGCCTCCTCGAAATGATGCGACCGGACCCGGAATTCGTTGATCGCATAGATGGACAGCCCGCCGATGGTGCAGGCAACAAGGCTCATAAGCCCGACAAGTAGATTGATACGACCGCGAATTCTCAATTTCGTTCCCCCAACAAAAACCAGCCGCGCAATGAAAATGGGAAGCTGGCATAACTTTTCGCGTCACAAGATTTATCAATGCGGCGTTAAGAAAGAATTTCGGATTTTATCGATTGCGCGTCGGAATCAGCCTCTATCGGCAGTCGGCGAAGGAGATTGCGGTGCGTTTTCCGCAAAAGGTGAACCGCGAAAACCCCTTCGGCAATTGACTTTGCTCGGCCTATGCCCTTATAAGCCGCGCACGCTCGGCCATTGAAAGCTCGCCCAGGCGGGGTTAGCCGTGCAAAAAACGAAACGCTCTTGCAAATAATTGCAAATTCAAGAAGGGCCGCACACCGCGGTATTAAATAAATGTCGAAGCGTACTTACCAACCGTCCAAGCTTGTTCGCAAGCGTCGTCATGGTTTCCGTGCCCGCATGGCTACCGCCGGCGGCCGCAAGGTTCTCGCAGCCCGCCGTGCGCGCGGCCGCGCACGTCTGTCGGCTTAATTGCCGAGCCTGTGGCCCGATGAAAGTCGTGGGCACATGAGCAAGACTGAAAAACACCCCGGCCGGCTTAAAAACCGGTCGGAGTTTCTTGCCGTTCAGGCGGGGGAAAAACGGCGGGGAAGCACCTTTCTTCTGGAAGTGCTTGACCGGAAAGCCCCGGAAACCGAGCCTCGCGTCGGTTTTACCGTAACAAAAAGACAAGGCAACGCGGTCGAGCGAAATCGCATGCGCCGCCGTCTCAGGGAAGCCGTCAGGCTTTCTGCCGGGGTCGCAATGAAGCCCGGTCATGACTATGTGATTGTCGCCCGCAGGGATGTGCTCGATACAGCCTTCCCGAAACTTCAGTCTCTCCTTGCCGAGCGCATTGAAGGAACGGCGAAACCGAAACGGTCCCAGGAGACCCGCTCCAGGAAAGAATGATGGAAAAGAACCGCAATTACTTCATCGCGATAGCCCTTTCGGTTGTCATCGTCCTCGCCTGGCAATTCCTTTACATGAATCCGCGTATCGAGCAGCAGCGCCGCGCCGAAGAGGCCCGCCAGGCGCAGCAGCAGCAGCAGCAGACGACGCAGCAACAGCAGCCGGCACCGGGTGCCGCGCCTGGTGCAGCCGTCGAAGGCACACCGCCCGCCTCTTCGCCGCAGACCGCCGCAACGGCGACCCGTGAAGAGTCGATTGCAAGAACCCAGCGTGTGGCCATCGACACCAACGCCATCGCCGGTTCGATCAATCTCGCCGGCGCCCGTTTCGATGACATCCGGCTCAAGGATTACCATGAGACCGTCGATGACTCGAGCCCGATCATCACGCTGTTCTCGCCCTCCGACACCAAGGACGGCTACTTCACCGAACTCGGTTTTGTTGCTGCACAGGAAGTCGGCGGCGTTCCCGGTCCGACCACCGTCTGGACGCTGGCAAGCGGCGAGAAGCTGACGGAAACCACCCCGGTCACCCTCACCTACACCAATTCCAAGGGCGTGATTTTCTCCCGCACGATTTCGATCGACGAGCATTATATGATCTCGGTCGCCGACAAGGTCGAGAACCCGGGACAGGCTGCGGTCTCCTTCGCCACCTATGGCCGCGTGACGCGCAACAACAAGCCGGCGATCCCGCCCGTCTTCGTCATCCATGAAGGCTTTCTCGGCGTTTCGGGCAAAGACGGCAGCCTGACGGAAGAAAAATACAAGGATGTTGAAGAAGCACCGGTAACTATTGCCAAGGCAACCGGCGGCTGGCTCGGCATTACCGACAAATATTGGGCTGCTGCCATCGTTCCGCCGCAGACAACACCGTTCGAAACCCGCTTTTCGCATATCACCGGCAATCAGCCGAGCTATCAGGCGGATTTCAAGAGCGACACGATGACGGTCGAACCCGGCCAGTCCATCGAGCTGAAGAGCCTTGTCTTCGCCGGCGCCAAGGAAGTGCCGCTGGTCGACCGCTATGAAAAAGAATATTCCATCCCGAAGTTCGACCTTCTGATCGACTGGGGCTGGTTCTACTTCATCACCAAGCCGATGTTCAAAATGATGGATTTCTTCTTCCGTTATTTTGGCAATTTCGGCGTGGCCATCCTGCTCACCACCATCGTCGTCAAGGCGCTCTTCTTCCCGCTCGCCAGCAAGCAATATGCTTCCATGGCGAACATGAAGCGCGTGCAGCCGAAGATGGAGGAGCTGAAGGCCAAGCATGGCGATGACCGCATGGCCATGCAGCAGGCGATGATGCAGCTCTACAAGGAAGAGAAGATCAATCCGGTCGCCGGCTGCTGGCCGATGCTTCTGCAGATTCCGGTCTTCTTCGCGCTCTACAAGGTCATCTACGTCACCATCGAAATGCGGCATGCACCGTTCTTCGGCTGGATCCACGACCTTTCCGCGCCCGATCCGACATCGCTCTTCAACCTGTTCGGCCTTCTGCCTTACGACGTGCCGCATTTCCTGATGATCGGCGTCTGGCCGCTGGTCATGGGCATCACCATGTTCCTGCAGATGCGTATGAACCCGACGCCGCCCGATCCGACGCAGGCAATGATCTTCAACTGGATGCCGCTGATCTTCACCTTCATGCTGGCCTCCTTCCCGGCTGGTCTCGTCATCTACTGGGCATGGAACAATACGCTCTCCATCACCCAGCAGGCCGTCATCATGAAGCGTCAGGGCGCCAAGATCGAGCTGTTCGATAATATCAAGGGGCTGTTCAAGCGAAAGCCGGTGCAATCGAAATGAGTGAAACCGGCACGGCAACCGAAAAGCCCCTGTTCGGGCGACCCTGGATTTTCATTCGCGGCGTTCCCGCAATGAAATTCCTGCCGCCCGAAGGCCCGCCGGAGATTGCCTTCGCCGGTCGTTCGAATGTCGGCAAGTCCTCGCTCATCAATGCGCTGGTGGGCCACAAGGGGCTTGCCCGCACGTCCAACACGCCCGGACGCACGCAGGAACTCAACTATTTCGTTCCGGATGGTTATTCCGGCGAAGCGGGCGATCTGCCGCCGATGGCGCTGGTCGATATGCCCGGTTACGGCTACGCGCAGGCCCCCAAGGATCACGTCGACGCCTGGACGAAGCTCGTCTTCGATTATCTGCGCGGCCGTGCGACGCTGAAGCGTGTTTACGTGCTGATCGATTCCCGCCATGGCGTGAAAAAGAATGACGAGGAAGTTCTGACCCTGCTCGACAAAGCAGCCGTGTCCTACCAGATCGTGCTGACGAAGACGGACAAGATCAAGGATGTCGGCGTTCCGCGGCTGATCGGCGAAACGCTGGAAAAAATCCGCAAGCGCCCTGCCGCCTATCCGGAAGTTCTCGCCACGTCCTCGGAAAAATCATTCGGGCTGGATAGCCTGCGGGCCGAGATCGTCAGAACGATCTCCCTTTGAGAGGTGCGCCCCTCAGGCGATAGTGAAAAGCAGAACGGCGGTCCACAGCATCGCCGTCAATGCCAGAAGACGCCAGAAGCGCACCGAATGCCAGACCTCCGAAAGCATGGCTGCAAACATGCTGCCACCGCGCAGCGGCTGGCTCCTGAATGGCAGGCCGGAGCGGCTTGGATCCCGTTCCAGCAGCGCGGCGACGGTCGCATTTTCGCGGTATTCGGTTTCCGCCAGATTGTCCCGCCAGCGCCTGACCATGGCCGCGAACTGGCGGTCGCGTTTGATGCGTTTGGCAAGCTCCGCCATGCTTTCCGGCGGCAAGGCACCCAGCACATATTCGCCCGCAAGGACTTCGTCCCGCAAACCGCTTTGCTTGTCTCGATCGGGTGCCGTCATGTGGTCTCTCGCTCCTCAGTCGTTCAGGTCAGCATCGCTTGCGCGGCGCGCGACATCTCCTGTCGCCCTGAATTCACCCCTCCCCTTTCCCCTGCAAGGCTGGTCCCATTGGGCCTTTATGTCAATCGCATTACAGGGCCGGGAGCGCCAAAAAAAAGAAATTTGACTGCTGCCGACACAATAAGGCCGGGAGGTTATTTCATCCGTCAAAGACTTGCTTTAGAGCGGTGACAGGCTCTCAACAGCCGCAACCACAGACCGAGGTTTTTAGATGACGTCTTCCGAAAGCGAAACTCAGGCGCGGCTGCTCGCACAGGCTCTGCCTTTTATGCAGAAATACGAGAACAAGACCATCGTGGTGAAATATGGCGGCCACGCCATGGGGGATTCCACACTCGGCAAGGCTTTCGCGGAAGACATCGCGCTGTTGAAGCAATCAGGCATAAACCCGATCGTCGTGCATGGCGGCGGCCCGCAGATCGGCGCGATGCTGACCAAGATGGGCATCGAATCGAAGTTCGAGGGCGGCCTTCGCGTTACCGACGCCAAGACGGTCGAGATCGTCGAAATGGTTCTGGCCGGATCGATCAACAAGGAAATCGTCGCCCTCATCAACCAGACGGGTGAATGGGCGATCGGCCTGTGCGGCAAGGACGGTAACATGGTCTTCGCCGAAAAGGCGAAAAAGACCGTCATCGATCCTGACAGCAATATCGAACGTGTGCTCGATCTCGGCTTCGTCGGCGAAGTCACCGAAGTCGACCGCACCCTGCTCGACCTGCTCGCCAAGTCGGAAATGATCCCGGTCATCGCCCCGGTCGCGCCTGGCCGCGATGGCGCCACCTACAATATCAACGCCGATACCTTCGCCGGCGCGATTGCGGGCGCGCTTCACGCCTCGCGTCTGCTGTTTCTCACCGACGTTCCCGGCGTTCTCGACAAGAACAAGGAACTCATCAAGGAACTCACCGTCTCGCAGGCGCGTGCGCTCATCAAGGACGGCACGATTTCCGGTGGCATGATCCCGAAGGTCGAGACCTGCATCGACGCCATCAAGGCCGGTGTTCAGGGCGTGGTGATCCTCAACGGCAAGACGCCCCATTCCGTCCTTCTGGAAATCTTCACGGAAGGCGCCGGCACGCTCATCGTGCCCTGATGTGCTTCAGGTGGCGGACGGCAAGCCTGTCCGCCACGACAGGCCTTCAACCGAATGCCAGAAGCGACAGCACACCCACCACAATCAGCAGGCAACCGGAGAGTTCGAGCCGGTTGATCTTCTCCTTGAAGAAGAGCATGGTCGAGGCGAAGGCGAAGAGCATCTCCACCTGCGCCAGCGCCTTCACCACGGCGGCCTGCTGCAGGGTCATCGCCGTGAACCAGCCGAATGAGGCCGTGGCGCCCACGAAACCGACTGCAAGCGACGGTTTCCAAACCTTGGCGATACGCCGCAATTCTTCCCGCTCGCGCCAGATGATCCACAGGAACATCGACACCGTCTGCATGACGATCACGACGACGAGCGTGAAGCCCGCCTGCATCATCGCGTCCGGAACGGGAAGGCTCGGCGCAAGCGCGAGCGACGCCGATCGGTAGGCAACCGACGACAGGCCGAAGAAAGCGCCTGAGGCGAAGCCGATGCCCGCCGTCCGGCTGAAGATCGACGTCAGGAAGGAAGCGGGCGTCACTTCCGTGCGTGCCACCGAAATCAGCATGACACCGGCGACCGATATGGCAATAGCCGCCAATGTGCCGCCATTGACGCTTTCACCGATGAAGATAAGCGCGAACAGTGCCGCCTGCGCCGGTTCTGTGCGGGAATAGGCCGTTCCCACTGCAAAGTTGCGGAAGGAGAACAGGTGCACCAGCAGGAACGTGGCGGCAATCTGCGCCATGGCCCCGACCGTCGCCCACAAAGCGAAGGACATGTTGGGCACCGGCAGCGGGCGACCGAGCCCGAAATGCAGAAAAGCGAGATAGGCGAGAGCGAAGGGCATGCCGAACACGAAGCGCACAAAGGTCGCGCCCGTGGTGCCCATCATGCCCTTGAGGTGCTTTTGCAGGGTCGAGCGCAGGTTCTGCAAGAACGCGCTTGCGAAAGTAATGCCTATCCAGAGTTCCATGGCTTTGGCGGTATCATGCGCCGGAGGCCGCAGCCAAGCCCGATTTTCTAACCAATCGTCGTCTTTTCGATTTTCTTCGGCATTCGAAACGGGCATAAAGCAGCCCATGGACACAAAGCCGAAAAACCTGCCCGAAGCCGCCGATTTCGACCATGTGAGCGAATGGGTCTTCGATCTCGACAACACGCTCTATCCGCATCACATCAATCTGTTTTCGCAGATCGATCGAAACATGACGGCCTATGTGGCGGAGCTTCTGAAGCTTGACCCCGAGGAAGCCCGCGCGCTGCAGAAACGGTATTATCACGACCACGGCACCACGCTGCAGGGCCTGATGATCCATTACGGCATCAGCCCGGACGAGTTTCTGGAACGCGCCCATGCCATCGACTATTCGGCATTGAAACCGCATCCGGAACTTGGTGAGGCAATCAAGGCTTTGCCCGGTCGCAAGTTCATCCTCACCAATGGCAGCGTGAAACACGCGCAGGCCGCCGCCGGCGCGCTCGGTGTTCTCGATCACTTCGAGGATATTTTCGATATCGTCGCCGCAGGCTATCTGCCTAAACCAGCTAGCGCGACCTATGAGAAATTCGCCGCACTTGCGAAACTCGACACGAAAAAAGCCGCCATGTTCGAGGATCTGCCGCGCAATCTTGCCGCCCCCAAGGCGCTTGGCATGAAGACCGTGTTGCTCGTGCCTTCAAATCTTGAGGGCGTCATCATGGAACGCTGGGAAATTCCGGCCGTGACGGATGAGCATATCGACTACATCACCGACGACCTGACCGGGTTCCTGACGAAAACCATCACCCGCTGAGCAGCGAACATTACCGAAGCTTCATCCACCTTACGGATGTTTAAGTGGTGAGGCTTGCTGGACGTCACTATCTTTTCTTCAGGGACACCAAAGAAAGGTAATGACGATGACCACACGCAAAATCGCCCTCTCTGCTCTTGGCGCAGCCCTTGTGCTCAGCACGGCCGCAACGGCCAGTTTCGCCGCGCCCGGCAAGGGCCACAAGGATCGCATGCCGATCCGTCCGGAAGCGGCTTTCGTTCACCTGCTGAAGGTGGCCGACGCCAACAAGGACGGCAAGATTTCGAAGGAGGAATTCGCCGCCCGTCAGGACGCGCTCTTCACAGAGATCGACAAGGACAAGGACGGCTCGATTACGCCGAAGGAAATCCGCGAATACCGCCAGGCGAAGATGGAAGCCTTCCGCGCCGCCCATCCGCGTCCGGAGCGGGAGGAAGCCAAGGCGGATGAAGGCAAGGGTCCCGAGGGCAAGCGCGCCGAGCGCGAGCATGGCGGCCGTCAGGGCTGGGGCAAACATGGCGGCAAGGGTGGAGCCTACGCACTGTTCCGCATGGCCGATACCGACGAGAACGGTCAGGTCAGCAAGGCCGAATTCACCGCCGCCGGCGAAAAGATGTTCGAACGGCTGGACAGGAACAAGGACGGCGTCATCTCCATCGACGACATGCCGGACCGCCCGTTCCTTTGATCCACTAAGCATAAAGCCCGCTCAAAAGCGGGCTTTTTTATTCAATGCAGGCTGACGGTCTTGAGATCGTCTTCGGCAGCCTTGAAAAACGTGCTTGAACGATTGTCCGTGAGGAGGATCGGCGTACCATCCGCACCGAACAGTGCCCAAAGATCCAATTGCGGATCGAGATCAGGCGCTTCCGGGAAACAGCGGCTGACGTCTTCCGCCCGGATCTTGCGGATATATCCCACTTCTCCTTCGCCGATATGGGCGAGCTGGGATTGGGTGAGACGCGCATGCGCTTCTTTCAAAAGCATATTTCAGCCTCCTTCTTCACGCCGAGCGATTCGTGTCGGATTCTGGCGTTCACGTTCTACTCTGAGACGGAAATATTAATTTTCTTCACCACGTTTGAAATTTCCGGCCGGACCAGATCGATGGAAAGAAGGCCGTTGCGCAGGCGCGCTTCCCTGACCTGCATGCCATCGGCAAGCACGAAAACCCGCTGGAACTGGCGCGCTGCGATGCCGCGATAGAGAAAATCGCGCTTCTCCTGTTCCTGCTGTCGTCCCCGAATGACGAGCTGGTTATCGGCCGTCGTCACATCCAGATCGTCCTGCGAAAACCCGGCAACTGCGATGGTGATGCGCAGGCGTTCGGGCATATCTTCGCTGCCGGGCAGGCGCTCTATGTTGTAGGGAGGATAGCCGTCATTGGCCTTCGCCATGCGCTCCAGCGTTTTTTCCATGGCATCAAAACCCAGCAGAAGCGGGTGGGTGAATGGCGTCATGCGGCTCATGTCTCTTCTGTCCTTGCAACCAAGCGACGTTTCGCGGTCCCGCTTCCGGCAACCTTGCCGGTCAATCGCACCGGCCCCAGCAATATGGGAAGCCGAACCACGATGCGCAAGACGAAACGCGGGGCAAAGGCAAGCCGCAGGAATGAGACTTGACAAGTGAGCACCCGCCGCTCGAAAAAAGCGCTCATCTCAACGGCGGGCAAGACATGGCAGAACGCAGAAAAATCATCATCGACACCGATCCCGGCCAGGACGACGCGGCGGCAATCATGCTCGCTTTCGCAAGCCCGGAGGAAATCGACATTCTCGGATTGTGCGCCGTCGCCGGCAACGTTCCGCTGAAGCTGACCAGCCGCAACATCCGCATCATCTGCGAACTGTGCGGACGCACCGATATTCCAGTCTACGAAGGCGCCGAGAAGCCACTGGTGCGCAAGCCCATCACCGCCGAACATGTTCACGGCAGCACTGGCCTGGACGGCCCGGTTCTCGACGAACCGACAATGGAGGCGCAAAAGCAGCACGCGGTCGATTTCATCATCGAGACGGTGATGCGCGAGCCCGCCGGCACCGTAACGCTCTGCACGCTCGGCGCACTGACCAATGTGGCTCTGGCGCTCCTGAAGGCGCCGGAAATTGCCGACCGCGTCAAGGAACTGGTGATGATGGGCGGCGGCTTCTTCGAGGGCGGCAACATCACACCGGCGGCGGAATTCAACATCTATGTCGACCCGCAGGCCGCCGACATCGTCTTCCGCTCCGGCATGCCTGTTGTCATGATGCCGCTCGATGTCACCCATCAGTTGCTGACGACCAAGGCTCGGGTCAGCCGCATTCGCGAGATCGGCACAAGGCCGGCCATCGCCATGGCGGAAATGCTGGAATTCTTCGAACGCTTCGACATCGAGAAATACGGTTCGGATGGCGGCCCGCTGCATGATCCGAGCGTCATTGCCTATCTCGTCAAACCCGAACTGTTTCAGGGTCGCGAGTGCAACGTCGAAATCGAGGTCCATTCCGAACTGACCATGGGCATGACCGTGGTGGACTGGTGGAATGTTACCGAACGGCCCGCCAATGCCCGCGTGATGCGCAATGTGGATGCCGACGGCTTCTTCGAGTTGCTGACGGAACGTTTCGCCCGTCTCTAACGGAAGCGGATATGAAAAAAGGGCCGCTGGCGATACCAGCGGCCCTTTTCATTTGAGGCGGAAATGGCGCGTCAGAACTCCGTCCAGTCATCCTGCGCCAGCGCGTTTGCGCCGCTGGTTCTCGGACGGGCGCGTTGCGCGGCCGGGCGGCCCGATGCCTGCGCCGGAGCGGCGGGTGCGCGCATCGCCGCGGCAGTGGCGTGCAATTGCTGGCTGGAATGACCACCGGAAACGGAGAAACCGGCAACGAGCGATTTCAGCGTTTCCGCCTCGCTGTTCAGCGTTACACTCGCCGCGGTAGTTTCTTCCACCATCGCCGCATTCTGCTGGGTAACCTGATCCATCTGGGTAACGGCGGAATTGATCTCCTTCAGACCCACCGCCTGTTCGCTGGCGGAGGCGGAGATCTGCCGTATCAGCTGGTTGATCTGCAGAACCTGATCGGCGATCTTTTTCATCGTCTCACCGGCCTTGCCGACCAGCTGGACGCCCTCGCCCACCTGGGTGGCCGAAGTGTTGATGAGGCCCTTGATCTCCTTGGCGGCGGTGGCGGACCGTTGTGCCAGTTCGCGTACTTCCTGTGCGACGACGGCAAAGCCCTTGCCGGCATCACCCGCGCGGGCAGCTTCGACGCCCGCGTTCAGCGCCAGAAGGTTGGTCTGGAAGGCAATCTCGTCGATAACACCGATGATACGGGAAATTTCGGCCGAGGATTGCGCGATGCCTTCCATGGAGTTCACGGCCTGCTGCACGACCTCGCCCGACTTGCCGGCGTCGTCGCAGGCATGGCTGACGGCGCCGGCCGCCTGTGCGGCGTTTTCCGCACTGGAATTGACCTGTGCGGTCAACTCATTGAGGGCGGCAGCGGTTTCCTCCAGGCTTGCGGCCTGCTGTTCCGTGCGGTGCGAAAGATCGCTGGCGGCGCGGGTGATCTCACCCGTGCCGTTGCCGATGCTGACGACGGTTGCGTTGACCGTGGAAACGGTTTCCTCGAGGCTGGCGAGCGCAGAGTTGAAGTCCTCGCGCAGCTTCGCATATTCGCCCGGGAACTCGTCCTCGATGCGGTAGGTGAGATTGCCCTGCGAAAGCGCATTGAGGCCTGCACCCAGCGCGCCGACAATGTGCTGCTGCATGCGGCTGTTCTCATTGCGCTCGAATTCGGATCGCTGGCGCTCCGTCTCGGCGTGACCACGCTGGGCATCGGCTTCAGCCTCCATCTCGCGGATGCCGGCAAGCTTCGCGCGGAAACCTTCAAGCGCGGTGGCCACGGCGCCCGTTTCATCCCGGCGTTCCTGTCCGGAAACCGGTACATCGTAGCGACCGTCACTCAGCGTCCTGACATCGGAAACCAGCGAGGCAAGCGGATTGCGGACGAAATAACGCACGGCGAAATAAAGCGCGGTGATGACCGCGGCGAGAATGACAATCGCGCCGATGATCATCATGTAGGTCTGTTCCTGAACCGGTGCGTTCAGGGCCTGATGGGGAATATCCACCAGCACCACCCAGGTCGCGTTGAGGCCGGGAACGGCGAAGGGATAAACGAGACGGTTATAGGGCGCGTCCGTATCAACGCCGAGATTTTCGATGAGGCCCTGCTTGCCTGACGTGATTGCCGCCTGAACGGTGCTTGCACCGTCCCCGTCATAGGCTTTCATGTTCTGCTCGGGTGTCGGCGGCACCAGCCACTGGCCGCCCTGCGAAACGAGCGTCACGCGGCCGGTCTCGAAAGGATGCAGCGCCTGCAGCTTCTGCGACAGCGAGGCCAGCGAGATATCAACGCCAGCCACACCGATCATCTTGCCATCGGACATGACGGGATAGGCAAGCGACGTCATCGTCGTCGGCACTTCCGTGCCTTCGGCGAGATAGGGCTGCGTGATCGCGCCCTTGCCGGATTTGGCGGCAAGCGCATACCACTCCGCCGCATAATCATTCTTGAACGTCGAGAACTGGATTTCGCCCTTCTGGGTTTTCGACCAGTAAGGAGCGAAGGCGCCGGTGGCATTGGTGCCGAGATCGAGCCTGTTGGCGATCTCCGTCGTCTGGCCGTCAAAAAGGCCGAGCTGCTCACAGAACCAGCTGCCAAAGGCAAAGGCGTTCTGCTCGACATTGGCCTTCAGGATGTTGACGATGCCGGGGCGATCCATTGATTTCGCCTGATGCGCACGGCCGATGACACCGGCCATGGAGCGTGCGGCGCTGCCGAGTTCACCCACATCAGCGGCGATGACGTTGGCGATGGCGCGCGCTTCGGTATTGGCCTGATCCATGGTCAGCGCGTGCACGCGCTCACTCGTCTGGGAAATGAGGAAGGAATTCGATGCAACGAGAACCGTGGTGATAGCGCAGCCGGTTACGAGGATCAGCTTGGTCGCAAGCGACTTCACTTGGAAATTGAACATTTTGGCCTCGATCAAATCGCCCGCCTGAAAAGGCTGACGTCAACGGATGATAAATCTCCGTCATGGAGGCCCGTCCCCTTGGGACAGTGCGCTGCAGCGCGACGGGGCAAAATTAGAAGAAGATTGCTAATTAAGCCCTAAAATTACTTCGTCGCGCCAAGCATAATCAGTGTTCGTAGTGGGCCGAGATGATTTTCCATGCATCGTCAGCCGTTTCAGCAAAATGCAGAAGATTCATATCTTCAGGTGCAATAGTGCCGAAGTCCGCCAGGAACTCGAAATTGATCACCGATCGCCAGAATTTCTCACCGAACAGGATGAGAGGAATTGGCTCCATGCGCTTCGTCTGGATCAGGGTCAACGCTTCAAACAATTCGTCCAGCGTGCCGAAGCCGCCGGGGAAGATCACCACGGCCTTCGCCCGCATCAGAAAATGCATCTTGCGAATGGCGAAATAGTGGAAGTTGAAGCTCAGCTCCGGTGTCACATAGGGGTTCGGCGCCTGCTCGTGCGGCAGGACGATATTGAGGCCGATGGACGGGCCACCCGCATCGGCCGCACCACGATTGCCCGCTTCCATGACGCCCGGACCGCCGCCGGTGACCACGACATATTCGAGGTGATCCGATTTTGCGGCATAGGCGGTGCAAAGACGGGCAAACTTGCGCGCCTCCTCGTAATAGACGGAGGATTGTTCCAGATTGCGCTTTTGGGTCTCGTTGCGCGCCGCCCAGGCTTCGCCGCCGGGTTCGGGAATGCGCGCGCCGCCGAACATGACGACGGTGGATTTTATGCCGCGCTCGGTGAGCGCCATTTCCGTCTTCAGAAGCTCAAGCTGCAGCCTGACGGGGCGCAATTCCTCGCGGCAGAGAAAATCCATGTCCACATAGGCGAGGCGATAGGACGGGGAGTCCGACTGCGGTGTTTTTTGAACGACCTCGGCCTGCTGCTTGTCCACAGCACTGCGCTTCAACGGGTCCCATACCCCGTCCTTGCGCCGCAACTTGCCGTTTTTCAGTCGTGTCATTTCCATGCCTTTCGTCTGACGCGCCAAATCACCCAAATCACATTGACGCCTTTCCAACACTCCCTTAGATCAAATGACCAAAGCCTTCCAGCGGCGCGGTACCATCCGTGACCATGAACACCACGCGACTTTAAGGAATTTTCCATGAGCCTTACGGATCTCACCTCCCTCGAAACCATCATCGAAACGGCGTTCGACAACCGCGATAGCGTGAACGTATCGACGAAGGGCGAGGTTCGCGACGCCGTGGACACATCTCTTCAACTTCTCGATAGCGGCAAGGTACGCGTTGCTGAGAAGCAGGCGGATGGAAACTGGAAGGTGAACCAGTGGCTGAAAAAGGCCGTGCTCCTCTCCTTCCGTCTGAACGACATGGAGATCGTCACCGGCGGCCCGGGCGAATCCACCTGGTGGGACAAGGTGCCGTCGAAGTTCGAAAACTGGGGTGAAAACCAGTTCCGCGCCGCCGGTTTCCGCGCCGTGCCGAACGCCGTCGTCCGCCGCTCCGCCTATGTGGCCAAGAACGTGGTGCTGATGCCCTCCTTCGTCAATCTCGGCGCCTATGTCGATGAAGGCACGATGGTCGACACCTGGGCGACTGTCGGCTCCTGCGCACAGATCGGCAAGAACGTGCATCTCTCCGGCGGCGTCGGCATTGGCGGCGTTCTGGAGCCGCTGCAGGCAGGCCCGACCATCATCGAGGATAATTGCTTCATCGGCGCCCGTTCGGAAGTCGTGGAAGGCTGCATCGTGCGCGAAGGCGCGGTTCTCGGCATGGGCGTCTTCATCGGCAAGTCCACCAAGATCGTCGATCGCGCCACCGGCGAGATCACCTATGGCGAAGTGCCGCCCTATTCCGTCGTCGTTGCCGGCACCATGCCGGGCAAGCCTTTCCCGAACGGCGAGCCGGGCCCGAGCCTCTATTGCGCCGTGATCGTCAAGCGCGTCGATGAAAAGACCCGCTCCAAGACCGGCATCAACGAGCTTCTGCGCGACTGATATAAAGCGACTGCCATGACCACGACCGATCCCGTTGCCAATCTCGCCGCCCTCATCCGTTGCCCTTCGGTGACGCCTGCCGAAGGCGGCGCGCTTTCCTTGCTCGACACCCTGCTTTCGCCGCTCGGCTTCAAGGTAGACAAGATAGTGGCGAGCGAGGCGGGAACGCCTGACGTGGAAAACCTCTATGCCCGGCTCGGCACCGAGGGTCCGCATCTGATGTTTGCGGGCCATACGGATGTCGTTCCCGTGGGCGACGAGGCGGCGTGGAGCCATCCGCCCTTTTCGGCTGAAATCGCCGGTGGCGAAATGTACGGTCGCGGTGCAGTGGACATGAAAGGCGGCATCGCCTGTTTCGTCGCCGCCATCGCCCGCCATATCGAAAAACATGGCAAGCCGCAGGGTTCCGTTTCCTTCCTGATCACCGGCGACGAGGAAGGTCCGTCTATCAACGGCACCTCCAAACTGCTGGAATGGGCCGCCGCCAACGGCGAGACGTGGGACGCCTGCGTGGTGGGCGAGCCGACCAATCCCGACCAGCTTGGCGACATGATCAAGATCGGTCGCCGGGGTTCGCTTTCCGGCCGCATCACCGTCCATGGCGTTCAGGGCCATGCCGCTTATCCCCATCTCGCCGACAACCCCATTCGCGGCCTGCTGCAGCTGACCCATGCGCTGATGCATCCACCCTTCGATCACGGCACGGATGATTTCCAGCCTTCCAATCTGGAAGTGACGACCGTCGACACCGGCAACGCCGCCACCAATGTGATCCCGGCGCGGGCGACAGCGGCCTTCAACATCCGTTTCAACGACACCTGGACAGCAGAAAGCCTGCGCGCGGAGATCATCCGCCGCCTCGACGCCGCTGCGGCCGAAGGTGAGCTTCGCCCCGACCGCGCGCCGGTGAAATATGAGATCGTCTGGGCCGACCGCCCGTCGCATGTCTTCCTGACGCGGAACAATGCGCTTATCTCGTCGCTCTCAGGCGCGGTTGAAGCCGTTACGGGCAGGGAACCGAAGCTTTCGACCACCGGCGGCACATCCGATGCACGCTTCATCAAGGATTATTGCCCTGTCGTGGAATTCGGCCTCGTCGGGCAGACCATGCATATGGTCGATGAACGCGTGGCCGTTGCCGATCTCGAGACGCTGACGCGCATTTACGAGACCTTTATCGAACGCTGGTTCGCCCATGCCGACGGCAAGTGAAATAAGGCTCTATCTGACCGGCCTGTGGCTTCTGCTGCTGGGTGACCACAATGGTGCGCGTTATCTTGATCTCTCCGAGCGCGGCATGTGGCGATCCTTCTATTCCGCCCTCTGGTGCCTGCCCGCCATGCTGGTTTCCTGGCTGTGGCTGCGCGCTGCCTTCCTCGCCAGCTATCCGCCGGGCACCGGAACGGGGTTCATCTTCTTCTTCCGTCTGGCGATGGTTGAGGCCATCTGCTGGATCGTGCCGCTGCTTTTGATCGGCATGCTACTATACGCCTTCGGCGCTCGGGAAAAATTCGCGCCGCTCGTCACCACCATGAACTGGCTGTCGCTGCCATTTTCCTATGCCTATGCGGTTCTGATCCTGATCGCGTTCTTCCTGCCGCCGCTGCAAGGACTGATCGCCGTTCTCTGGCTGGCACTGCTTCTATCGCTGGTCTTCGCCTTCTCGCGGATCGTGCGGTTCTTCATCCGCGATCAGTCGCTGCTCGTCTCGGCCATCGTCATGACGCTGCTGGTGCCGGGCATGCTTCTATCGGAAGCGCTGCAGCGTTTTCTCGGTGTGTATCCCGCCTGAGAACTGGCACAGCTTAAACGTCAGTCCGCATCCTCGGTCATGTCGACTTCGGGGCGCCGGCGCGGCGGAATGACGTCGGGATAATCGACCTGCATGAAATAAAGACCGTCCGGCGGTGCGACAGGGCCGCATGCCTTGCGGTCCCGTGCCTCCAGTGCGGCACGCACGTCCTCCGGCGTCATCGTGCCCTCGCCCGCCAGTTTCAGCGTGCCGGCGAAAGAGCGGATCTGGTTATGAAGGAAGCTCTGCGCCGTCGCGCGTATCTCGATGAGATCGCCATCGCGCGTCACATCCAGCCGGTCGAGCGTGCGCACGGGGCTGTTCGCCTGGCAATGGACCGAGCGGAAGGTGGTGAAATCATGCCGGCCGACGAGCATCTGGGCGGCTTCATGCATGCGCTCATGGTCGAGGTCCTTCGACACCCACCATGCCCGCTTGTGCTCCAGCGCCAGCCGGGCCTTGCGGCAAATGATGCGGTAGAGATAGTGCCGACGAAGGGCGGAAAAACGGGCGTCGAAATCCTCGGTCACGGAAGCGGCATCGAGAACGGCCACGGCTTCGCCCGCCATGGCGAGATGCGCATTGAGGGCGTTGCGAAGCTTGTAGGGCTCCCAGTCGCGCAAAAGATCGACATGGACAACCTGCCCAACGGCATGCACACCGGAATCGGTGCGGCCGGCGCCGCGAATGGAGACGCTCTCTCCCGTCAGCGAGCGAACCGCAGCCTCCAGCGCACCCTGAACCGAGGGGCCGTTATCCTGTCTCTGCCAGCCATAATAGGGCGTGCCGTCATATTCGACGGTCATGCGGAAACGCGGCATCAGCCGAGCCTCGTTGTGGCCGGAACGGGGGTGCCGCGCACGAAATCGGCCGCCGACATCGGTTTGCCGCCCGCCTTTTGCAGGCGGGTGAGCCGCACGGCCCCGCTGCCGCAGGCAATGGTCAGAGCATCGTCGAGCGCTGCGCCCGCTTCTCCCATGCCGCTAGCCAGTTCGGAGGCGAGAACCTTCACGCGCTCCGTCTTGCCGCCGATGTCCATTTCCAGCCATGCGCCGGGAAACGGCGAAAGGCCGCGAATGTGATTATGCACATCCTGCGAGGGCCGAGAAAAATCGATGCGAGTCTCGCCCTTGTCGATCTTCGCGGCATAGAGAACACCCTCTTCCGCCTGTGTGACGAGCGGCAGGTCATCTGCTTCCAGCTTGTCCATAGCCTGCCGCATCAACCGCGCGCCTGTTAGCATCAGGCTGTCATGCAACTCGCCGGCCGTCATGTTCTCGCCGATCGCGACTTTCGCGGTCAGCGCGACGGGACCGGTATCGAGCCCCTTTTCCATTTTCATGACCATCATGCCGGTTTCGGGGTCGCCGGCCATGATCGCCCGCTGGATGGGAGCAGCACCGCGCCAGCGCGGCAGTAGCGAGGCATGACCATTGTAACAGCCGAGACGCGTACCGGAGAGGATCGCTTCGGGCAGCAGCAGCCCGTAAGCCACGACAACCGCCACATCAGCATTGAATTCCCGGAACTGCTGACGATCTTCCTCAGCCTTGAAATTCACGGGCGTAAACACCGGGAGCCCCAGCAGTTCGGCAGCCTGATGCACCGGTGACTTCTGCAGATCGAGACCTCGGCGGCCGCCGGGGCGCGGCGGCTGGGTGTAGACAGCGACAACCTCGTGGCCCGCCTCCACCAATGCACGCAATGTGGGAACGGAAAAATCCGGTGTGCCCATAAATATGATGCGAAGAGCCATTGTCGCCCCCTGCCCTGTCGTCCATTCCGGTCCAGAGAGGACGGATCAGATCTTTGCGCGGGCCGCTTTCGTGAATTTCTTGATGACCATGTCGCGCTTCAGCCGCGAAATATGGTCGATGAACAGAACACCATTGAGGTGATCGATCTCGTGCTGCAGGCAGGTAGCGAGCAGACCATCCGCCTCGACCGTCTGCTGCTTGCCGTCACGGCCGACATATTGCACCGTGAGCGAGGCGGGACGCTCGACCTCGGCGTAGTAGTCGGGAATGGAGAGGCAGCCTTCCTCATAGGTCGAGACATCGTCCGACACCTTGAGGATTTCCGGGTTGATGAAGACGATCGGGGTCTTTTCCTCGCCTTCACGCGCAACGTCGATCACCAGCATGCGGCGCGCCACGCCGATCTGGATAGCGGCAAGACCGATACCCGGCGCATCGTACATGGTTTCGAGCATGTCGTCGGCAAGACGCAGAACCTCTGCATCCACCTTTTCGATGGGCTTCGATTGCTGGCGCAGCACGGGATCGGGCAAAATGATAAGCGGTTTGATGGTCATGGCTTCCCATAACGTATCTCTTGCGCGGAGGAAATAAAAAACACGAGGTTCAAATCGCCTCGGGCATCCACCCCGCCCGACTCATTTCCGCCACAGGAATGTTCTTGTTTTGATCTTCCGAATCACTGGAAATCTGCTAGATTTAATCATGAGTATAGATTTCTCCGTTCTCCTTGATCCCGCGCTGCGGGCCGGCTCCGTCGATATCAGCTTCGGCGCGCTGCTCGCGGCTCTGGTTTTCGGTCTGGTCACAACCTGGCTGGTCACGACAAACCGCGTGAAAAAAGCGGGAGCCGACGGTGAAATCTCCGATCTTCTGAAAACACAGTCCGAACTGCATGGCCGTATCGCGGCCATGGCGGAAACGCTCGGCACCCGCCAGACCGAGATGAGCCAGACGCTCAACCAGCGCCTCGACGGCATGTCGCAGCGCATTGGCGAAACACTGACGGAACAGACCCGGTCGACCCATGAAAATCTGAGCCGACTGCAGGAGCGCCTCGCGGTCATCGACGCCGCGCAGGGCAATATTCAGGATCTCGCCAAGGACGTAGTCGGACTGCAGGCCATCCTTTCCAACAAGCAGACCCGTGGCGCCTTTGGGCAGGCACGCATGGAAATTCTGATCGCCGATGCCCTTCCCGCCGGCGCTTTCCAGCTTCAGCCGACGCTTTCGAACGGTTACCGGCCGGACTGCACCATCAAGATGCCGAACAATGCGCCGCCGCTCGTCATCGACGCGAAGTTTCCGCTGGAGGCATGGAATGCCATCAAGGCGGATGAGACACCGGAAACCAAACGTGCCGCCGTTCAGCAGTTCCGCCGTGATATGGAAGTGCATATTCGCGATGTGGCCGAGAAATACCTCATCCGTGGCGAAACACAGGATACCGCCTTCATCTTCGTGCCGTCCGAATCGATCTTCGCCGATATCCACCAGCATTTCGAATATCTGGTGCAGCGCGCTCACCGCGCCCGTGTCGTCATCGTTTCGCCGTCGCTTCTGATGCTGTCGGTGCAGGTCATCCAGTCCGTGCTGAAGGATCAGCGCATGCGGGAGCAGGCGCACCTCATCCAGGGTGAAGTTGCCCTTCTGATGGACGATGTGCGGCGGCTGGACGACCGGACGCGCAAGCTGCAGGCCCATTTCGGGCTGGCGCAGAAGGACGTCGACATGATGCTCATCTCCTCGGACAAGGTGCTGGCACGCGGCCAGAAGATCGAAGGACTTGATTTCTCGCCAACGGAAAAAGACGCCCCGCATGGTGAAATCGAGCAGGCGCGCCGCTTTGCCGAAAACAGAGCCGGTGCGGCCAAATTGCGGGTAGTTGACGACGAGTGATCGTCTCGGGCAAAGTCGCCGCCTTGCTCAAATTTCATATGGACCCAGCGCCCCATGATTACTGTTTTCGGCTCCATCAACATGGACCTCGTCGCGACCGCCAAACGCCTGCCCAAGCCCGGTGAAACCGTAACGGGAGAGACATTCTCCACGGCCGCCGGCGGCAAGGGAGCCAATCAGGCGCTGGCCGCACGGCGTGCAGGCGCCGCAGTCAAGATGGCAGGGGCTGCGGGCGATGATACTTTTGCCGCACCGGCGCTGACATTACTGCGTGATGCTGGCACCGACCTGTCTCTGGTCAAGACTGCGCCCGGCCCGACGGGAACGGCGGTGATCCTGATCGGTGAAGGCGGAGAGAACATGATTTCGGTCATTCCCGCCGCCAATGGCGAGGTCTCCGCCTCCGATGCCGCAAAGACCGTATCCGACATGGCCGCTGGCGATATTCTGATGCTGCAGTTCGAGATACCGGCCGCAGCCATCGAAGCGGCGCTGACGGCCGCCAAGGCAAAGCGCATCACCACCGTCATCAACACAGCGCCGCTGACCGCAGACGGTCCGCGTCTTGCTGGCCTTGCCGATATCGTCATCGCCAATGAAACCGAGTTCGAGCTGCTGATCGGCAAGAATGGCCTCTCCAGCGTCGAGCGGGAAAACGAACTCAAGACCCTTCACGACAGGACCGGCCAGACATTGATCGTGACGCTTGGGGCGGACGGCGTGATCGCCATGCGCAACGGCAAGGTCTACAGGGCTTCCGGCCTCAAGATCGAGCCGGTCGATACGGTTGGTGCGGGCGATACCTTCTGCGGTTATCTCGCCGCCAGCCTCGATCAGGGGATGGATTTCGAAAGGGCGCTGAAGCGTGCCGCCGTTGCAGGCTCGCTCGCCTGCACGCGTGCCGGTGCCCAGCCTTCCATTCCGCTGGCAGCGGAAGTGGATGCGGCCCTCTGAGGGCTCAATCGCTCAACGACGGATGAAGGTGAGATAGGCCGAGCTGCGGCCTTCTCTTTTCGCCTTGTTTTCGTAGCGCGTGCCCGGCCAGTTGGCATAGGGCGTACGCCAGTCGTCAGCGCTCGTCGCCGTCCATTCAAAACCGCCATGCCGGGCGCAATGCTGCAGCGTCCAGTTGACGTATGTATCGATATCCGACGCAAAGCAGAATTTGCCGCCGGGTTTCAACACGCGATGGAAACGGGCGAGATTGACGTCCGAGACAAAACGGCGCTTCCAATGCTTCTTCTTTGGCCACGGATCGGGATAAAGCAGATCGATGTGATCGATCGACCCTTCCGGCAGCCAGTC
This sequence comes from Agrobacterium sp. LAD9, assembly GCF_003031125.1. NCBI lineage: Bacteria > Pseudomonadati > Pseudomonadota > Alphaproteobacteria > Hyphomicrobiales > Rhizobiaceae > Agrobacterium > Agrobacterium sp. LAD9. The sequence continues at coordinate 169,002 of NZ_PHGS01000002.1, read as the reverse complement.
GAGCAGCTGCGTCGCGTCATCGTCATAGAGCCGGATATTCATCAGCTCGCGTTCGCGCACGGTGGCGAGCAGTTTGGCCATGGAGTTAACGAAGGGCTCGACCCCGATGAAACCCGTCTCTGGGTTCTCAACCGCGCGGTGGGCGAGATGTTCGCCGCCGCCGAAACCGATCTCCAGACGGATCGATCGCACATCCGCCGGAAAAAGAGCGGCGAGATTTTGCGGCGGAGCGCTTTCCAGATCGATTTTCAGCAAAGGCAGCAGGTTCTCGATCGTATCGACTTGCTGATTGCGCAGGGGCTTGCCCTTGCGTCTGCCAAAAAACGCTTCCGTTGCGCGCGAACGCCGTTCTTCCGTCATCTCATACTCTCAAGAACAAATAGATTTAACCCGCACAGCGCCACATGAGGCATTGTGCGGGTTACAAAAGTTGGTGACGGTATCTCTCAATCGCCGTCAAATAACAAGTGTTAGGCGCTCAAAGCTTCCTTAAGCGGCTTCACCAGATCGAGCTTCTCCCAGGAGAAAGAGCCGTCACGGCCGGCCTTGCGGCCGAAATGGCCGTATGAGGACGTCTTGGCGTAGATCGGCTTGTTGAGATCGAGATGACGGCGGATACCCGACGGCGAAAGGTCCATGACCTTACGGATCGCGTTCTCGACCTGATCTTCACTGACCTTGCCGGTGCCATGCAGATCGACATAGATCGACAGGGGCTGGGCGATGCCGATCGCGTAGGAAATCTGGATTGTGCAACGCTCGGCAAGGCCGGCAGCCACGACGTTCTTGGCAAGATAGCGGGCGGCATAGGCGGCGGAACGGTCAACCTTGGTCGTGTCCTTGCCGGAGAATGCGCCACCGCCATGGGGGGCAGCGCCGCCATAGGTGTCGACGATGATCTTGCGGCCGGTGAGGCCCGCATCACCATCGGGACCGCCGATGACGAACTTACCAGTCGGATTGATATACCACTGGCAATCGTCGGCGATCTTCAGGTCGCCCAGAGCTTCGCGGATATAGGGCTCGACAACGGCGCGAACCTTCTTCGAATCCCAGCTTGCATCGAGATGCTGCGTGGACAGAACGATGGATACGGCTTCCGAAGCCTTGCCGTCGACGTAGCGAACCGTCACCTGGCTCTTGGCGTCGGGGCCAAGTTTCGCCGCTTCACCTTCGCCGCTCTTGCGGGCGGTGGCGAGCAGCTGGAGGATACGGTGAGAATAATAGATCGGCGCCGGCATCAGATCCGGCGTTTCCTTGCAGGCGTAACCGAACATGATGCCCTGGTCGCCGGCACCCTCGTCGCCCTGCTTGTCGGAAGCATTGTCCACGCCCTGTGCGATATCCGCCGACTGCGGGTGCAGGAGAACGTCGATCTTGGCGGTCTTCCAGTGGAAACCATCCTGCTCGTAGCCGATGTCACGGATCGCCTTGCGGGCGGCGGACTTGAACTTCGAAGGGTTGATGACCGGATGGCCGGCGGCGTCCTTGATGATCTTGCCGTCCTTGTCCTTTTTCAGAAGCGTATCGGGAACCCGAACCTCACCGGCGATAATAACGCGGTTGGTCGTCGCAAGCGTTTCACATGCGATGCGCACGGTCCACGGGTCAACACCCGTCTTGGACGCTTCACGATAAATAAGATCCACGATTTCATCAGAAATACGATCACAAACCTTGTCCGGATGACCCTCGGCCACGGACTCGCTGGTGAACAGGTAATTGGCACGCATGCGGGATTCCCCTCAAAGAACGGTCTTGGAGTTTGTTAGTCATTTCAGCCGCGAAAAACAAGGACACAACCACATAAATATATCTTTATGTGAGAATTCCTTTCCAATCCGGCACAAAAAAACGGTCCTTGCGGACCGTTGAGTGCCCGGCATCCCGTGCCGGAAATTTTCTGCGCTGTGCGGCCAGGCTCTACTCGGCATCGCCCTCGGCGGCGAGCGCCTTGACGAGATCAACGAGGCGACGGCGAACCTTGGGGTCGGCGATCTTCACGAATGCGCGGTTCAGCTGCAAACCTTCAGCCGAGGACAGAAAGTCGACCACGTAGTTGGAGCTCGACGCTTCCGCCATGCCGGTCGTACCGCCGACCTGATCGCCGGGCGCATCTTCGAAAAAAAAGGAAACCGGTACATTGAGGATCCCGGAAATATTCTGCAGGCGGCTGGCGCCGACGCGGTTGGTGCCTTTTTCATATTTCTGGATTTGCTGAAAGGTAATTCCAAGACTTTCACCCAGCTTCTCCTGGCTCATTCCGAGCATGGTTCTGCGAAGGCGAATTCGGCTTCCGACATGAATGTCGATGGGGTTAGGCTTTTTCTTATTCTCGGTCATCATGCGGTCCTGACACTCGGAAAGGGTTGATATCTCGCTTCAGTACTATTCGAAGAAATGAGCCGGTATTTCGACAACGGCTAAACTTGTTTTACGACTGACGTATTCACTATGCAATTGTGGGGGTTCGCGGTCAATTCTGGCGCCGCGCAAAACTCCACGCAGGCAATACCGCGACGATTATCAAGATGGAAAAAATCAACCAGAAATACGTCCGATGTGTGTCGTAGGTAAATGCGTCGTTTGACCCACCACTCAAAGTGGCGTCAACAATTCCGACCCGACCGTAGTCCAGCCCTGCAATAATGCGGCCATAGGGATCGATGATGGCAGAAATTCCGGTATTGGCGCCGCGAATCACCGGCACGCCCGTCTCAACGGCCCGTACTCTCGCCTGCAGAAAATGCTGATAGGGGCCGGGCGTATCACCGAACCAGCCATCATTCGTCACGTTCAGGATGGCGGCCGAGCCGGCCAGCCCGGGCGTCATCTCGCCCGGGAAAATGATCTCGTAACAGATCAATGGATAGAAGGTCTTGCCCGAAGGCAGCGTGAGCGGCGTACGCGAAGAGGCCGCGGAAAAACCTCCCGGCAGGGCAATGACATTGTCGATACCGAATTCCCGCAGGATGCCTTCAAAGGGGACATATTCGCCGAAGGGGGTCAGATGCACCTTGTCGGTCGCACCGATGATCTCGCCCTGGCTGTCGATCGCATAGACCGAATTATAATAACGCGGCGGCCGGCCGGCCCCCTGATCTTCCATTCTGACAGCGCCGGTGAACAGCACCTGTCCATCCTCCAGCGTTCTGGCGATTTCCGCCAGAGCATCCGGGTTTTGCGTCAGGATGAACGGGACGGAGGTTTCCGGCCAGACGATGATATCAGGGCGTTTTTTCCCTGCGCCCGGCGGCAGGGCCGTCAGCCGCAGATGCTCGCTGAAAATCTCGGCGCGGTCGTCGTTCAACATCTTGCGGGACTGATCGATGGAAGGCTGAACGATCCTCACCGTCAGGGCGTCCGCCGGGATCTCCGCCGGCGTCTGCAAGCGATAAAAGCCATAACCGAAGTGGGCGGCCAGCAGCAGACCCGCCAGCGCCAGCCCCGGTCCCATGCCTTTTTTCGTACCGATCAGCGCCGGTGCAGCGAAGATGAAAACCGCCAGCGTCGTGATACTGAAAAGACCGAGCAGATGCGCTGACTGCATCATGATCGGGATGGGCATGATGCCGTAACCGATGGCGTTCCAGGGAAAGCCGGTCGCCAGAAAACTGCGCAGCCACTCCGTAAAACCGAAAGCGGCGGCAAGCGCCGCGATGCGGCCAAGGCCATCCGACCAGAGGAGATTGGCGGCGGCAACCGCAAAACCGTAAAACAGCGCCAGAAACGCCGGCAGACCGAGGATGGCAAGTGGCAGCGCCCAGGCGAATTCATCCGCTTCCAGCAGAAGCGCATTGCCCAACCACCACAGGCCGGCCACGAAATAGCCAAGTCCGAAACACCAGCCGATGCCAAAAGCGGGCAGGATTCGGCTAAAGAGGCCGCCGCCGGGCTTTCCCGTGCAGCCGTCCACGAGCCAGACGAGCAGGGTAAAAGACAGAAATAGCGCCGCAAAAAAGCCGAATGGAGGCAAGGCAAGCGCCCCGACCGCACCTGCAGCAATCGCCATCACTGCGCGGCTCATGCCGCCGGCCAGCATTACCCTGCCTGCAAGACGCTCCATGCCATCTCCGTTTATGCGCGTGTGGAAAAGCCCGCAGCCACGGAATTTCCCCTCAGACTCGACGTAAAGGAAAAAAGATTCGCAGTCCACAGGAGGGATGGCAGCCAGAGCGCCGTGCGGCCTTTTGGCCGCTCCGACCTGTCAAATTGCTGCGTGGCGGAGGTGACGGGGCATCCCGTCACCTTTCCTAATCGGCGTTCTGCTGGTGCGTGATGAGGCGAACATCCGGCGCGGGCAGCGCAATGACCCCGTTGGCTTCGCCCGGAGCGCGGTCATCCTCACCTTCGGAGCCATGATCCCGGGCGATACGAACGCCCTTGATGCGCCGGCTATCCGCATCGAGAATCTGGAACTCGAAACCGGGCACTGCCCGAACCACCTCGCCCTTGGCCGGAATGCGGCCGAGTGCAAAGAAGATGAGGCCGCCAAGCGTGTCGATTTCTTCGAGATGTTCGCGCACGTCGAATTCCGGCCCGATCACCTCGGCAAGTTCGGTGAGTTCCGCACGAGCATCGGCAACAAGCACATCGGCGGAAAGGCGCGAGAACATCGCCTCGTCCTTGTCGTGCTCGTCATCGATATCGCCTACGACCATCTCAACGATATCCTCGTGGCTGACGAGGCCGTCCGTGCCGCCATATTCGTCGATAACAAGTGCAAGCTGTGTTCTCTGCGCCTGCATCGTCTTCAAGAGATCGGAAGCGAGCATCGAGGGCGGTGCGAATAGAATTTTGCGCACCAGCCCGGCATCGGCGACCGTCTGCTCAAGATCCACCCGAGCCAGATCGAAATTGGGCCGCGGTGAGCGCGGCGCCTTCACCTCGCCATAAGCGACGCTTCGCGATCCGGCGCGGCGCTTGTTGCGGGCCTGCTTGGCGACATAGGCCAGCAGATCGCGAATGTGGATCATACCCTTCGGGTTATCCAGCGTCTCATCGTAGACCGGCATCCGGGAACGTCCGGTTTCCTCGAAGAGGATCAGCGCGTCGCCGATCGTCATGTTCTGGTCGAGACCATCGATATCGACCCGCGGGATCATGATATCTTCGACCCTGATCTCACGGAAACGGAGGATATTGTTCAGCATCGCCCGTTCTTCAGGCGAAAAGGCCGCACCGATTTCGGTGTCGTCCATCAGTGCATCGGTCAGATCCTCGCGCAGGCGTTCGCCCTGGGATGGTTTCAGCAACCGTGCGATGCGTGACCAGATGGTCGATTTCGGCTTGGCATTGTAGTCGTGACGTAAGTGACTACTGCCCTCCTCCGAAGAGGACTGCTCGCCGTTTTCTCTGCCCTCATTGGCAGGTCGTGCAGAATGTTCGTTCATGGCTCCAGACAATATTTAAAGCGGTTCCTGACCCGCGTAGGGATCAGATAGGCCAAGCACCGCCAAAATGCGAGTCTCAAGCGACTCCATTTCTTCCGCTTCTTCCTCGTCCATGTGGTCATAACCGAACAAATGGAGGAACCCGTGGACGAGAAGATGGGTCAGATGATCCTCGAAACTCTTCTCAAGTTCAAGAGCCTCGCGTTCAACCGTCTCGCGCGCGATGACGATATCGCCCAGCATCGGGCCCGGCATACCGCCCGGTTCCAGCGGAAAAGCGGGGAAAGACAAGACATTGGTCGCCTTGTCCTTGTCGCGCCACTCGGCGTTGATTTCCCGGATATTTTCATCGTCGGTGAAGACCAGCGAAAGTTCCACGGGCATTTTCGGGAAGGGTTGCTCCTCTTCCCGCTTCAAAAACTCAACCGCCGCATCCAGCACTTTGGTTGCAAAGGCAAGCAGGTCCTCTTCCGAGGACCAGCCTTCGGCCTCGACGCTGATTTGAATATCCAGAGCTGTCATTGTTTTTGCGTCAGTCGCCCTTCACGAGGCTTTCGTCCGGCACGGCCGTGTGGGATTCGTAAGCCCGGACGATGCGCGCCACCATCGGATGACGCACGACGTCGACATCCTTGAAGCGGACGACGGACACGCCTTCGACATCGGTGAGGATTTGCAGGGCCTCGACAAGACCGGATTTTACGCCGCGCGGCAAATCCACCTGGCTCGGGTCACCGGTCACGATCATGCGGCCGTTTTCGCCAAGACGGGTCAGGAACATCTTCATCTGCATCGTCGTGGTGTTTTGGGCTTCGTCCAGAATTACGGCGGCGTTGGCGAGCGTGCGTCCGCGCATGAAGGCCAGCGGCGCGATTTCGATGACGCCCGCCTGAATGGCGCGCTCCACCTTGTCACCCGGCATCATGTCATAAAGCGCGTCATAAAGCGGGCGCAGATACGGATCGACCTTTTCCTTCATGTCGCCGGGCAGGAAGCCCAGACGCTCGCCTGCCTCAACGGCGGGGCGTGAGAGGATGATGCGGTCGACCGCGCCGCGCTCCAGCAGCTGCGCCGCATGCGCCACTGCCAGATAGGTCTTGCCGGTGCCGGCGGGACCGACGCCGAAAACCAGCTCGGACTGTTCCAGTGCCCGCATATAGACATCCTGCGTCGGGGTGCGGGCAGCAATAGTCTTCTTGCGGGTGGAAATCTGCGCCATGGAAATCTTCGCCTTGCGCTCCATGGTCGGCAAGGTCAGCTGGTCGTCTGCGGCCATGGCCATGCGGATCGCGCCTTCCACGTCGGAAACCTCGGCGGTGCCGCCCTTGAGCAGGCGCTCGTAAAGGAAATCCAGCGCCCGGCGGGCCTGGTTGGTAGCAACCATATCGCCGGTGATGGCAACGGAATTGCCGCGCGGGCGGGCGTCGATATTGAGGCGCTGCTCCAGGAGCTTCAGGTTCTGATCGAACTGACCGAATAGCTCTCCCGCTATCCTGTTATTCTCGAACGTGAGGACGAAGTGATTGGCGTCGGTCGCGGCTTGGCGTGGCTGGCGCGATGAATTTGATACCAATTCGTGTGCGTTCAAGCGGTCAGGCTCCTGTCCCAATCAGTGTCGGCTCCCCACTCTAACTCCCTGCCACCTCGGCAAACAAGCTGTTTGGACCCGTTGCGGTGATTCGTACATTAACAATGTCACCGATTTTCAACGTCTTTGCATCAAGATTCACGGATTGCAGCCAAGGAGAGCGACCTATCAACTGCTCATGCATGCGGCCGGGCTTTTCCAGCAGCACATCCATGGTTTTTCCGACCAGCGATTCCGCAAATTCCTTCTGCTGCCGCAGCAACAGCGCCTGCAATCTCTCCAGCCGCTCAGCCTTCACGTCTTCCGCAACCTGATCCGTGAGATCGGCACCCGGCGTGCCGGGACGGGTGGAATATTTGAACGAAAAGGCCTGCGCGTATTTTACCGTCTCGACCATCGCCATCGTATCTTCGAAATCGCGATCCGTCTCACCGGGGAAACCGACAATAAAGTCCCCCGACATGGCAATATCAGGGCGGGCGGCGCGGATTTTTTCGATAAGCTGGATATATTCCTCACCCGTATGGCGGCGGTTCATCGCTTTCAGAATGCGGTCTGAACCGGACTGCACCGGCAGGTGTAGATAGGGCATGAGGATACGCAGATCGCGATGCGCGCCGATCAGGCGGTCATCCATGTCGCGCGGATGGCTGGTGGTATAGCGAAGCCGCGCAAGCCCGGGAATTTCCGCCAGCCGATACAGCAATTCGGCAAGGCCCCATTTCTCGCCCTTCGGGCCTTCGCCCTGCCAGGCATTCACGTTCTGGCCGAGCAGAGTGATTTCGCGCACGCCGGCATCGACGAGCTTCATCGCTTCATCGACGATCTGGCGCACGGGGCGCGAGACTTCCGAACCGCGCGTATAGGGCACGACACAGAAGGTGCAGAACTTGTCGCAGCCTTCCTGCACCGTCAGAAACGCCGTGACACCGCGCGTGCGCAGCGTCGCCTTTTCGGCGACCGGAAGATGCTCGAACTTGTCTTCGACGGCGTATTCGGTTTCGATGACGCGCTCGCCGCCGCGTACGCGCTTCAGCGCATCCGGCAGGCGGTGATAGGTCTGCGGGCCGATGACGACATCGACGGCAGGCGCACGGCGCAGGATTTCCTCGCCTTCCGCCTGTGCCACACAACCGGCAACGCCGATCATGAATTCGCGGCCCTGCTCTTCGCGGGATTTTTTCATGTCACGCAGTCGGCCGAGCGCCGAATAGACCTTTTCAGCCGCCTTTTCGCGGATATGACAGGTGTTCAGTAGAACCAGATCCGCCTCGCCCATATCCTCCGTCTGAACGTAACCATCCTTCGCAAGCGCATCGCTCATGCGGACGGAATCGTAGACATTCATCTGACAGCCATAGGTCTTGATGAAAACCTTACGGTTGTTCGAGCCCTCGCGGGCGATCATGGGTGTGGCGTCAAGGCCAAGCGTTTCCTGGGTCATGGCGGCTATCTAGTGTTTTTCCCGGCCAGATTAAACAGAAAAATGCCGGAAAAGCTACGATCTCACGAATTCCGCCAGCCGCCGCGCAGGCTGAAGGCCAGCATGGAGCGGATAGCGGCGGCAACATCGGTCGCCAGTCGCTTGCGGTTGTCAGCGCTGTGAAACGCAACGCTGTCACCGAATGTCACGTCGACATCAATGGCACCGGCCCTGATGATGCCGAGCAGATGCGGCACGAGCGTGATGCTGCCCGGCCAGGCGGCAATGACGCGGTGGTAACGACCCATGGCCATGCCATGCACCCGCGTATAGGCGATAGCGACCGGCTGCACATACACCAGCTTGCCCGGAACCTGTTCAGCCGCAGTGGAAGCCGCGCCGAACAACGAGGATTTGACGGCGAGCATGCGGTTGCCATCCGAGGTGGTCCCTTCGGGGAACAGGACGACAATCTCGCCATCGGCCATGCGGCTGGCGATCTCGCTCACCTGCGCGCCGGTGCTGCGCTTCTGCTCGCGCTGCACGAAGATGCTTTTCTGCAGCCGGGCAAGCCAGCCGAAAACCGGCCAGTCACGCACCTCCGTCTTGGCGATGAATACCACGTCGGCAATGCTGCCCAAAACGAGGATGTCTTTCCACGAGGCGTGATTGACCGCCAGCATCAACGGTTTCGCGCGCTCCACATCCCCGTGGACGTGAACGCGGATGCCCAGAACATGGCAGGCGATGCGGTGCCAGAGGCGCGGAATGCGGCGGCGAAGCCGCCAGTCGAAGGCAAGGCCCAGCAATTGCAGCGGCAGCAAGACGAGCGTGACGATCAGGAGAACGATCGCAATATAGGCTGTCCGCAGCCACATCATGATGGGAACGCCCGCTTGCTCACCGGCGTCTCAGTGTTCGCCGGGCTTCAATGGCACGCCGTAAAGTTCCAGCCGGTGATCCACGAGCTTGAAGCCGTGTTCGCGGGCGATCTTTTCCTGCAGGGCCTCGATCTCGGCCGAATGAAATTCGATGACCACGCCGTTCTTCAGGTCGATCAGATGATCGTGATGCTCTTCGGGCACGGTCTCATAACGCGAGCGGCCATCGCGAAAATCGTGACGCTCGATGATGCCGGCATCCTCGAACAGCTTCACCGTTCTATAAACGGTGGAAATCGAGATGCGCGGATCCACGGCGGAGGAACGACGGTAAAGCTCCTCGACATCGGGGTGGTCCGCAGATTCCTGAAGGACACGGGCGATGACGCGGCGTTGGTCGGTCATCCGCATGCCGCGCTCGGCACAAAGCTCCTCCAGCGTTTTCGAAAGGTCTGTCACGTCTTCTGGCCTTTTGAGAATTCCGGTTTGCGGCTTTCGCCGAAAAAATGCCTGTCGCAGGGAACTAGCGAAGATCGCGACGCATGACAAGCGCCGTCGACTTCGTTCCATCCTTGGCGGTGTAATAGGCCTTGCGTTCCGCGACGGTTTTGAAGCCGAGCTTCCTGTAGAGCCCGAGAGCGGAAACATTCTTATTGTCCACCTCGAGAAACATGGTTTCAGCGCCACGCATCATCGCCTCGCGGATCGCCGACTGCATCAGACGCCAGCCGAGACCCGCGCGTGCGAACTTGTCGGCCACGGCAACGGTGAGGATTTCCGCCTCGCCCGCCACTTCCCGCGCCAGCACGAAACCGCCAAGCGGCTTGCTGAAAAATGCGTTGGTCTGGCGTGCGACGGCGCCGAAAACCGACCCTTGCGTCAATAGTCCGGAGAACTCCCCGTCGTTCCACGGGCGCGGGAAGCGCAAGGCATGCAAATCCGACACCGCGGCGCAATCCTCATGCTGCATCGGCACGATCTCGAAATAGGGTTTCCAGGTCAGATAATCGTCAAACATCACAAAAATCAGGCATCACAAAAATCGGGCATCACGGGAATCAACGGCATGCATCAAGGCTTGCCCTATCAGGCAACGCCCTGACGTGCCAGCGCAAAACCAGTCTGTGGCCGGGCGTCCGGCCCGCGCAGATAAAGCGGCGCGGGTTTCGGCTGGCCCGCCGGCTTGCGCGCGGCCGCACGCGCCACCGAGGCAATCGGGAAATGATCCGGCCCGGAACCGATCTCCGCACCCGCGAAAAGGGGTGCAGCGGAACCGATGACGGCGCCATCGAAACCTTCGATGACCATCCTGGCGTCTTCAAGCGACAGGAGGCCGGCATCGCGAAGCGGCGATCCGTCAGCCGAAAATGTCTGGAGATAGGTTTCGCCGCGCTTGGCATCCAGCCCGACAGCCACGGGCCGGTCGGGGTTTTCCAGCAGGTGATGCAGGGCAAGCGTCTCGAGCGTGGTCACGCCCATTGCTTCAATGCCGAGCGACAGGGCAAAACCACGCGCAGCAGCAACACCGACACGGATACCGGTGAAAGACCCCGGCCCGATCGTCACGGCAATGCGTTCGACATTCTGGAGCGACAGTTGCGCCTGCTCCAGAGCCCCGTCGATCACGGCCATCAGCCTTTCGGCATGGCCCTTGCCGATCGTTTCGCAGACCTCTCCGAGCACCCTGTCTGAGGTGCTGTCATAGATGCAGGCGGAACAATCCACACCTGAGGTGTCGAGTGCGAGAACAATCATGACCTGGCTTTACAGCATTATACCGCTTCGACTTCGCGCACTTCCGGCACGAAATGGCGAAGCAGGTTCTGAACGCCATGCTTCAGCGTGGCGGTGGAGGACGGGCAGCCCGAGCAGGCACCCTTCATGTTCAGGAACACCGTCCCGTCGCGGAAACCACGGAAGGTGATGTCGCCGCCATCCTGCGCCACGGCGGGGCGAACGCGGGTATCCAGCAGTTCCTTGATGGTCGCGACGATGGTTTCGTCACCCTCTTCGAAGAACTCGCCTTCTTCATCCGACACTTCGGCCGCAATAGCCGTACCCATGATCGGGCGGCCAGACATGAAGTGCTCCATGATCGCGCCCAGAATGGCCGGCTTCAGGTGCTGCCATTCCGCGCCGTCCTTGGTGACGGTGATGAAATCGAAACCGAAATAAACGCCGGTAACCCCCGGAATGGTGAAGAGGCGCTCCGCCAGGGGCGAAGCCTGCGCCTGCGAAGGATTGAGAAACTCCACCGTCCCGCTTTCCAGCACCACCTTGCCCGGCAGGAACTTCAGCGTGGTGGGGTTCGGCGTGGCTTCCGTCTGAATGAACATCGTCTTCTCCTTCGAGGTCGCCGTTCACGCCCCGTAATTTAGAATTCTTCCAAAAAATACGCCCGGCGAAGCTTCACTTCAAGCCCTGACATGATAATTACATTCAAGAAATCGTCAGCCCCTAAATCTTGCCTGAGCCCCGGGGTCAGCAGAGTGCGTCGATTTCCTCGTCCGATAACGTATCCGGCAGCACGGTGACGGGGATCGGGAAGGCTGCCCCTCGCCCGGCAATGGAGGAAACGAGCGGTCCCGGCCCTTCTTTAGTCGATCCCGCCGCCAGAACGAGAATCGCGATATCGCGGTCTTCCTCGATCAGCCCGTGGATCTGCTCGGTGGCGCTGCCTTCACGAATGACAGCTTCGGGCTCGATGCCGATGGTCTCACGAACCTTCTGGGCGATCTTGGCGAGTGTGGCTTCCGCCTCCTCCCGCGCTTCCGCCCGCATGATCTGCTCGACACCAAGCCATTGCTGGAAGTCGCCTTCGGGGATCATGTAGAGCAGCACAAGCCCGCCATTGGAATTCTTGGCGCGACGACCGGCATAGTGCACGGCCCTTTCGCATTCCGGTGTGTCATCGATAACAGCGAGAAACTTGCGACGATGCCCTTCCAGACGCGACAGCCGTTTTGAAACCATTCCGCACTCCCTAGGTCCGCCGTGATCCGAGAAGCCGCCCGACGGTTCGGGCGGAGATTATATCAAATCACGGCAGGCGCAAACCGCCCACCGCATCCGCGCAGCAGCGACCTGTCAGCGCAGGAAGCCGATGATATCGCGCACCTCGTTCATCGTCTTTTCGGCGATGGCACGCGCCCGCTCGCCGCCTTGGCTGAGGATGGCGTCGATATGGGTCGGGTCATCGAGAAGACGGCGCATCTCATTATTGACCGGTGCCAGGACATTGACGGCAAGCTCGACGAGGGCCGGCTTGAAGGCCGAGAACTGCTGTCCGCCGAATTCCGAGAGCACATCGGCCTTGGTTCTGTCGGACAGGGCGGCATAGATGCCGACGAGGTTTTCGGCTTCGGCACGGCCTTTCAGGCCTTCCACTTCGCTCGGCAGCGCGTCCGGATCGGTCTTTGCCTTCCTGATCTTCTTCGAAATCGCATCGACATCATCCATGAGGTTAATGCGCGACAGATCGGAGGGATCGGACTTCGACATCTTCTTGGTGCCGTCCTTCAACGACATCACACGCGGTGCCGGACCGCCGATCAGCGGTTCCACCATCGGGAAATAGGCGTGCACCGGCTCATCGCCGACCGTGATATCGAGCCCAAGCCCCGCCTTGCGGATATGATCGCTGAAATCGATGTTGAATTTCTGGGCGATGTCGCGTGCGAGTTCCAGATGCTGCTTCTGGTCGTCGCCGACCGGAACATGGGTGGCGCGATAGACGAGAATGTCGGCGGCCATCAGGCTCGGATAGGCGAGCAGACCGAGCGAGACCTGCTCGGCATTCTTGCCGGACTTGTCCTTGAACTGCGTCATACGCTCCATCCAGCCGATGCGCGCCACGCAGTTGAACACCCATGCCAGTTCCGCATGTTGCGGCACGGCCGACTGGTTGAAGACGATGTGCTTCACGGGGTCGATACCGGCTGCGATGAAGGCGGCCGCAATCGAGCGGGTCTGCGCCTTCAGGTCGGCGTGAACGAGCTGGGCGGTGATGGCATGCATGTCGACGACGCAATAGATGCAGTCGTTATCTTCCTGCAGCGCCACGAATTTGCGGATCGCGCCGAGATAATTGCCGAGATGCAGATTGCCGGTCGGCTGGACGCCCGAGAAAACCAGCGGCTTGAATGCGTTCATTGTCGTCCTCGAAAAGGCTTGTGGAGGGCCCCGCCCCATGGTTGGAATTGCACGCGCGCTTATGCACCCGCAGCCCCCCGCAATCAAGCGGTTTCAGGGCTTGTCAGCCGCGCGGTTCCAGAAGATCCCAACGATTTCCGTAAGGGTCAACAAAGACCGCAACGGAGCCGTAAACCTCATGGCGCGGCTCCTCCAGAAAGCCCACACCACGGGCAAGCATGGTCTCGTAATCGCGCTGGAAATTGTCGGTATGCAGGAAAAACCCGACACGCCCGCCCGTCTGGTTGCCAATGGCAAGCCTTTGCTGCTCGCCATCCGCCTCGGCAAGCAGCAGGGCGCCGCCCTCGGTCCCTTGCGGCTTCACCACCAGCCACCGTTTGCCGTCGCCAAGCGGCTGATCGGAAAGGCATTCGAACCCGAGAACGTCGCAATAAAACGCCTTCGCCCGGTCGTAGTCATCCACGACAAGCGTGACGAGCGCGATGCGGCGGTTTTCAGCAAAGGACATCAGCCCGCCTCCGTCTCGACGTTCTTTTTGCCGCGCTTGCGAATGGCTCTCTTCACCATGCCGATATCGGCCCCACCCGAAACGAAAGCCAGCACGAAATAAACCAGCATGGCCGCGAAGACGAGAGCCATGATGGTGCCGGCCCGGATGAAAATGGACGAGGCGGAAGACAGCTCGAATGTCAGCCAGGTCAGCGCATAGTGCACGAAACCGGCCATCAGGGCCGCGGCCAGCAGCAAACGCGGAATGCGGGTCAGCAGTGGAATATCCACATGCCAGTGACCGCGCCACAACAACATGCCGAACAGCAGAGCGGCATTGACCCAGCCGGCAGTGATTTCGGCAATGGCGATGCCGGGACCGCCAAGGCGCGGGAAGAGCGTCAGCGCCAGCGAGACATTCACGACAACGGAAATCGCCGCGAAGATCATCGGCGTGCGGGTATCCTCACGAGCGAAGAAACCGGGAATAAAGGCCTTGATCAGAACGAAAGCCGGCAGGCCCAGACCGTAAATGCCGAGAATTTGCGCAACGGTGATGGTGGCCGAGGGCGAGAAATTGCCGCGCTCGTAAAGAAAACGCACGATGGGCTCCGCCATGACGAGAAGGGCCGCGGCGGCGGGCAAGGTCAGAAACAGCACGAATTCCACCGAGCGGTTCTGCAGGCTTCCCGCCTCGACCATATGGCCGCCGCGCAAAGCCCGCGCCAGTTCCGGCAAGAGCACGGTGGCCACCGCAATGCCGACGACGCCGAGCGGCAGCTGGTAAATCCGGTCCGCATAGGCAAGCGAGGAGATCACCCCTTCACCAGCAGAAGCGATATTGGTGTTGATCAGCAGATTGATCTGGGTAATGCCGCCGGTGATCGCGGCGGGCAGGGCAAGAACCAGAAGCCGCTGCACATTTTTGGTCATCCGCGGCCTGCGGAAGCCTATGCGCATGCCGGCATTGCGCACGGCGATCCAGACGATGGCAAGTTGCACCACCCCTGCCACCATAACACCCCAGGACAGGGCGTAACCCACCTGCAGAGGATCGTAATTCTTCCACCACGCCAGAGCGAGAACGCCGATGAGGATGATGTTGAGGAACACAGGCGCGATCGCGGCCGCAAAATAGCGGTGCAGCGAGTTCAGCATACCGCCCATCATCGCCGCCAGAGACATGCAGGCGAGATAGGGGAACATGATGGTCGCGAGCCGGACGGTGTTGTCGAATTTTACCGGATCTTCCAGGAAGCCCGGTGCAATCACGGTGCGCACGATGAACGGCATCGACAGTTCCATCAGGATCGTCAGCGCCAGGAGCACGGTGAAGAGAACACCGAAGACCTCCTCGGAAAAGCGCCTTGCGCCCTCCATGCCATTTGCCTCGATTTCCTTGGCGAAAAGCGGCACGAAGGCCGAATTGAACGCGCCTTCGGCAAAAAGTCGCCTGAAGGTGTTCGGAAAACGGAATGCTGCGTTGAAGGCATCGGCCACCGGCCCGGTGCCGACGGCGGCGGCCATCAGGGTTTCGCGAAGGAAACCGAAGATGCGGCTGCCGAGCGTGGCGGTGCCGACGGTGGCGAACTTGCCGATCAGACTCATGGGCGCTTCAAGCCTTTGCCGTGCGCGCGGCAGGCAGGGCCGCCACGTCTGGATGGGCGATGATGCCGTTCGGCATGCGGTCACGCAATTCGTCTTCCTGTTCGCTCATCACGGCCTTCAGGCGCTGCGCAATGCTGGCCTGGCGATTGTCGTTCGTCACCTTCTGGCCGAAGAGATCGGTCACATAAAAGGTGTCGATGACCTTTTCACCGAAGGTGGTGATGCGGGCGGAGTGAATATCGAGCGACAGATCGGCAATGACAGCCGTCATATCAGCCAGAAGTCCCGGCCGGTCGAGGCACTCGACCTCGATGACGGTGAACTTGTTCGACAGCCCGTTGGAAATGATGACCGAGGGCGGAATGGTGAAAGCGCTTTTCTTCCTGCGGCTCTTGGTCCGCGTGGCGATCATTTCCGGAAGACGCTGCTTGCCGGAGAGAACCTCCTCGATGAGCTTGCCGACATTGTTGCCGCGCCGGGTCTCATCCTCGTCGATCGGAAATTCGCGATTGATCAGGATCGTATCCAGCGCCCGCCCGTCGGAGGTGGTGAAAATCTGCGCATCCGCGATATTGGCGCCAGCCGCCGCACAGGCGCCGGTGATGATCGAAAGCAGGCGCGGATGGTCCGGCGCCAACACGGTGATTTCCGTGATGGCATGGAAGGAATGGGTGCGCACCATGGTCGACAGCGCCTTTTCCTGCTTGTCGGCCTCGCGGATGAAGCGGGTGTGTCGCACCTGGTCTTCCAGCGCCACCGTCAGCAGATAGGGCTCGTAATGCAGCTTGGTGTATTTGCGCCGCGCCTTCTGGCCCCAGTCATCGAGAGCATCGTAAAGCGCCTGCCGGGCAATCTGCGCCCGTTCCTTGCGGGAGACTTCCGAGAAGCCGCCTGACAGAAGCAACTCGGTCTCATAATAGAGCGAGCGCAGCAGCTGCCCCTTCCAGCCGTTCCAGACCCCTGGACCAACAGCGCGAATATCGCAGACCGTCAGGATGAGCAGCATCTTCAGCCGCTCCATGGACTGCACCTTGTCGGCGAAATCGGTGATGGTCTTGCGGTCATGCAGGTCGCGCGTCTGGGCGACCATGGACATCAGAAGATGCTGCTCGATCAGCCAGACGACCATTTCGGTCTGCTTGCCGGTCAGCCGGAAGCGCTGGCAAAGCTTGCGGGCCACGCGCGCGCCAGCAATCGAGTGATCCTCCTGCCGGCCCTTGGCGACATCGTGCAGCAGCACGGCCACATAAAGCGCCTCGCGTTCCTCCACGCTCGGCATCAGCTGGTTGGCGAGCGGGTGGGCGTCGACAGCCGTTCCCTTGTCCACTTCCGACAACACGCCGACGGAGCGGATCAGATGCTCGTCCACCGTATAGTGATGATACATGTTGAACTGCATCATCGCGACGATCTTGCCGAATTCGGGGATGAACTTACCGAGCACGCCGGCCTCGTTCATGCGCCGCAGCGTCAGCGCCGGGTCGCGCCGCGAGGTGAGGATCGACAGAAACAGCCGGTTCGCCTCCTCGTTCTCGCGAAGAGCGTCATTGATGAGCGACAGCGAGCGGGTGACGACGCGCAACGCATCCGGGTGCAGTTCGAGATTATTGATATCGGCGATGTGAAAGAGCCGGATCAGATTGACCGGGTCGTTCTTGAAGACATCAGGCTTGGCGAGCGCAATGCGCCCCCGGTCCTCGACAAATTCCACCGAGCCGGGAATCTTGCGCACACGATGGGCGAAGCGGCTGAGAACGCCGGAAAGGCCCGGCACGTCCTTTGCTTGGCGATCCTCAAGTGCTGCGCAGACAATGCGGGTCAGGTCGCCCACATCTTTCGCCACGAGGAAATAGTGCTTCATGAAACGCTCGACGGCGGAAAGGCCCGGGCGCGGCTGGTAACCCAGCGCATCGGCAATTTCGCGCTGAATGTCGAAAGAAAGGCGCTCTTCCGCCTTGCCGGTGATGAAGTGCATCTGGCAACGGACAGCCCAGAGAAAATCATCGGCCTTTTCGAATAGCCGGAGTTCCGGCCGTGACAGGACGCCGAGCTTGACCAGATCGGCCGTATCACGGACGTGGTAATAATATTTGGCGATCCAGAACAGCGTGTGCAGGTCGCGCAACCCGCCCTTGCCTTCCTTGACGTTCGGTTCCACCAGATAACGCGTATCGCCCGCCTTGCGGTGGCGCTGGTCGCGTTCAGCAAGCTTGGCGGCTATGAATTCCGGGCCGGTGCCGGTGACGACTTCCGACTCGAAACGCTTTTCGAGATCATCGGTCAGGGATTTTTTGCCGCAGATCGCCCGCACTTCCAGAATGGCGGTGCGGATGGTCATGTCGGATTTGGAGAGGCGGATGCATTCATCCACCGTGCGGGTGGCGTGGCCGACCTTGAAGCCGAGATCCCAGAGGAAATAGAGTACGAACTCCACCGCCTTGTGCATATCAGGCGTGTTCTTGGCCGGCAGCAGGAACAGGAGGTCGATATCGGATCCCGGCGCCAGCGTGCCGCGGCCATAACCGCCGACTGCCGCGACCGCGATCTGTGGCGCATCCTTGGGATAGACATATTGGCAGGCGAGATCATAGAGGATTTCGATCAGCCGGTCCTGAAGCCAGGAGATGCGCCGGGCGCAATCAATGCCGCTGCCATCGGCCTTCAGCAGTTCTCTAGCCTTTTCCCGGCCTTCCGTGCTGGCCTTGCGGAAAATCGGCAGCAGGTCGGACCTGATATCGGCGGTGCGTTTGCCGTCTTCCTTAAAGATGATGTCGCATTCGCGCTTCAGCGCCGATACATCGAGAATGTCGGAAAAATCCAGGTCCTTGATGGCCATCTATGCCGGTATCCATGTCCTGTGGGATAATCCCACCGCTTGCGATGGGAGTGTCCTATAGCGAGTTTTAAAGGCGATGGACAGGCAATCTATCCCTTACGCCTTGCCAAGTTCTTTCTTCAACGCATAGAGCGCGTCCAATGCCTCTCGCGGCGTCATTTCGTCGGGGTTGAAGCCCTTCAGAGCCTCCTCCACCTTCGATGGCCCGACCTTGCGACCCTCCTCGCGGCGAACCGCGATCTGGAACAGCGGCAGATCATCGATCAGCTGGCTGGCCGGGTTCTTGCGGTCGGCATCTTCGAGCTTCGTCAGCACCTCGCGGGCGCGCTCCACCACCGATGCAGGCAGGCCCGCAAGCCGCGCCACCTGAATACCATAGGAACGATCCGCAGCGCCCGGCCCGACTTCGTGCAGGAAGATGACATCACCTTCCCACTCCTTCACCCGCATCGTGGCATTGGAAAGGCGGCCGAGCTTTTCCGACAGCACCGTCAGCTCGTGGAAATGGGTGGCGAAGAGGCCACGGCAACGATTGACCTCGTGCAGATGTTCCACCGCCGCCCAGGCGATCGAAAGTCCATCGAAGGTCGCCGTGCCACGGCCGATTTCATCCAGAATGACCAGCGAACGATCCGTCGCCTGATTGAGAATGGCGGCGGTCTCCACCATTTCCACCATGAAGGTCGAGCGGCCGCGCGCCAGATCGTCTGACGCACCAACGCGGGAAAACAGCCGGTCGACGACGCCGATATGCGCGGCTTCCGCCGGAACGAAGGAGCCGATCTGCGCGAGGATGGCGATCAGCGCATTCTGGCGCAGGAAGGTCGATTTACCGCCCATGTTCGGGCCGGTGAGCAGCCAGATCGCACCATTCTTGCCGCCGTTCATGGCCGACAGATCGCAATTATTGGCGATGAAGGGTCCTGCCGACTGCCGCCGCAGCGCCTGCTCCACCACCGGATGACGCCCGCCCTTGATCGCGAAGGTCATGGAGGCATCGACGATCGGACGGCAATAGGCCTGTTCGGTTGCGAGATAAGCAAGGCTTGAGGCGACGTCGATAGTCGCGAGCGCGAAAGCACCGGCCTTGATCGCTTCCGCCTGCTGCACCACAGCCTCGACCATACGCCCGAAGGCTTCCAGCTCCATGGTCAGAGCCTGCGCCGCGGCATTGGCGATGCGGCTTTCGAGATCGGCAAGCTCGGTGGTGGTGAAGCGCATGGCACCCGCCATGGTCTGGCGGTGGATAAAACGCGCCTTGGCCTCATCCGTCGCCATCATCACATCTGCGTTGCCGGCCGTGACCTCGATGAAGTAGCCAAGCACATTGTTGTGCTTGATCTTGAGCGACTTGATGCCGGTCTCATCGGCATATTTCAGCTGCAGCCCGGCAATCACACGGCGCGACTGGTCGCGCAGCGCCCGCACCTCATCGAGTTCGGGATTGGCACCATCGCGCAGGAAACCGCCGTCCCGCTTCAAAAGCGGCAGGTCGTCGGCCAGCATCGAGCCAAGCATGGCTTCCAGCCCACTCGGCAGCGCTTTCAAATCCGCGAGCGCCGTCGCCAGCTCATCCGGCAACAATCCCTGATCGAGAATCGCGGCTATCCTTTCGGCCGAAGCCAGCCCCTGCCTGATGGCGCCCAGATCGCGCGGGCCGCCGCGCTCCAGCGCAAGGCGCGAAAGCGCACGCGGCATATCCGCAACCTGTTTCAGCGCATCGCGCAGGCCATCGCTGAGCGACACGTCATCGATGAGATAGGCCACCGCATCGAGGCGGGCATTGATCTTCTCCGGATCAGTCAAAGGCGACATCAGCCTCTCGGCCAGAAGCCGTGCGCCGCCGCCCGTGACAGTGCGGTTAAGCGCATGCAGCAGCGATCCGTCCCTTTCGCCCGACAGCGTCTTCACCAGTTCCAGATTGGCGCGGGTGGCGGGATCGATGAAAAGGGTGGAGGCCGCACTTTCACGCTCCGGCGCGCCGAGCGGCGGACGTTCCGCGATCTGGGTTTTTTCGACATAAGCGACGGCCGCAGCGGCAGCGGCCATTTCCACCCGCGAAAACGTGCCGAAACCATCGAGCGTCGAGACGTTGAAATAACGGGCGATGCGCCCTTCCGCAGTAGCGCTGTCGAAAAGAATCGCCGGCTGCGGCACGGCCACACGACCGAGCACATCAAACACCGGTCGCAATTCCTCGTCATGGAACAG
Source organism: Agrobacterium sp. LAD9 (assembly GCF_003031125.1). NCBI lineage: Bacteria > Pseudomonadati > Pseudomonadota > Alphaproteobacteria > Hyphomicrobiales > Rhizobiaceae > Agrobacterium > Agrobacterium sp. LAD9. The sequence continues at coordinate 148,421 of NZ_PHGS01000002.1, read as the reverse complement.
GCTGTCGGCGACAATCAACTCCCGCGGATCAATGCGCCAGATATCGGCGAGAAGCCGGGTCAGCGTGGTTTCCGCCAGACGGAAGACGCCGGTGGAAATATCGATCCAGGCGAGCGCAAACTGCGCCTCGGCACTGCCGCGAATACGGGCGAGCGCCATCAGATAGTTGGATTCCGTCGGCGACAGCAGTTTTTCTTCGGTCAGCGTGCCGGGGGTGACGAGCCGCACGACATCACGTTTGACCACGGATTTCGATCCGCGCTTCTTCGCCTCGGCCGGGTCTTCCACCTGTTCGCAGACGGCGACGCGATAGCCGCGCAGGATGAGCTTCTGCAGGTAGTCATCCGCCGCATGGACGGGAACGCCGCACATGGGAATATCGTGCCCCATGTGCTGGCCGCGTTTCGTCAGCGTGATGCCGAGCGAACGGGAGGCTTCGACCGCATCGTCAAAGAACAATTCGTAAAAATCGCCCATGCGGTAGAACAGCAGCGAACCGGGATTGTTCGCCTTGATCTCGATATATTGCTCCATCATCGGAGTGGCCGTCGCGCGGCTCTCTTCCGAGATCAGGGAAGCGGTTGTCAGAACGTCCGTCAATGGCCTGCCGATGTCATATCGTGTTGCGGAAAAGGAGCGCCGACACTAGCGGCAATGCCCGCCCCTGCACAACACGCACCGAACAGCTGCCCACAGGAACATCCCGAAAGGTTCCGATCAAAAACCGGTCAGCCGTTGATGCGCTCGGTCTCACCGCCATAATAGCTGATGTAGCGGCCGGCGATGGACGATACGGGCAGGACCACGAGAACGTCCGTCGTGTTGAAGGCATGGTCAACAACCGCGCCGGAGCCGAACATGGCGCCAAGACGCATATAGCCCTTGATCAGCGGCGGCATGGCGTTCAGCGCCTTGCGGGCGTTGAGCGCCTCGGCCGGCACGAGGTCCATCTCATGATAAAGCTCGGGAAGGGCGGAAGCTGCCCACTCGCCCTTGGCCACGCAATTATGATGCAGGAAGGACAAGGCAAGCGCATGGGCCTCCGGCTGCACGCCGGGGAAGGAAGCGCAGCCGATCATGGCATCCATGCGGTGTTTCACGGCATAGGCCCAGTTGCCCTGCCAAAGAAGCTCGACGGTACGCTTGGTGCGATATTCCGGCAGCACGCAGGAGCGGCCAAGCTCCATGAAGCGCTTGCCCGGATGGCGCGCAACGAGCCCGGCAATGTCGAACTCGCTTGCGGAATAGAAGCCGTTATTGGCGAGCGCCGTTTCCTGCCGCAGCAAACGATAGGTGCCGACGATCTGGTCTTCGCTGTCGCCTTCGATCGCCTTGTCGAGCACCAGCAGATGATCGCAGACGCTGTCCCAGGCATCGATGTCGCGCTTGCGGCGCATCGCATCTGCGGGAAGGCGCGCCTTCATTTCCTCGACGAAAACCCGGTAACGCACGGATTGCGCGGCATCAATTTCGCGTTCATTTCTGGCGAGCCGTGTTTCCAGCGTGCCTATACGACCGAAAAGACCCTCATTGTCCTGAGCTGTCTCGGGACGAGGACTAATGACAACATTGCTTTCACAAATGTCGTGATTGAGGATTTCGGCAACCATGGGGAATCGCTCCGCCACCAAAGAATTTTCCTGTCATAAATCACTAATTGACGACAGAATAGTGACAAAATGTCACCAGCGCGAGTCTGTCAAGTTATGATGGCAACAGGCGTTTCGCCTCGAGCAGCCGACGGATTTCCTCTACCAGCCGTCGCGGGTCGGCAGGCTTGGTCAAAACTGCGCCGGCACCGGCCTTCAGCAGGATTTCGGCGGTCGCGTCACTCGTATCTCCGCTGAGCACGATGACGGGAATATTCCTTTCCCCCTTCAGCGTATGGAGAAGGTCGGGAAGCACGTCCAGCCCCTCGCCGCCCGGCATGTTGAGATCGGAGACGATGAGGTCAGGCAAACGGGATGCGCCTGGCTCCAACGATTGCCGCAACGCCTCAAAGTTCTCGACAACACGGACGATAAAGCCGGTTTTCTCCAGAACGGCGCGGACGATGCGCTGATTGACGGCATCGTCTTCGGCCACGAGTATCTCGATACCGCTCGCACCCTCCGCCACCCGCGCCGAAAATCCCACATCCGGATGGTTGTCGTTGATCGCGTCCCGTCGCTCTATGCCGCGCAGACGGCCGCACAGGACGTCGATCAGCGATTTTTCGCGCAGCGGCCGGATCAACCAGGCATCGAAGGAAACATGCATCGTCGACGGCCGTTCTTCCGGGCTGACCAGCAGCGTGCGGCGAACATTCTGTTGCGGCCAATCCTTGAGCGCGTCCCTGAACAGCGCCGAAATGCGTCGGTCGACAATGATATCGGTGAGATCATCCGCCCGGGTGGCAGACTCCTTCCGCAGCTTTTCAAGATCTTCAGGCTGGTGGATGAGAGTACATTGACCGCCGAAGGCTTCGATAGCCTCCATCGTCACCGCCGCCGCCACGCCCTTTGGCGCGATGAGCAGGACATTTGTATGCCGCAGGCAATGACGCCGTCCGGGATCCGCCATTTCGGCGGGTGCGCCGCCCGGCCGGAACGTCAGTTTGAAAGTGCTGCCCTTGCCCTTTCGGCTGGAAACCGTGAGGCTGCCGCCGAATTCCCGCACGATACGGGCGGAAATCGCAAGGCCGAGACCTGTGCCTGCGCTTCGCTGCGACAGCGGGCCTGCCTGTTCGAATTCACCGAAAATACGGGCCTGCTCGGCCTGGCTCATGCCCGGACCGGTATCTTCGACAGTGATGTGCAATTCGCTGTCGACCATGCGCGCCCGGATGACGACGCCGCCTTCCCGCGTGAATTTGACGGCATTGCCGAGGAGATTGAAGAGGACCTGACGCAGCCTTGCCGGATCGAAATCGAGATGATCAGGCACGTCAGGCGTAACGAAGGAGGTGATTTCTATGCCTTTTTCATGGGCCCGATGGGCCAGCATCTCAACGATGCTCTCGATCAGCCGCCGCAGGTTTTCCGCGCGCGGATTGAGCCTGAAGCGACCCGCTTCCATCGTCGAATAATCCAGCAGATCCTCGACCAGCTGCACCAGCGACTGGCCGGACTGCTTCATGCCATCGAGATAATTGCGCTGCTCCTCATTGAGCTTCGTCTGCGACAGAAGATGGTTCATGCCGAGCATGCCGGAAAGCGGCAGGCGGATTTCGTGGCTTACGGTGGCAAGCAGCCTCGCCTTTTCGGCATCGGCCTTTTCGGCCCGCAACCGGGCATCTTCCCGCTCACCGAGCGCAAGTCGCTCTTCGGTCACGTCTCTGGCGATACTGCTGATGAGGAGCCGGCTGCTTGCCAGATCGCGGGTCACGACATCATGCCAGGAAAAAATACGCTGACCGAACGGGGTCGCGATCTCGACATCATAGGCATGGACCTTGTCACCCGGGCGGAAAGCGATGCCGATTTCCTCGCAGCTCAGCCCTTCGGGAGCCGCACAGCCGGTCATTTCACGAAAGACGCGGTTCGCCTCAACGATGCGCCGGTTCATGTCGCGGATCACGACGATATCGCCCATGAATTCCTGCATTTCGGCAATCAGCGAGCGGTTTTGCGTTTGCCGCAGCCGGAGATCGGAATCTGCAACCAGTGCGCCGGGATGCCGGGAGGATTCGCCGAAGAGCGCGTAGAGCAGGACACCGACCAGCACGGCGCCAAAGAAGGTTGCCAGCGCGACGGTAACCGCATAGGGCACCGCAAGCGCGATCAGGGCTGCGGAAAAAGCCCCAACTGATAGTGAAACGGCGACATAAAGCGCAATCGATCTGGCATCGGTCGCATGTTCTTCATCCCCATGGTGCGTTGTCGTATCGACACGATCCGCCGGCTGCGCCGCCGTGGCGGCCAGGCCATCTGAAACTTTCTGTCGAAGTCTTGCCAGTTCGCTCATAGGCAACCGCTACCACGGCAGCGGTTTTGATATGTTTGGCTGAAACCTTAAAATTTTACTTTTTAGCCGCCCGGGCGTGCAAAAACTCGTCGAGAATGACGCAGGCTGCGCCGATGGTTATGAAACTGTCGGCCAGATTGAAAACCGCGAAGGACCATGTCTGCGTGTAAAACAGGATATAGTCGATGACGTGACCGTAGAAAAAGCGATCGAGAAGATTGCCGGCAGCGCCTGCGATGATGAAGGCGAAACCGAGATGGGCAAAGGTGCGGTCCGTCGCCGTCTTGCGCCACAGCCACAGAACGAAGACCACGATGACGAGCCGCATGCTGACGATGAACCAGCCGTGCATATCCTCCAGCATCGAAAAGGCCACGCCGAGATTGTAGGTGCGGTACAGCGCCAGGAACGGAGCAACCGGAACCATCTCCTGCAGCGGCAGATAGGCTTCGACCAGCTGCTTGACGATCTGGTCCAGCACCAGTGCGGCAACGATCAGCGCAAAGGCCGGACCGAATTTCGAGAACAATGCCGCTTTGGCCATTACGTCACCGGTGCGAGTTCGAGGAGATGCCGCCGTGCTTCAAACAGCATGACGGCGGTTGCGATGGCGAGATTGAGGCTGTCGGCGCGGCCCTGTTGGGGAATGCGCGCCAGCTGGTCGGCCTTCCCGGCGAGTTCCGGCGGCAGGCCGGATTGTTCGTTACCCATTAAGATCACGACCGGCTTTCCGGCATAATCGATCTTTCGATAATCAACCGAACCCGCCAGATGGGTGGCGACGACGCTGACCTGCGCCGATTTTTTCCAGGACAGGAATTCTTCGACCGAAGCGCGGGCAACGGGCGTGGCGAAGACCGAACCCATGGTGGCGCGCACCGTTTCCAGCGAAAACGGATCCGTGCAATCACCCACGAGAATGACGCCTGAAGCGCCCGCCGCATCCGCCGTGCGGATAATGGTGCCGAGATTGCCGGGATCACGCACCCGGTCGAGCGCGATATAGGTCTCGCCCTTTTCCGGGCGGATATCCTTCAGCGGCTTCCATTTCTGTTCGAAAATGCCGACAACCATCTGCGGATTATCGCGGCGGGTGATCGAGGCGATGACCTTTTCGCTGACTTCGAGCACGAGCCCGCCCGTGGCGACCGTCTTCACCGCCGCCTGCTCCACCAGCGGCTTGCCCTTGGCGGCCTTGGCATAAACCAGCGTCTTGATCGTCCAGCCGAGTTCGAGCGCGTCGATGACCAGCTTCAGGCCTTCAGCCATGAAGGTGCCGGTCTCTTCCCTGCCCTTTTTCTGGGTGAGCGCCTTGATATCCTTGATGATGGGATTGGCAAGGCTGGTCACTTCCTTGACCTGGCCAACCCGGCGCGCGGTGTTTTCACGCATATCCTTCATCATTTCGGCTCCCAGCGGCTGAACAGCGATGTGGAAAGCACGCGGCCTGGCGTCTTGCCGTCGAGCCCGGCTTCACGAATGACAAGCTCGCCTGACGCGACGACGCCACCGGCGCCGCGCATGGTTTCGCGCATCAGTTCATGCATCGAATAGAAGCTCGCCCGGATCGAATAGGCCGTCAGCACAAGGCCGAGCGCCTTGGGCGAGAGGATTTCGCGGCAGATATCCAGCATCAGCGGCAGATGGTCGAACAATTGCCAGACTTCACCATGGGTGCCGCGGCCGAATTTCGGCGGGTCGGTGAGGATGATATCGTAGTTGTTGCCGCGGCGCTCCTCACGCTGGATGAACTTCATGGCGTCTTCGCAAATCCAGCGGATCGGTGCCTGTTCGAGCCCGGCAAGCGCCTGGTTCTCCTTCGCCCAGCCAATCGCTTTCTTGGAGGCGTCGACATGGGTCACTTCCGCGCCCGCTGCGGCCGCAACCAGCGAGGCGACGCCGGTGTAACCGAAGAGGTTCAGCACTTTCAGCGGCCGGTCGGCCGTTTCGACGGCATGTTTCAGCCATTCCCAATGCACGATCTGTTCGGGAAAGACGCCAACATGCCGGAAGGCCGTGAAGCGGCCGAGAAATTCGACCCCGAGCAAGAACAGCGGCCATGTCTCGCCGAGCGCTTCCTTCGGAAAGCGCCAGCGGCCCATGCCGTCCTCATCGGTATCGCCGGTAAAGACGGCATCCGCATTCTGCCATACGCGGTCCGGGATCGAAGGCTTCCAGAGAGCCTGCGCTTCGGGACGGACGATGCGGTAATCGCCATATTGTTCAAGCTTCAGGCCGTTGCCGCTATCGATCAGATGAAAATCACCCGCGCCGCTCGATTCCAGAATGACCGGAACCTGTTCCGCGGGAAGCGCCCCGGTGCGCTGCATAAGTGCGCGCGCAGGGGCCTGTTCAACGGCGGTCGCTACGACGGGTTTTTCCTTCGGCGCGGCCTTCTGCACGCTGCGCACGGCATCCGGCTCGCGCTTTTTCGGCGCGGCATCCGCGCGACGCGCCGGCTTTGCGGCATGAACCTGTTTTTTCTCGTTCCCGGCTCGCACACGATTGCCCGGCCGGCTGTCTTTTTTCTTCAATGGAAATCTTTCCGCTTTTGCCCGCGTCTTATTGCGCCAGCAAATAGCATTCCATGCGCCGCTCGCCTAGAGCCGGAACGAATGTCGGCGCCATCACTTTGCCGGGAGTTGGCCCGCCTGCGGCAGCTGTCCGGCGGCGGCCGCCTTCTGGCGGTTCGCCTCATCATGCCAGCGCACAGCCTCCTTGGCTTCGATACGGGCACGCTTGCGATGTTTGCCCTGCGCAAACCAGGTGGCCGCCGATCCCAGCAGCACGCCGAAAATCACCGCCAGGAACAGGAAGACGAAAAACGGCGCGGTGAAGGAAAGAACGCCGTCTTCCGGCCGGAACGGATTGAGCGCCAGCGTCACGGACTGGCGGTTGGCCACGCACAGAATGACGAGGATGACCGCCAGCGGAAGCAGGATGATGAGATTGATGATTTTTTTCGACATCCGACAATACTCCATCGCAGCGGGCGTTCCACCGGCTCCTTTTCAGTCGCCAGGCGGCAGGGACGATCAATCGTCCTCTTCGTCGCCCATACCGGGGTTCAGGCGCTCACGCAGTTCCTTGCCCGTCTTGAAGAAAGGCACCCATTTTTCCTCGACGAAAACCGACTCACCCGTGCGCGGGTTCCGGCCGGAACGCGAAGGACGGTTTTTCACCGAAAATGCGCCGAAACCACGAAGCTCGACACGATTTCCTGCCGCCAGGGCGTCGGTGATTTCATCCAGCACCGCATTGACGATGTTTTCCACGTCACGGTGATAAAGGTGCGGGTTACGCGCAGCAACGATCTGCACCAGTTCAGACTTGATCACGGTTGCCCCCTGAAAGAATTGGATTTTTAACGCGGCTCAACCTGCCAAACGGAAACAAGACCGTCAAGAAACAACTTGTCCGCACCGAGCTGGCCGGGGCCTGCGAAGGGAATTAAATCGTCATATCCCAGAAACTTCGCTATTTGCGCAACACTGAAAAGCGAAAAAGGCGAACGGGACGATGGCGCGCGCCATTCGACGATCGGCAAATCCTTGGCAACACCACGGGTTTCGAAATAGCTGCGAATTTCCTTTTCGCCGCCCAGCGTATCGACCAGCTTGTTGGCGAGCGCCTGTCTGCCGGTGAAAATCGATCCATCCGCCAGTGTCAGCACGTCTTCGCGCGGCAGCTTGCGGCGATCAGCCACAAGGTCGACAAACCAGCCATAGCTGTCCATCACCATGGCGCGGATCATCGACTTTGCCTCTTCCGGTGCCTCGTGGAACGGCGAAGGCTCCGCCTTCATCGGCGACGACTTGATTTCCTGCAACGAAACGCCGAGCTTTTCCATCAGCTGGCCAAGCTGGGGATACTGGAAGATCACGCCGATCGAGCCGGTGATCGAGGTTTCGCCGGCAACGATGACATCACCCGCGGACGCGATCATGTAACCTGCGGAAGCGGCGAGCGTGCGCACATCCGAGACAACCGGCTTCTTTTCCGCCACGCCTCGAATGGCCTTGAAGATGCGCTCACCGCCATAGGTGGTGCCGCCTGGCGAGGAAATCGACACGATCAACCCTTTGACATTGTCGCTCTTGGCGATCTTGTCGAGCCGCTCGAGAAGTTCGGTATTATCGGTGATCAGGCCGGAGACCTCCACGCGGGCAATATGGGGCTTCGCACTTTGCTGCGGTCCATCCCATAAAAACCGGTAAAGACCGAAAGCGCCGGCGACGAGCAGAAGAACGGCCGCAATCCGCCAGAAAGTCAGCTTGCGGCGCAACCGCCTGCGATCCGCTATCGCCATATTGTCCATAGAAACCTCTGTCATCCGCTTTTGCGCTTTAGGCCATATGGTTCTTCTAACGCGAAGCCGCAAGGAAACAATAAGGAAACCAGAATTACGATAAAATTCGCATTTCCCTTGCACCTCTCCAGACAAAAACCATATTGGCAGGACAAAGCACTCATGCCAAAGACATTTAGATAGAGACACAAGCTTCGATTGTGCGCCAGAATGGCGCCGGGGAAGCATTCCGGACCCACTCTTATGCTCGAAAGACTCCGCGAACCCGCGCCAGCATTCTCGCTGCCCAATGACCAGAACGGTGCCTATGACACCGCGCTGAGGCATTCTGCGCGCGTGAAACGGCTGAAAATCATTCTGCCGCTCGGCGCAGCCATCGTTTCGCTCGCCTTCATCGCCGTCTCGGTTATCCGAACCTGGGCGCCCGATGAGGTCTCTCTGGAGAGCGCGCGAATTGAAGACGGCAAGATCGTTATGGAAAAACCTGCCGTTGCCGGCCGCAACGAGAAGGGGATCGATTATTCCATGAACGCCGACCGTGCGTTGCAGGACATCGCCAACCCCAACCTGATGACGCTTGAGAAGGTTCTGGCCGCAGTGCCGGTGAATGACGGTATCGCCCAGGTGATCGCCCATGAAGGCATTTTTGACCGGGCCACCAACAAGCTGAAGATGACCGCCCCTTTTGACATCAATCTCAGCAATGGCATACAAGCGAAGTTCCAGTCTGCGGATGTCGATCTGAAGGCCGGGAAAATGAGCAGCCAGGAGCCGGTTTCGATCAAAACAAACGACGGCTCGATTGTTGCGCAATCGATTGACATCGCCGATAATGGCAAGACAATTACATTTTCGGGGCAGGTACGGGCACGTATCGCTGCATCCAATATCAAGAATGAAGGCAAGTGAGAGCCCGGTCCAGATGATGCAAATTTCCCGTCCCGTTTCCCTTGGCAAATCCGCCGGCCTCGCAGCCGCAGGTCTTGTTTTTTCGTGTCTTGCAACTGTGGCTTTCGCCCAGAACACCACCAGCAACATGCAGGGTGTCAAGCTCTCCGGCGACCAGCCGATCGCAATTGAAAGCGATCAGCTCGAGATTCGCGATCAGGAGCGCAAGGCCTATTTCACCGGCAATGTGAAGGTGGTGCAGGGAACGACCACCCTTCAGGCCGGCAAGATGACGGTGAACTACAAGGGCGAGGGTTCATCGCTCACCAGCGGCGACGCCAATATCGAAAAAATCTTCGTCGACAATAATGTCTATCTGACGTCCGAGACCCAGAAGGCGACGGCCGATCACGGCGAATTCGACATGGCGGCGCAGACCTTCATTCTCACGGGCAAGCAGGTCGTGCTGTCCGAGGGCACGAATGTCTTCACCGGCTGCAAACTGACCGTCCTGATGAATACGGGACAGGCCAAGCTCGAAAGCTGCGGCGGCCCTGTTCGGATCATGCTTGATCCGAAATCCCAGAAAAAACAGTAGTCTTTCCTCGTGAAGATACCCTCGATCTCAAAGATATTCGGCGGCGGACGCAGCCGATCCGCGGACGCGGTCCCACCGGCGGACAAAACCCCCTATCAGGGCACGCTGATCGCGCATGGCCTGACGAAGACCTATAATACGCGTCGTGTCGTCAACGGGGTTTCGCTGGTCGTGCGCCGTGGCGAGGCCGTGGGACTGCTCGGCCCGAACGGCGCCGGAAAGACCACCTGTTTTTACATGATCACGGGCCTGGTACCCGTCGATACCGGCAAGATCGCCATCAACGGCAATGATGTCACCACCATGCCGATGTATCGTCGCGCCCGTCTCGGCGTCGGTTATCTGCCGCAGGAAGCATCGATTTTCCGCGGCCTCACCGTTGAGGAAAACATCCGCGCCGTGCTGGAAGTGCATGAGCCGGACGCAGCCAAGCGCAACCACAAGCTTGATGAGCTGCTGGAAGAGTTTCACATCGCGCAGCTGCGCAAATCCCCTGCCGTGGCGCTTTCGGGCGGCGAGCGGCGGCGTCTGGAAATCGCGCGCGCTCTTGCGACCGATCCGACTTTCATGCTGCTCGACGAACCTTTCGCGGGCGTTGATCCGATTTCTGTCAGCGATATCCAGAATCTGGTGAGACACCTGACAGCGCGCGGCATCGGCGTTCTCGTGACCGACCACAACGTCCGTGAAACGCTCGGTCTCATCGACCGCGCCTACATCATCCATGCCGGCGAGGTTCTGACGCATGGGCGTCCAGACGATATCGTCAACAATCCGGATGTACGCCGTCTCTATCTCGGCAACAATTTTAGCCTTTGAACCCAGAGCGGGATAGCGAAAAGTGTGTGCGGTTTTTGCTTGAAATCCCGCTCTAATTATATGATCTAGATCATGATTTAAGATTTTAGGTCGTTTCGACCTAAAATCATCATGATCGGCGCGCGAAAGATTCTTCATCGCGCCCCGCCCTGACGCTTGACCAAACAAGATAAAAAAGCAATTTTTGGGCCAAGTTCCATCGCCTCCGCAAAATTTATGAAAACTGTGGCCATGGAGAAGCTGTAAGGGGAGTTTCGCGTCCGCCATGGCATTGTCTGCCAGCCTTTTGCTGCGTCAAAACCAGTCTCTTGTAATGACACCGCAACTGATGCAGTCCATCCAGCTGCTTCAGATGACGCATTTCGAGCTGACGCAGTTCATCGCGCAGGAGGTGGAGCGCAATCCATTGCTGGAAATTGCGGCAAACGATGGCGATTTGAGCAGCGATGCCCCGGTAGAGGCGGAGAGTTTCGGCGACGCGGACAGCGAAGGCTCGGAGAGATCCGCCACGGTGACATCAGACAGTGACGATTGGTATGGCGATCGCGCCGCAAATCTCGGCGAGCAACTGGATACCAGCTTCGAAAACGTCTTTCCCGACGATGCTGAGCCCCGAAAAGCCGATGCGCCTGAACTGGCCGGCCAATGGAAATCCATGCCCGGTCAGGAGTCCGGGGAAAGTTATGACCTCGATGATTTCGTCGCGGCCAGACAGAGCCTCGGCGACCATCTCAATCAGCAATTGCCGCTCGCCATATCAGCCGCCGAGGACCGGATGATCGCCGATGCGCTGATCGGCCAGCTCGATGAAACCGGCTATATTGCGGCTGATGCCGTCGATGATGTCGCCGAACGGCTGGGAGCGGCGCCGTCGGCAGTCGAGCACGTCCTGAAGACGCTTCAGGGCTTCGACCCACCGGGTGTATTTTCCCGTTCCCTGAGCGAATGTCTGGCGATCCAGCTGGCCCAGAAGGATCGGCTAGACCCGGCCATGCGGGCTTTCGTCGATAATCTGGAACTTCTCGCGAAACGCGACTTCGCTTCCTTGAAAAAAATCTGCGGTGTCGATGAGGAAGACCTCCTCGATATGCTGGCGGAAATCCGCACGCTCAACCCCCGCCCCGGCGCAGGTTACGACTCGATGGTTTCGGAGACCATCGTTCCCGACATTATCGTTCGCCCCTCCTCCACCGGCGGCTGGCTGGTGGAAATCAACCCCGAGACCCTGCCGCGCGTGCTCATCAACCAGAGTTACTTCGCCGAGGTGTCGAAACATAAGGCGCGCGCGGGCGAGGATCAGGATTTTCTGGCCGAATGCATGCAGACGGCCCATTGGCTGACCCGCAGCCTAGACCAGCGCGCCCGGACAATCATGAAGGTGGCGACGGAAATCGTGCGCCAGCAGGATGCCTTCCTCGTCAATGGTGTCGACCAGCTACGCCCGCTGAACCTCAAGACGGTGGCCGACGCCATCAAGATGCATGAATCCACCGTCAGCCGGGTAACGTCCAAAAAATACATGCTGACGCCACGCGGTCTGTTTGAGCTCAAATATTTCTTCAGCGTCTCAATCAGCGCCGTGGAAGGCGGAGACAGCCATTCGGCGGAAGCGGTGCGTCACCGCATCAAGGCCATGATCGCGCACGAGGCCGCCGAGGCAGTCCTTTCCGACGACGACATCGTCGACAATCTGAAAAAGAGCGGCATCGATATCGCCCGCCGCACGGTCGCCAAATATCGCGAGGCGATGAACATCCCCTCCTCCGTGCAGAGGCGCCGGGAAAAGAAGGCGCAGGCCAAGCTTTCCGCCTTCTGAGCAACGAGCCCGTTCACGTTTGGGGCGGTTTTTTGCCGCACCATTGACTCTTGCCACGCCAGGGGCTAGAAGCCCGCCGCACACGTAAGCAAGGTCATTTGTAACGGATTCATCTCCACCGTCCATGGGCGTAAAATTCAAATGGAGGCTTTTTAAGGTCTTCGAAACGCTTGGATGCGCGCGCGGCTTGACGTAAGCTGGTACTCGCAAATCACTACAAAAAGGAAAATTTCCATGAGTGTGCGTGTATCTGGTAAACATATGGAGATCGGTGAATCTTTCCGTCAGCGGATCGAGGACAATATAGGTCTGGCAGTTACCAAATACTTCGATGGGGGGTATTCAGGCCAAGTGACCGTGGAGAAGTCCGGATCGCGTTTTGCCGCCGACTGCAAGCTGCATCTCGATACGGGCGTTGTATTGCATGCGGCGGGTCAGGCAAATGATCCGCAAGCCAGCTTCGACGCCGCCGCCGAGCGGATCGAGAAGCGCCTGCGTCGCTACAAGCGCAAGCTGAAGGACCACCACAGTGGTTTGAATGGCGTGTCGCAGGAAATCGCCTATACGGTGATGGATGCTGTTCCCGATGAGGACCACGAGGTTCCTGAAGATTACGCACCCACCATTGTGGCGGAGAGTTCGAAACAGATTAAGACCATGTCAGTCGCCAGCGCCGTGATGGCGCTCGACATGACCGACGAACCGGTTCTGCTCTTCCGCAGCCCCGGCAAAGAATATCTCAACATCGTTTATCGGCGTCATGACGGCAATATTGGCTGGATCGACGCGGAAACGATCAAGAGCTGAACAGTCTGACAAGACGTGGGAGGCAGAGCGCGAAAATGCATCTGCCTCCTGCATCGTCTCGATGGCATGAAGGAAAAAGAGAATGGCGTTGGCAGATTTGCTGCAACAAGATGCGATTATTCCCGCCCTCAAGGTGAATTCCAAAAAGCAATTGCTTCAGGAGCTGGCTGCAAAGGCAGCCAGAATTACCGGAGTCTCGGAACGGGAAGTTTTCGACGTCATCCTCCAGCGCGAGAAGCTCGGCTCCACCGGTGTGGGCCACGGCATTGCCATTCCGCATGGCAAGCTCAACAGTATTCACCAGATCACCGGCGTTTTCGCACGCCTTGAAACGCCGGTCGATTTCGAAGCGCTGGACGACCAGCCGGTCGATCTGGTTTTCCTGCTGCTTGCGCCCGAGGGCGCCGGCGCGGATCATCTGAAGGCTTTGTCCAGAATTGCACGCGCCCTGCGCGACCCTGAACTGGTGGCCAAGCTGCGTGCGACCGATTCCGACACAGCAATCTACGCCTTCCTCAATCAGGAACAGGCGACGGCGGCTTGATCGCAACCCGCCCCCTCAGTTTAACGGCAATAAAAAACGCGCCCTGAAGGCGCGTTTTTTATGACGTAAAGACAGATGCCTTACGCGTCTTTTTCATTGAGAGACGAGGTGCCCGGCTCGGCAGAGGCGGCTGTCTCCACCTTCGGGCCACCCTTGGCGACACCGACCATGGCGGGGCGCAGCACGCGATCGCCGATGGTGAAACCAGCCTGGACCACCTGCAGCACCGTATTGTTCGGAACCGCCGTATTCGGAATTTCGAACATGGCCTGATGGAAATTCGGGTCGAACTTCTGGCCCTCGGCATCGATCTTCTTCACGCCGTGGCGTTCCAGCGTCGACAGCATCGAACGTTCCGTCATCTCGACGCCTTCGATGAGGCCGTTGAGACCGGCTTCACCATTGGTCTTGAGCTCATCGGGAATGGCTTCGAGCGCACGGCGAAGATTATCGGAAACGGCGAGCATATCGCGTGCAAAACCGGCCAGGGAATAGGCCTTGGCATCCTTGACATCGCGTTCGGTGCGACGGCGAAGATTGTCCATCTCGGCCGCAAGTCGCAGGAATTTATCGCGCAGATCGGCGTTCTCAGCCTTGAGCTGCTCGACCGGATCGGGTTCTGCCGTTTCGGCCTGTTCTTCACCTGCCTGGGCAAGATCGACAAAATCTTCCGCGACGTCCGCGTCAGGTCCGGGCTTTTTTGTATCGTCGGTCATGACGTTCTCCAGATTTGAATATTGTTGGTTGCGCCCGATATCGAGCTTTGACGGGCAAAAATCAAGGCTTGCGGCGAAAAGCTTGCCGCATTCTCTGACCTTTGCGGGCTTGTCCTATCTTTGCTTGCGGGAAAGGCGCGCCATGATCTGCGCGGTATAATCCACCATTGGCACGATACGGGCATAATTCAGCCTGGTGGGGCCGATAACGCCGACCGCACCCACCACACGGTTGTCCTCATCGCGATAGGGCGCGACGATCAGAGAAGAACCGGAGAGCGAAAATAGCTTGTTTTCAGAGCCGATGAAAATCCTGACCCCGGAGCCGCTTTCCGCGAGGTTGAGGATTTCGATGAGGTTTTCCTTGCGCTCCAGATCATCGAACAGCAGGCGCACCCGATCGATATCTTCTTCACCGGCGAGACCCTCCAGCAGGTTGGAGCGTCCGCGAACGATGAGGCGGCCAAGCTTGCCCTCCTCATTGTCACCCGCCCAGACGGCCAGACCGCGCTCGATGAGATCCTGCGCCAGCGTGCCGAGTTCCGATTGCAGTTCCGCCTGCTGCTTCTGGAATTGTGTCCGCAATTCCTGCAGCGTCTGGCCGGACAGATGGGCATTGATGAAATTCGCCGCCTCGATCAATTGCGATGACGAAATGCCGGCGGGCAATTCAATGATGCGGTTTTCGACCTGATTGTGATCGCCGACCAGCACGGCGAGCGCCTTGGTGGGCTCCAGCCTTATGAATTCCACATGTTTGAGGATGACATCATTCTTGGCGGTCAGCACCAGGCCGGCGCCGCGCGACATGCCTGACAGCATGCGGCTTGCCTCGGTCAACAACCCTTCCAACGACTGCTCGTGGCCGGCGACCGGCCCGATCTGACGGTCGATATTCGCCCTTTCTTCCGCAGGCAGATCACCCACCTGCATGAAGGCGTCGACGAAAAAGCGCAGCCCCGTCTGGGTGGGCAGGCGCCCAGCGCTGATATGCGGCGAATAGATGAGGCCGAGTTCCTCAAGATCGCTCATGACATTGCGGACGGAGGCGGGCGAAAGCGACATCGGCAACAGCCGCGACAGGCTGCGGGATCCGAGCGGCTCACCCGTATCGAGATAGCCTTCAACGATGCGCCGGAAAATTTCCCGAGACCGTTCATCCAGCAATGATGCCTGATCTTTTGATAGCGGTGCGGAAAAACCCATTTCGTCCGTTCTTTGTCGTTCAAACCAGCTCGCATCAATATAATGCGTTGCAACGCCGCGGCAAAATGGAAATTGGCTTTGCAAAAGCCCGGAGCGCGCCTTAGAAGGCAGGGACCAACATGGAGAGTGGATCATATGCGGCCTTCAGGCAGAAAAACCGACCAGATGCGCAAGGTTTCCTTCGAGCGCAATTTCTCGAAACATGCCGAAGGTTCCTGTCTGGTGAAATTCGGCGACACGCATGTGCTCGTCACCGCAAGCCTGGAAGAAAAGACGCCGCCATGGCTGCGCAACAGCGGCAAGGGCTGGGTCACCGCCGAATACGGCATGCTGCCGCGCTCCACCCATGAGCGCATGAAGCGCGAAGCCGCCTCCGGCAAGCAGGGCGGCCGCACGCAGGAAATCCAGCGCCTCATCGGCCGCTCGCTGCGCGCCGTTGTTGATCTGCAGGCACTCGGCGAACGCCAGATCAGCATCGACTGCGACGTCATCCAGGCCGATGGCGGCACCCGCACCGCTTCCATCACCGGCGCATGGATTGCGCTCCACGATTGCCTGAAGTGGATGGAAACCCGTAACATGATCAAGGTCGAGAAGGTTCTGAAGGACCATATCGCGGCGATCTCCTGCGGTATCTTCGCAAACCAGCCGGTGATCGATCTCGATTATCTCGAGGATTCCTCTGCCGAGACCGATGCAAATTTCGTCATCACCGGTTCCGGCGGCATCGTCGAGGTTCAGGGAACGGCGGAAGGCGCGCCCTTCTCCGAGGAGGAATTCCTGACGCTGCTCGGTCTTGCCAAGGCGGGATGCAGCGAACTGGTCACCCTTCAGAAACAGGCCATCGCCTGAGCCGACAGGAAAACGTGATGCGCAAGCTCGATACCAGAACGATCGTCGTCGCCAGCCATAACAAGGGTAAGATCGCCGAAATCGCTGATCTGATCGGGCCTTTCGGCTTTTCCGCCAAATCGGCGGCGGAGCTGAATTTCTCGGAGCCGGACGAGACGGGCACCACCTTCGAGGAAAATGCCGCCATCAAGGCGCTTGCCTCCGCAAAGGCATCCGGTCTTCCGGCTTTGTCCGACGATTCCGGTCTGGTCATCGACGCGCTTGACGGTGCGCCTGGCGTCTATACCGCCAATTGGGCGGAGACGGCCGACGGCACGCGCGACTTCGCCATGGCGATGCAGAAGGTCGAGGATGCGCTTGCCGAGCGTGGTGCATCGAAGCTGGAAGATCGCACCGGCCGCTTTGTCAGTGTGCTGTGCCTTGCCTGGCCGGACGGGCATGTCGAATATTTCCGTGGCGAGGTGGAAGGCGCTGTCGTTTGGCCACCGCGCGGAACGAGCGGCTTCGGTTATGATCCCATCTTTAAGCCCGAAGGTTATGACACTACATTCGGCGAGATGAGCTCGGATGAAAAACACGGCTGGAAACACGGCGATGCCTTTGCGCTGTCGCACCGTGCCCGCGCCTTCAAGAAATTCGTAGAAACCTGCCTGGAGGCATGAACCCGATGGTCGGGGAGCATCAACTTTCTGCCCCCGGCGCATCGCTTCTGCCGGATACGGGCGATCCCGGTTTCGGGATCTATCTGCATTGGCCCTTCTGCGCGGCCAAATGTCCCTATTGCGATTTCAACAGCCATGTCCGCCACCGGCCGGTGGATCAGGAACGGTTTACGGCTGCCTTTCTCCGTGAAATGGAACATATGCGGACGCTGAGCGGCCCGCGCGTTGTGACCAGCATCTTCATGGGCGGCGGCACGCCATCACTGATGGACCCGCAGACGGTCGGCGCACTTCTCGATGGCGTCGCGCGCTTCTGGCATGTGCCTGACGGTATCGAGATCACCATGGAGGCCAATCCTTCCAGCGTCGAGGCGGAACGTTTTCGCGGTTATCGCGCGGCTGGCGTCAATCGTGTCTCACTCGGCGTGCAGGCGCTCAACGACCGCGACCTGAAGTTCCTCGGCCGCCTGCATGATGTTGCCGATGCCTTGAAAGCCATTCGGCTGGCGCGGGAGATTTTTCCGCGTATGTCCTTCGATCTCATCTATGCCCGCCCGAACCAGACCGTCGCCGAATGGGACGCGGAGCTAAAGGAGGCTGTCTCCTATGCCGTCGACCATCTGTCGCTCTACCAGCTGACCATCGAGGAAGGCACGCCTTTCTACGGCCTGCACAAGGCCGGCAAGCTCATCGTGCCGGATGGCGAGCATTCGGCCGTGCTTTATGAGGCAACCCAGGAAATCACCGAGCGTTACGGCATGCCGGCCTATGAGGTTTCCAACCACGCCCGGCCCGGCGCCGAAAGCCGCCACAACCTTACCTACTGGCGTTATGGTGACTACGCCGGTATTGGCCCCGGCGCGCATGGACGCCTGACGAGAGGCGCTTCCAAGCTCGCCACCGCCACCGAACGCCACCCGGAAAACTGGCTCGAAACCGTTGAGCGGGAAGGCCACGGCATGGTCGATCAGGAACTGCTCGGCGTCGACGAACAGGCCGACGAATTGCTGCTGATGGGCCTTCGCCTGCGCGAGGGCATCGATCTTGCGCGCTGGAGCGACCTTTCCGGCCGCGATCTCGATCCGGAAAAGGAAGAGTTCCTTCTGCAGCATGGTTTCGTGGAAAGGCTCGGCAATTCCCGCCTGCGCTGCACCCCTTCAGGCATGCTTATTCTGGATGCCGTGGTGGCCGATCTCGCCTGCTGATCCACAGCATCGACAACGCCTCTAACCACCAATAAAAAAGCGGCCCGAAAGCCGCTTGAGGGTGATGACGAAGTCTGAAAACTTGCCTTCATCATGCTCTGGCCAGTCCCGAGGATCTGCAACCTATTGATTTTACCATACGTGACCTGATCCTCGGGACAGGCCCGAGGATGACGTCGAATATGAGTGGGACTTGCCAACGGACTGAAGCGGCCCGAAGGCCGCTTCTTTTTATGCGTTGTTTTCGTTGATCAGGCGCTTTAGCAGCTCAACCTCATGGCCAAGCTTGGTGTCACCGGAAATCAGTTCCTCGATCTTGCGCACGGCATGCAGAACCGTGGTGTGATCGCGACCGCCGAAACGGCGACCGATCTCGGGGAAAGAACGCGGCGTCAGCATCTTGGCCAGATACATGGCGATCTGGCGCGGCTTGACGATGACGCGGGTGCGACGGTTGGACACCAGTTCCTGCCGCGACACATTATAGTGCTTGGCGACGATGCGCTGAATATCCTCGATGCGCACGCGCTTGGCCTCACCCGTCCCGACGAGATGTGACAGCAGTTCATCGACACGGTCAACCGAGAGGTTCGGCTCAAAAGAGCGACGGAACATCAGCTGGTTAAAGGCACCTTCCAGTTCGCGTCCGCTCGCCGTCACGCTTTTGGCAACGTGGGTCAGGATTTCGTCCGAAATCTCGAAAGACGGATCGTCCTGGCGCGCCGAGCCGAGGCGGCGGTTGAGCATTTCGTAGCGCATGTCGTAATCGGGACCTTCGATCTCGATCGCCATGCCGCCCTGAAGACGGGAACGGACACGCGGATCGAGCGATTCCAGCTCCCATGGCGCACGGTCAGCAGCGACCACGACCTGCTTGGCGCTGTCGAGCAGCATGTTCAGCAGGTGGCAGAATTCATGCTGGATCATCTTGCCCTGCAGGAACTGCATGTCGTCGATGACGAGCAGGTCGATATTGCGTAGCGTGTCCTTCAGCGTCAGGGCATCGTTGTCGCGGATTGCGGTTGCAAAACGCCACATGAAATATTCAGCTGTCAGATAGACCACGCGCGGATTGCGCGGGCTGTCGATGGCGGCATTGGCGATTGCCTGCAGAAGATGCGTCTTGCCGAGACCAACACCCGCATGGATGAACAGCGGGTTGAAGCGCACGGCGCCGGCACCGGCTTCGGCGATCGTCTTTGCCGCCGCAAGCGCGACGCGGTTAGACGAGCCTTCAACAAAGGTATCGAAGGTGAAACGCGTGTCGAGCGGCGAGCCGAACAACGGCCCGGAACCGCCCTGACGCAGGGTCGCCTGCGAAGCCGCGGGCTGCGCGGCAGGCGTGGCGGGCTGCGACGGTATAAAGGACTTGTTCCGCGGAGCCGCACCAACCTCCGCAACGGGCTGCACCCTCTCCTCGGTCTGAGCCGGACGGATCGGGCGGCTGGCCGAGCGGACCAGAATCTCCACCTTCAGCACATCCGGATCCTCGCTCTGGACGAGGTTGGTGATCAGGTCCATGTAACGGTTGTTGATCCAGGACTTCAGAAAGGTCGTCGGAACGGTAAAACGGACGACGCTTTTCGAAACGGTATGGAGTTTGAGCCGTGCGAACCAGCTTGCATAGACCTCCGGACCAACCTGTGCCTTGAGCCGCGCGCTAAAACGTTCAAACAGCGCATCGTGCGTCATTGCCGATTTGTCCCCTGCCGCATCTGAGCAAGCTGCATCACGCGTCTTTGGTGCGCGGTCCCCATCAGCCACCGCACCCATCGCCAAATTCAATTGCATATTGCCGCCTTTCAAATTGCCAATCATAGCCTGACGATCAAAGATCGACCGCCAGGGATCCCCCTCGTTTATTTCTGCCCCCAAGCGTTCCCCTCGAAAGAACGCCAAAGGCGACTACTTGTTTGCGAGCCGGTTATCCCATTTCCCTCCCCCTCATGGAGAGGCCTGCGACACGCTAAAAACGCTCCTTTCGCTACAACCTTAAGGCGCATTCTTGAGGGCAAAAAAACCCCGCCCGTTCCGGAGACCGAAACGGCACAAAAAGCTCCATGACCTGAAAAAACGGACCTCGAAAGACCCGTCAGCAAGAAGGTGAATATCGTCGATACGATCATCGAGATAATCTGTGGACTGAGATCCGCACCCCTTGTTGAAATGCATTTAGGCAGGATCGTGGGGAGAGATCAATGGCGTTTTTTCTGCAAAAACTCAGATCGGCCATTGACTCGCAAAGGCCGTTTTGCATCACCGACAGGGTGCGAAGCAGAATCGCTTATGAATCAATGAGATTCAATTTTGGCAATTTTTAAGAGCGGATTTTGGCAAAAAAATAAAAATCTTCTTGACTCAAAACTAGCCGCGACTTCCGTAGAGAAAGCCCCTGAGTTTTCCAGAGACCTCCAGCAAGTTATTGTTTTTACTGCAAATTTCCTGTCGTCCATCTGACATGCGTTTGTCACGTTACGGCAGCAATGGTTAACGGGCAGTTAGAATCACAAAAAGCCCGGTCAAAAGACCAGGCTTTTTGAATAATTATTTGTGATTAGCCGGATTAGGCGGAAAGAGCCTTAACGCGCTGTGCGAGACGCGACACCTTACGGGATGCGGTGTTGCCGTGCAGAACGCCCCGGGTGGCGGCGCGCTGGATCTCGGGCTGAGCTGCCTTCAGAGCTTCGGTGGCGACTGCCAGATCACCGGAAGCGATGGCTTCCTCGACCTTGCGGATGAAGCCGCGAACGCGCGAACGGCGAGCCTTGTTGACTGCGGTACGGCGAGCGATCTTGCGGGTCGCCTTTTTCGCCGAAGTTGTATTGGCCATGTATGCCTCTCTTCGAATTCAAACCAAATTCCGCAACCATAGGATCGGGTCGTTAGAAGACCTCACGTAACCCAAGAATGCGGGAGTAATTTCGGACAAGCCGGATGGCTTTCCTTAACCGTGGGCGGGCATATACCGCTAAAGCTTACGCCCGTCAACGCGCAAAACGCTTAAAAGCGCCGATATTCCGAATCCTTAGCGATTCCGGAAAGCGGGTTTGCGCTTTTCCACGAAGGCGGCCATGCCCTCCTTCTGATCCGCCGTGGCAAAGAGCGACTGGAAGGAGCGTCTTTCAAATCTCAGACCTTCTGAAAGCGGCACCTCGAAGGAACGATTGACGCTTTCCTTGGCCATGAGCACGGAGGCACGCGACAGGGAAGCTATGCGGGTTGCGGCCTCAACCGCCTCGTCCATCAGATTTGCAGCCGGCACAACACGCGACACGAGACCGGCGCGCTCGGCTTCCGCTGCATCCATCATGCGGCCGGTCAGAACCAGGTCCATGGCCTTTGCCTTGCCGACTGCCCGTGTCAGCCGCTGCGAGCCGCCCATGCCGGGGATGACGCCGAGGGTGATTTCCGGCTGACCGAACTTCGCCGTATCAGAAGCGATGATAAAATCGCACATCATCGCCAGTTCGCAGCCGCCGCCGAGCGCAAAACCGGAAACGGCGGCGATAACAGGCTTGCGGGTGGCAGCAACCTCGTCCCAGCCGCCGAGAAAATCGCCGACATAGGCATCGACAAAATCCAGCCCCTGCATTTCCTTGATGTCGGCGCCAGCAGCAAATGCCTTTTCCGAACCGGTAATAATGATCGCACCGATGGAATCATCGGCGGAAAACGAAGACAGAATGTGCCGCAGCTCTTTCAGAAGCACCGAATTGAGAGCGTTGAGCGCCTTGGGGCGGTTGAGGGTGATGACACCCACCTCATCGCGTTTCTCGACCAGTATCGTTTCATAGTCCACGGCAGTCTCCCCTTCTCCGTTACTCCGACAGCGTTACTTCTGGCAGGCGGCGCAATAAAAGGTCGAACGACCGGCCTGCACCACCCTTTCAACCGTACCCCCGCAGCCGGGTGTCCGGCAAGGCTGGCCTTCCTGATCGTAGACCGAAAAGGAATGCTGGAAATAACCGAGCGTTCCGTCCGTCTGTATATGGTCTCGTAATGAGGACCCGCCGGCGGCGATGGCGTCGGCGATGACATCGCGGATTTTCTCCGTCAGATCGGCGAGTTGTGCTTTGGGCTTGCCACCTTTCGTTACCAGCGTTCCCGCGGCCCGCAGGGGCGAAAGATGCGCGCGCCACAGCGCCTCACAGACATAGATATTGCCGAGGCCCGCGATGACCTTCTGGTCCAGCAGCGTGCTTTTCAGGGGCTGGCTTTTGCCCTCAAACCGGCTCGCCAGATAATCCGCGCTCAGCGCATTACCTGTCGGCTCCGGGCCAAGCTCGGCAAAGGCCGGGTAAAGATCGAGCTTGTTGCGCTCCACCAGATGCATGAAGCCGAAGCGGCGCGGATCATTATAGATGACGCAGACACGCTCTTCTCCTTGATCGAGATGAAAGACGACATGGTCGTGCTTGCCGTCCTTCGAGCGGGCGTGATGAAACGCGCCGGGCGTCTTGTCAGCCTCATCCGTTTCCGCCTCGATACGAAACGAACCGGACATGCCGAGATGGGAAACGATCGTCAGCCCGTCTTCCAGCTCGATGAGAAGATATTTCGCCCTTCGTCCGAGCGATATGATCGTCTTGCCCTCGATCAGCCCCGCGAAACCCTCCGGGAAAGGAAAGCGCAGATCCGGGCGGCCGAGATGCAGCCTGCGGACCCTTGCCCCTTCCATAGCAGGTGCAAGGCCACGTCTGACGGTTTCGACTTCTGGCAATTCTGGCATCTGGCTTATCCGACAGTTTATCGTTAGGACCATGTGGTCTATACAGTGCACGCGAAATGTCGCGCCCAGGCGATGCGGCAACAGATAGCGTTGCCATGGCGTTTCCGCTATGGTCCGCCACGCAATAAATATGGAGACAGACGATGACCGACGCCCGTACCACTGCCCAAGGCGGCATGGAAACGTCCTATGGCTTCCACAAGGTGGACGAAGGCAAAAAGCAGGGGCTGGTCAACGAGGTCTTCCATAAGGTGGCCAAGCGCTACGACATCATGAATGACGTAATGTCGGCTGGCCTGCACCGGCTGTGGAAGGACGCGATGGTCTCTTCGCTTTCGCCGCGCAAGGACCCGTCCTACAAGATTCTGGACGTTGCGGGCGGCACCGGCGATATCGCCTTCCGTATCATCGAAGCCTCCAACCGTCTGGCGCATGCCACCGTTCTCGATATCAACGGCTCGATGCTGGCCGTCGGCGAGGAGCGCGCGGCAAAAAAGAAGCTTTCCGACAATCTGACCTTCGTGGAGGCCAATGCCGAGGAGCTGCCCTTCGAGGCGAATAGTTTCGACGCCTATACGATCGCGTTTGGCATTCGCAATGTGCCGCGCATCGATGTCGCGCTGAAAGAGGCACACCGTGTCTTGAAGCGTGGCGGGCGGCTGCTGGTGCTGGAATTTTCCGAAGTCGATATGCCGCTGCTTGACCGTGTTTATGACGCCTGGTCGTTCAACGCCATTCCGCAATTCGGCAAGATGATCACGGGTGATGCCGAGCCCTATCAATATCTGGTCGAATCGATCCGCAAATTCCCCAATCAGGAAGATTTCGCGACGATGATCCGCACCGCCGGCTTCTCCCGCGTGACCTACACCAATTACACCGGCGGCATCGCCGCCCTGCATTCCGGCTGGAAGCTTTAAGACCATGGCCGGTAAAAGCAGGAGACAAGCATAAGCATGAGTACTTTGGGCGCATATTTCCGCCTCGCGAGGGTTGGCTGGGTTCTCGTGCGCGAAGGCGTCGTGCTGGCCCTGCCGTCCGACGACCTGCCTGCTCCCGCCCAATTAATGAAAGCGCTGCTGAAGCCATTCGCCCGCAGCAAGGCGAAACGGGCGCAGCGCAGCGACCGGCTCGCGGTGGCTGTGGAGCGACTCGGGCCCTCCTATGTGAAGATGGGTCAGTTTCTCGCCACCCGGCCGGATGTGGTAGGCGCCGACTTCGCCGACGATCTCGCAAGCCTTCAGGACCGCATGGCCTTTTTCCCGGCCGCTGCGGCGAAGGCCAATATCGAGGGCTCGCTCGGACGGTCGGTGTCTGAACTCTACAGGGAATTCGGCGATCCGATCGCCGCGGCTTCCATTGCCCAGGTGCACCCGGCAATGGTGGATACACCAAAAGGGCCGCGCAAGATGGCCGTCAAGGTCATCCGTCCCGGCGTGCGCCAGCGTTTCCAGAACGATCTGGAGGCGATGTATCTGATCGCCGACCTGCAGCAGCGTTTCGTCCGCTCCGCCCGCCGCCTGCGCCCCGTCGAGGTGACGCGCACGCTGGAGCAGACCACCAAGATCGAGATGGATCTGCGGCTAGAGGCCGCCGCCCTTTCCGAACTTGCCGAAAATACCAAGGACGATCCGGGTTTCCGTGTTCCGGAGGTGGATTGGGAGCGCACCGGTCGCGATGTCGTCACCATGGAATGGATCGACGGTGTCAAGATGTCGGATATCGAGGGCCTGAAGGCCGCCGGCCACGACCTGAACAAGCTCGCCGATACGCTGATCCAGTCCTTCCTACGGCATACGCTGCGCGATGGCTTCTTCCACGCCGACATGCATCCCGGCAATCTCTTCGTGGATGCGGAGGGCGAGATCGTTGCCGTCGATATGGGCATTGCCGGACGCCTTGGCAAAAAGGAACGCCGCTTCCTTGCCGAAATCCTCTACGGCTTCATTACCCGCGACTATATGCGGGTGGCTGAGGTGCATTTCGAGGCAGGTTATGTGCCGGGCCACCACGACAAAGCCAGTTTCGCGCAGGCGATCCGCGCCATTGGAGAACCGATCCACGGCCAGCCGGCCGAGACGATCTCCATGGGCAAGCTTTTGACCCTGCTGTTCGAAGTGACCGAGCTTTTCGACATGGAGACGCGGCCGGAACTCGTCATGCTGCAAAAGACCATGGTGGTGGTGGAAGGCGTGTCGCGCATGCTCAATCCACGCTTCAACATGTGGAAGGCGGCAGACCCGGTCGTTGGCGGCTGGATCAGGGACAATCTCGGACCGAAACGTGTCGTCACCGACCTGAAGGATGGCGTGAAAGCCGCCCTCAAGCTTGCCGAGGCAGCACCGGAGATTGCCGCCAAGACGGAAAAACTGCATTCCGAATTGATGTATATGAGCGAGAACGGCCTGCGTTTTGATGCGCAGACGGCGGAAGCCATTGGCAAGGCGGAAGCGCGCCACACCAAATGGGGACGGATCGCTCTCTGGGTCATTGCGCTGACGCTTCTATATATTGCGATCAGGGTGAGCTGAGCATTTCGGCACCGCTATGTGCCATGTTTGTGTAATGCATTGGAGCGATAAGGGTCTGATCTCTAGCCAAGACAGGTGATTGGTGCGGGTAAGGGTTGCTCGGAAGCCTGCGCGGAAGTGCGCCGATGGTAGAGACGGATACGCCGGACAGGATTTGATTTTGATGGCAAAAGCGCAAGTACTAAAAGCAGCCCTTTCCTATACCTCCTGGCCACTGGTGTTCGTCGGCGGCCTCATCGGGTCCTATTTCGCTTTTACGAGCAGTCATCCGATCGCAGCCTTTCTCGCCGTTTATGCGGGCGCGGTTCTCAGCCTGTTTCTCCTCGAGCGCTATATTCCCTATGAAGTCGAATGGCTTGAGGGGGATGGTGAGACCATCAACAGCATCGGTCACACGCTTCTGACGAAAGGGCTCGTACAACTCGCTGCCGCCGCCGCAGCGATCTTCCCGATGGTAGCCGCGAATGTTCTGCAGCCGCTGGCGGCGATGCGGTTCGACCTGTGGCCTTCCCATTTGCCAATGATCGTCCAGGTCGCGCTTGCGGTGACGATTGCCGAATTCGGTCTCTACTGGGCCCACCGCATTGCGCATGAAACGGTATTCTTCTGGCGGTTCCATGCCCTGCATCACAGCGTCGTGCGGCTCTGGGTCGTCAATACCGGTCGGTTTCATGTGGCCGACTCCCTGTTCAAGATCGCGCTCAGCCAGATTCCGCTTTATTTCATGGGTGCGCCGCTTCAGGTTTTCTGGTGGCTCGGCGCCGTGACCGCCTTCATCGGTATTTTGACCCATTGCAATGTCGATATGAAAACGGGGCTGCTCGATTATATCTTCAGCACGCCGCGCCTGCACCGCTGGCACCATTCGAAGCAGCTTCCGGAAGGCAACACCAATTACGGCGAAAACCTCGTCATCTTCGATCTCATTTTCGGGTCCTACCACAACCCCGACCGGCCCTCTTCCACCGATATCGGCATCAAGGGTGAGATCGCAAAGGGGTTTGTGCCGCAGCTCCTGCAGCCCTTCACCAAAGAAGGCGTCCGCCAGATCATTGGCAAGGACAAGAAGGTCAACTGACGGTAAATTATAAACGGCGCGCGGTATCGATCACGATGCCGAGTTCGCCCCGCAGCTTTTTTGTCAGGCCGGCGGCGACAAGCTCGTAGGAACGGCGCAAATAGTGCTCCAATTCCTCCTGCTCGAGCGGTGAATGATCGGCAATCGACACCCATTTGCGTTTCGCAAAATAGGGCGCCTGAGCGATGCCCTCGAGTGAGGTCAATATTTCGAAGCTCTCTTCCGAGCATTTCACCACCAGCCGCCAGTCCTCCCGTTCGCCAAGCACGGCAAAGACCTTGTCGCCCACCTTGGCGACATGTGAATCCCATTGATCGACGAACCGGACGCCCGGCCATTCGCCAAGCACCCTGTCGAATGTCTTGCGATCGAACAGGCTCATGCGAGTTTCTCCGCGATCAGTGCCGCCAGACGTTTTGCGACTTCGGTCTTGTCGAGATCCGGCCAGGCCTCGACACCGTCAGCTGAAATGATTTTCACGCTGTTGCGATCCCCGCCCATGATGCCGGTTTGCGCCGAGACATCGTTAGCGACGATATAATCCGCTCCCTTGCGTTCCAGCTTCGCCCGGCCGTTCTTCTCGATATCCTGCGTTTCGGCGGCAAAACCCACCACCAGCGTCGGACGCTTTTCATGATGGCCGACGGTTTTGAGAATATCGGGATTTTCCGTCAGCTGCAGCGCCAGCGGCGCATCGCCCGGCTGCTTCTTGATCTTCTGTTCCGATGAGCCCGTCACCCGCCAGTCGGCGACGGCGGCGACCATGACGGCGATATCCGCCGGCAGCCTAGAGATGACCGCATCGCGCATCTCCTCGGCGCGCTCGACATGCACCGTTTCAACACCTGCCGGATCCGCAATCGTGACGGGACCGGAAACCAGCGTGACCTTTGCTCCCAGCTCCGCCAGAGCCGCCGCAATGGCGTGGCCCTGCTTGCCAGAGGAACGGTTGGCGATATAGCGCACGGGATCGATCGGCTCGTGCGTGGGGCCGGAGGTGACGATCGCCGTTTTGCCATTCAGGGGCTTTCGCCCCTCATCCAGCAGTGCGGCGACGGCTTCGACGATCTGCAATGGTTCGGCCATGCGGCCAAAACCAGCCTCGCCCTTCTCTGCCATTTCACCGGCCATGGGTCCGATGAAAAACACCCCGTCTTTTTTCAGCGTTTCGACATTTCGTACCATCGGTTTGGCAGACCACATTTTCGGGTTCATCGCCGGAGCCACCAGCACCTTACGATCCGTCGCAAGAAGAATCGTGGAGGCAAGATCATCTGCCAGACCGTTCGCCATCTTCGCCATCAGATCGGCTGTGGCGGGAGCCACCAGTACGAGGTCGCAGTCGCGCGCCAGCCTGATATGGCCCACATCCTGTTCATCCTGTCGGGAAAAGAGCTCTGTGAAGACATGGGTGGCAGACAGTGCGCCGACGGCAAGCGGGGTGACGAATTCCTGCGCGCCCTTCGTCATCACTGGCGTCACCTTCGCGCCGCGCTCTTTCAGGCGGCGGATGAGATCAAGGCTCTTATAGGCCGCGATGCCGCCGGAGATGATGAGGAGAATATGTTTGCCTGAAAGCGTCATGATGCCGGACCAGTTTCCCGTTTCAGGGGAAACTAAGCCCTTGGCATTCAAAGTGCAATCCGGCTAATATCACGCCGCCTTGGCGACGTGATATTCCTTGATCGCGACCATCTTGATCGCCGGAAAACGCTCGGATTCGTAACGTAGCGAGAAGGCGTCCTGCGCCAGAAACACCGGGTCGCCGTCCAGATCGCGAGCGATATCGCCGCGTTTGACGTTGAGGAACTTGTCCATTTCCGCCGGCTGATCGGAAGAAATCCAGCGGCAGACCGAAAAACGCGACATTTCGAAGGAGACCGGCAGGCCGTATTCGCCCATCAGGCGCTCCTTCAACACATCGAGCTGCAGCGCGCCGACGACGCCGACGATGGCGGGAGAGCCGTCTTCCGGCGAAAAGAGCTGCACAACGCCCTCTTCCGCCATCTGCTGCAGGGCTTCCTTCAGCTTCTTCGCCTTCATGGCGTCCTCAAGACGTACGCGCCGCAGGATTTCCGGCGAGAAGTTCGGAACGCCCTGGAAAACAAGATTTTCACCTTCGGTCAGCGTATCGCCGATGCGCAGCGTGCCGTGGTTGGGAATGCCCACCACGTCACCCGCAAAGGCGGTATCGGCCAGCTGGCGCTGCGAAGCGAAGAAGAATTGCGGCGCGGTCAGCCCCATCTGCTTGCCGGTGCGAGCAAGCCGCGCCTTCATGCCACGCTCCAGCTTGCCGGAGCAGATGCGGGCGAAAGCGATGCGGTCGCGGTGGTTCGGATCCATATTGGCCTGAATCTTGAAGACAAAGGCCGTCATTTTCTCTTCAGCCGCATGTACGATACGGGTATCCGCCACCTGATCGCGCGGCGGCGGCGCGAAATCGCCAAGCGCATTGATGAGGTCACGCACACCGAAATTGCGCAGCGCCGAACCGAAGAACACCGGCGTCATGTGGCCTTCGAGGAACGCCTGACGATCGAAAGGACGGCAGGCTTCCAGCGCAAGCTCCGTTTCCTCGACAAAAAGCTGACGTTCATTTTCCGGCAGGCGATCGGCAACCGCCTGCGGGCCGTTGACCGGCAGTCCGTCAACCTGGGTATCGTTACCGCGGAAGGTATTTTCGGCGAGATTATAGGCACCGCAGAAGGTTTTGGCGCGACCGACCGGCCAGGTGATGGGCGCGGTATCGAGCGCGAGCTTCTCCTCGACCTCATCCAGAATCTCGAAGGGGTCGCGGCTTTCGCGGTCCATCTTGTTGATGAAGGTGATGATCGGAATATCGCGCATACGGCAGACTTCGAAGAGCTTCAGCGTGCGCGGCTCGATACCCTTGGCGGCGTCAATGACCATGATTGCCGCATCCACCGCCGTCAGCGTGCGATAGGTGTCGTCGGCAAAGTCCTCGTGGCCGGGCGTATCGAGAATATTGAAGACCCGGTCGTTATATTCGAAGGTCATGACCGAGGTGACGACCGAAATGCCGCGCTCGCGCTCGATCTTCATCCAGTCCGAACGGGTCTGGATGCGGTCCTTCTTTGCCTTCACTTCACCGGCAAGCTGGATCGCTCCGCCGAACAGCAACAGTTTTTCGGTAAGCGTGGTCTTACCCGCGTCCGGGTGCGCGATAATAGCAAAGGTGCGGCGGCGGGAGACCGCCTCGGCAAGTGTTTCGGCCATCTGACAAATCCTGTGGAATTGCGGGCTATCTAGCGTTTCAGGCCCGCATTTGCAATTGACCTTGCCGCGATCTCGGCAAACTAATGCCGCATGACCGTTCAAAATGACAATAGCCCCCTTCTCCGGCTCGTCCGTCTCGCCAATGGCGCAGACCTCGAATTGCCGTCCTACGAAACCCGTGGCGCCGCCGGCATGGACCTGCGCGCTGCCGTGCCCACCGGTGAACCGCTTACCCTGCAACCGGGTGAACGCGCGCTGGTCCCGACCGGTTTCATCTTCGAGGTTCCGCAAGGCTACGAGGCACAAATCCGCCCCCGCTCCGGCCTCGCCATCAAGAACGGCATCACCTGCCTCAACTCTCCCGGCACGGTGGACAGCGATTATCGCGGCGAAGTGAAAGTCATTCTCGCCAATCTGGGCCAGGACGTTTTTGTCATCGAACGCGGTATGCGCATCGCGCAAATGGTGATTGCGCCGGTAACCCAGGTTATCGTGAGCGAGGTGACGGAAACCTCCCAGACGGCGCGAGGCGCCGGCGGTTTCGGCTCCACCGGCGTTTAGCCACACCGCTTGGCCGGCAAGCTGTGCGGCCCGCTTTATCAGACCCCCATCCTGCCGTTCCGGCAGGATGGGGGATGTGACCAATTGTCTTTGCCCGACGATTTCGCTATGGATCTGGCGGATTTTCCGGGAAACACGATCATGACGCTGACGACCCTTTTCGCCTATGCAACCGCCCTCTTCATCGCCGCCGCCATTCCCGGCCCCGGCATGACGGCGATCGTGGCGCGAGCTCTGGGTTCAGGCTTTCGGGAAACCTTCTTCATGGGTCTCGGACTGGTGCTGGGCGACATGATTTACCTGACCGCTGTGATCCTGGGGCTGGCCTTCGTTGCGCAAAACTTTCAGGAAGCCTTCATGGTGCTGAAATTCGCAGGCGCTGTCTATCTCCTCTATATCGCCTGGAAGCTTTGGACCGCGGGCCTGCTGCCACAGGAACTCAAGGCCAAGAAAAGCATCAGCATGCCGATGTCCTTTCTCTCCGGCCTGCTGATCACACTCGGCAATCCGAAAACCATGCTGTTTTATGTGGCGCTGGTGCCGACGCTGATCGATATCCGCATGATCGGCCCTTCGGAATATGCGACACTTCTCGCCATCACCTTCGTCGTGCTGATGGCGGTTCTCCTGCCTTATATCCTGCTTGCGGCCAAGGCGCGTAACCTCCTGAAAAGGCCGAGCGCCTTGACGATCCTCAACCGCACGGCGGCGGGTATTCTGGCGGGAACGGCGACCATGATCGCGATCCGCAGCACGTAAAACAAATTCGTGCATTTATGCGATTTATCGTGAAATTATTCCTGTAATTCAGGGATATTAGGACGAACGTTCGCTAGCTTGAGAAAGCTATTGCTCCTATTCTGCCGCTCAAATCTTGCGGTCTTTACACAGGAGAATATCATGCCCGAAGCCAGAAAGCCCGGACGCGGACGCGTCTATTCCTCTATTACGGAAACAATCGGCGATACGCCGATCGTGCGGCTCGACAAGCTGGCGAAGGAGAAGGGCGTGAAGGCCAACCTTCTCGCCAAGCTCGAATTTTTCAATCCCATCGCTTCCGTGAAGGACCGCATCGGCGTCGCCATGATCGAAGCTCTGGAAGCGCAGGGCAAGATCACCCCCGGCAAGACCACGCTGGTGGAGCCGACCTCGGGCAACACGGGTATTGCCCTCGCCTTTGCCGCTGCCGCGAAGGGCTACAAGCTGATCCTGACCATGCCTGAAACCATGTCGGTTGAACGCCGGAAAATGCTGGCCCTGCTCGGCGCCGAACTGGTGTTGACCGAAGGTCCGAAGGGCATGAAGGGCGCCATCGCCAAGGCGCAGGAACTGGCCGAGACCCTTCCCGACGCCATCATTCCGCAGCAGTTCGAAAACCCTGCCAATCCCGATATTCACCGCAAGACGACGGCGGAAGAAATCTGGAACGACACCGAAGGCACGGTCGATATTCTCGTCTCGGGCATCGGTACCGGCGGCACCATCACCGGCACGGGCCAGGTGCTGAAATCACGCAAGCCTGAAGTGAAGGTGATTGCCGTCGAGCCCGCCGACAGCCCGGTTCTTTCCGGCGGCAACCCCGGCCCGCACAAGATTCAGGGCATAGGCGCCGGTTTTGCCCCCGCCATCCTCGACACCGGCATTTATGACGAGATCGTCACCGTCACCAATGACGAGGCTTTCGAAATCGCACGTCTGGCGGCGAGGCTGGAAGGCGTGCCTGTCGGCATCTCCTCGGGTGCGGCGCTGGCGGCGGCCATCAAGGTTGGTGCGCGTGCGGAAAATGCCGGCAAGAACATCGTTGTCATCATTCCTTCCTTTGCGGAACGCTACCTTTCGACGGCGCTTTTCGAAGGCCTTGGGCTTTAAGCCAGGCTTTCAAGCGCAGCGCGACCCCGCATCCGATTAGCGAATATCCCGATGTGCCGCCGGCCCCGCTGGCGGCACAATGGTTTTTAGGCAAAGCACAAAGGGCGACCTTTTACGCCGCCGCCGTAAGCCTTTCCCCTGCGATACGATAGGACACAGCTTCCGCCACATGGATGCGGCCAACCGTCTGCTTGCCATCCAGATCGGCCAGGGTGCGGGCAACCTTGAGAATGCGATGATAACCGCGCGCGGAAAACTTCAGCCGCTCGGCGGCATCGCGCAGCAATTGCAGCCCGGACGCATCCGGCTCGGCATATTTTTCTATCAGGGTCGTCGTGCAGCGAGCGTTCGTGCGAATGGCGGCAAATCCCGCCGCCGCGTAGCGTTCCTGCTGCGCAAGGCGTGCCCGGGCGACACGCGCGGCCACCACCGCACTCGGCTCGGCCATCACGGGGCGAATGAGATCGGCGGCGGAAACAGCGGGAACGTCGATGCGGATATCGATACGGTCTAGCAACGGTCCGGAAATGCGGGCCTGATAATCGGTTACACAGCGCGGGCCTCGGGCGCAGTTGAAACCCGGCTCTCCCGCCATGCCGCACCTGCAGGGGTTCATGGCCGCAACGAGTTGGATTTCTGCCGGATAGCTGACGCGGTGATTGGCTCGTGCAATGATGCATTCGCCCGTTTCCAGCGGCTGGCGAAGCGCATCCAGCACCTGCGGCGAAAATTCCGGGAACTCATCCAGAAAAAGAACCCCGTGATGGGCAAGCGAAGCTTCGCCCGGTTTGGCGCGCAGCCCTCCGCCGATCAGCGCCGCCATGGTGGCGGAATGGTGCGGGGTGCGGAAAGGCCTGCGGTCCGACAGCTTGCCACCCGACAATTGGCCGGCGATGGAATGGACCATGGACACTTCCAGCAACTCCGCCACTTCCAGCGGGGGCAGGATGGAAGGCAAGCGGGCTGCGAGCATGGATTTACCCGAACCGGGTGGGCCGACCATCAGCAGATTATGGCCGCCAGCGGCGGCCACCTCCAGCGCGCGCCGGGCACTCTCCTGTCCCTTGATGTCAGCTAAATCAGGCAGATTAACCGGATTGGCGCGGATGGCGGGCGTCGGGCGCGCGAGAAGCTGTGCGCCGCGAAAATGATTGGCGAGTGCAATGAGACTGCGCGGGGCGAGAATATCGATACTGGCTCCGGCCCAGGCCGCTTCCGGCCCGCTTTCAGCCGGGCAGATCAGCCCCTTGCCGAGTGCATTGGCGCCGATAGCCGCCGGCAGGGCGCCCGAAACCGTACCGATGGTGCCATCAAGATTGAGTTCGCCGAGAACCACATAACGTCCCAGCATGTCTGCCGGTATCGCCCCCAAGGCAGCCATGAGGCCAAGCGCAATGGGAAGATCAAAATGCGATCCTTCCTTGGGCAAATCCGCAGGCGCGAGATTGACGGTGACTTTTTTCGCCGGCAGCGCCAGACCCGAAGCATGCAGGGCGGCCTGCACCCTCTCGCGGCTTTCGGCCACCGCCTTGTCCGGCAGGCCGACAATCTGGATGCCGACCTTTCCTGGTGCGACCATGACCTGCACCTCGACGGGCACACCCTCTATGCCCTGAAATGCAACCGTATTGACCCTTGCCACCATGGCCTGCCCCGCAAACCGGCCGCATCACCAGAGCTTCATGCCCTGTTGCGGCCACCCGCAAGCAACGTGCCACAGGGCAAAGAATAAAACAAGAACATCCAGCGAACAATTTCCCGCTGACGATGTATTTTAGTTGTATCTAGTTGTACTCATGGAACAAAGCTGGATCGGCAACAGGTCGCGTCAGAAATCCTGAGCTTCGCGCTTTTTCTCGATCGCGTCCCACAAAAGGCTTGCGACATCGGCGCCGCCGAATTTGCGTACTTCGCGAATGCCGGTCGGCGAGGTGACGTTGATTTCCGTCATATAGTCGCCAATCACGTCGATGCCGACGAAGAGGAAACCGCGCTCCCGCAAGGCGGGACCGATGCGGCGGCAGATTTCCTTCTCCCGCGCCGTCAGTTCCGTCGGTTCCGGCCGGCCGCCGGCATGCATGTTGGAGCGGGCATCGTTTTCCGCCGGTACGCGGTTGATTGCGCCCACGGGTTCGCCATCCACCAGGAGGATGCGCTTGTCGCCCTTTCGGACGTCAGGCAGATATTGCTGGGCGATGTAGGGCTCGCGGAACATCTGGCCGAACATCTCCAGAAGCGAGGAGAAATTGCGGTCGTCGCGCGCGGAATGGAAAACGCCCGCGCCGCCATTGCCATAAAGCGGCTTCAGAATGATATCGCCCATTTCATTGCGGAAGCGGGCGATTTCCTCCACGTCCTTGGTGATCAACGTCTTCGGCATCAGATCGGCGAATTCAGTGACGAAAATCTTTTCCGGCGAGTTACGGACCCAGGCGGGGTCATTGACGACAAGCGTTCTGGGGTGAATGCGCTCCAAGAGGTGGGTGGACGTGATGTAAGCCATGTCGAAGGGCGGATCCTGACGCAGATGGATGACATCCATGGTCGAGAGATCGACACGCTCCGGCTCCGACAGGGAGAAATGGTCGCCCTTGATGTCGCGCAGTTCCATCTGCTCCACCGTGGCGTAAATCTTGCCATCGCGCATGGAAAGGCGCTCAGGTGTGTAATGGAACAGCCGGTATCCGCGTGCCTGCGCCTCGAGGCTCATGGCGAAGGTGGAGTCACCGGCGATATTGATGCCGGAGACATGATCCATCTGGATCGCGACGTTCTTGATCTTCGCCATGCGCATGTTCCTCTTGCAGCATGCGGACGCTTTCCCGGCCCGCCGTGCCCATTGCCTCGCCTTTTCAAGCTTCCCTGCAGTACCGGGAGGGACCCGGAAACGCTTCAGAAAACCCTGAAGATGTAGGGCAGCGATCATTCAAAGGCAACTGCTGCAAGCGGTGGTTCGTGTGAGTTTTATTGAACCTTCACAATTCCGTTGGCGGCGCCGCACCGGCCCCGCCCACCGGAAGGTTTTGTGGGTTCAGGCCGCCAGCTTATAGGAGCGGCCGGCAAACAGCTTGTTCTTGACGCGATAGGCGAAGGCCAGCGCCTTGGGGAACGGGCGGCGCATGAAAGCGACCTTGCGGACATAATCATCCACCCGCCAGGTGGCCCATGTTCCCGCAGGAAAATAGGCGACATCGCCGACCCGCAGGATGCTGATGGAACCGTCTTCCGCGGTTACATGCACTTCGCCTTCCAGAATATAGACGGTTTCATCCCAGCCGAAGAACCAGCGGAATTCCCCCGCCGTGCAATCCCACATGGCGGTGCTGGAAGCACGGTCGCCGCTTCTGGAGTGATCCGCCGCGCGCGCCTGGGGGTTACCGGAAATGATCCAGTCCGGATTGATGGGGGCCGCCTGAAGCCGCAGATCGGTGCAGGATGCGCTGACGACAGCCTCGTCTTTTGACCGACGCAAATAGGCCGGCAATATCGGCATTGTGCGGACCGCCATGGTTGCCGCGGCAGCGAACATCATTTTGAAGGACATATTAGAAAACCCCCGTGAAATATTGGAGGTCTTCTATCATCGGGATCGTAACAAAGCGGTTTTGACAATCGGCGCAATTTTAGTCATCGCGCCGATTTCTGTGATGCGCTCAGGCCGTCGCCATCTGCGCGGGCTGCGCCGCCAGCTGCTCCGCTTTGCCGGCAATGCGCTTGCCGGTTTCGCTGGAGAAGAAATGCAGTTTTTCCGGCGCGATCGTCACGGAGAGCGCAGAGGGAACCTCGACATCCGGCGGGAAAGCAACTGTCAGGCTCTGGTCGCCGATCACGCCGTGGATGAGACGCTGCGAACCCAGTTCCTCGATATAATCGACCCGAAGCGGGAAGCCCTGTTCACCTGCCGCAGCGAGGCGGAAATCTTCCGCCCGCATGCCCACCGTTATCGGGCCGGAGGTGGGTGCAAAACCGTTGAGCGCAACGAGTGCCGGACCGACGGCAAGGCTATCGCCATGCAACTCGGCGTTCAGCAGGTTCATGGCGGGAGAGCCGATGAAACTCGCAACAAAGGTCGAGGCAGGGGTGTGGTAGACATCAAGTGGCGCGCCGATCTGTTCGATACGACCGCCATTCAGCACAACAAGACGATCGGCCAGCGTCATGGCCTCCAGCTGATCGTGGGTGACGTAAATAGAGGTGGTGCCGAGACGCTTTTGCAGACGCTTGATCTCGCCGCGCATGGAAACGCGCAGCTTGGCATCGAGGTTGGAAAGGGGCTCGTCGAACAGGAAAGCCGCCGGTTTGCGCACGATGGCGCGACCCATGGCGACACGCTGCCGCTGGCCACCGGAAAGGGCGCGCGGCTTGCGCTCCAGATAGGGTTCAAGCTGCAGCATACGCGCAGCTTCTGCCACGCGCGCATCGATTTCCGCCTTCGGTGTCTTGCGGTTCTTCAACCCGTATTCCAGGTTCTCGCGCACCGACATATGCGGGTAAAGCGCGTAGTTCTGGAACACCATGGCAATATCCCGATCGGCGGGATCGGTCTGGTTGACCACCCGGTCGCCGATCTTCACCGTGCCTTCGGAGATGTCCTCGAGCCCGGCGACCATGCGCAGCAGCGTGGACTTGCCGCAGCCGGAGGGGCCGACGAGCACGATGAACTCGCCATCCCTGATGTCGATATCGACGTGATGCACGGCGCGCACGCCGCCATGATAGTCTTTGCAGACCTGACTGATTTCTATCGCGGCCATTTCGGTTTCCTTATTTGTCGCTTTCGGTGAGGCCCTTGATGAACCAGCGCTGGAAGATCACGACGATCATCACAGGCGGCAGCATGGCCAGAACGGCAAGCGCGAAAGCTTCGTTGTAATCGGGAATTTGCGAACCGACCCAGACCTGCAGGATCGACTTGATGCCACGCATCAGGGTGAAGAATTTTTCGTCATTCGTCATCAGCATCGGCCAGAGATACTGGTTCCAACCGTAGACGAACATGATGATGAAG
This sequence comes from Agrobacterium sp. LAD9, assembly GCF_003031125.1. Lineage (NCBI taxonomy): Bacteria > Pseudomonadati > Pseudomonadota > Alphaproteobacteria > Hyphomicrobiales > Rhizobiaceae > Agrobacterium > Agrobacterium sp. LAD9. The sequence goes on along the minus strand of NZ_PHGS01000002.1, from coordinate 111,041 downwards.
ATCGCCGCCATCATGGTACGGGAAAGCGGGATGATCACATCGATGAAGAACTTGACCGGACCCGCACCGTCTATGCGGGCGGCTTCCAGCAATTCCTCCGGAATGGATTTGAAGAACTGCCGGAAATAGAAGGTTCCGGTCGCAGACGCCAGAAGCGGCACGATGAGGCCGGTGTAGGAATTCAGTAGACCGAGTTTGCTCATGACCTCATAGGAGGGCATGATGCGCACTTCCAGCGGAAGGAGCAGCGTGGTGAAAATGATCCAGAAGGCGAGCGTTGCAAAACGGAAGCGGAAATAGACAATCGCATAGGCGGCCGTCATCGACAGGACGATCTTGCCGACAGCAAAACCGATGCCGAGGATCAGCGAATTCAGCACCATGTTGAGGCCCGTCACCTGTCCGGTGAAACCACCCTTCTGGGTCAGGACCTTTTCGTAGGTCTCGATGAAATTGTCGCCGGGAACGATCGCCAGACCGCTGCGGTGGATTTCCGCCGCCGTGTGAGTGGACGTCATGAAGGCAACGATAACAGGCAGGATCAGAAACAGCGCGCCAATGATCAGCACCAGATGATCGAGGGGTTTTGTCTTGTACATTGGTTTTCCCTCAATTGTAGTGGATGCGCTTTTCGATGAAGCGGAACTGGATGATGGTGAGAACAAAGACGACCAGCATCAGGATGACGGACTGGGCCGAAGAGCCGCCGATGTCATTGCCGCGGAAACCGTCCAGAAACACCTTGTAGACCAGCGTGATCGGGTTGTTGGCTGCCTTGTCCTTCACCATCACGTCGATGACGCCGAACGTGTCGAAGAGCGCATAGGTGATGTTGATGATCAGCAGGAAGAAGGCCGTGGGTGCCAGAAGCGGCATGATGACAGTCCAGAACCGGCGAAAGCCGGAGCGGCAGTCGATGGAGGCGGCTTCTCGCACGGAGACCGGCACACCCTGGAGACCGGATAGGAAGAAGATGAAGTTGTAGGGGATCTGCTTCCAGACCGCGACGACGATCATGGCGAAGGCCGTATCGAAGTAATTGAGGCCGACCTTCATGTCCCAGCCGAGAAACGCAGCCATCTTCACGAAGGGGCCTATATGCTGGTCGAAAAACATCATGCCAATGAGGCCGGCGACGGGCGGCGCGATGGCATAGACGGAAATCAGCAGCGTCTTGTATGTCGAGCTGCCGCGAATGACCGCATCCGCCTTGACGGCGAGCAGCAGGCCGAGCGCCAGCGAAAAGAAAGTGACCAGCACCGTGAAGACAACCGTGAATTTGGCGATGCTGAGATATTCGGGGCTGAAGATCGCATCCGAATAATTGGCAAGTCCGACAAAGGAAGCGCCAAACCCGAACGGGTCTTCGATATAGAAAGACGAATGTATGGCCTGAACCGATGGCCAGTAGAAAAAGATGAAAATCACCGCAAGCTGCGGCGCCAGAAACAGATAGGGCACAAAGGACGAGGAGAACTGCACGCGCTTCATGCCGGCTTCTGCGGGCTTGGCGGGTTTTCCAGCCTTTGCGGACCGACCGGAGAAAAACCGGCGCGGTTGAGACGATGTATAGGCCACGCTTGCGCCTCCTTATCCAGAAGCGAGCCTCCCTTCCGTTGGAAAGGAGGCTCGACAACGGTCATTGGTTTCGAAAAGATCGATCAGCCAGCCGTCTTGGCGAAGCGGGCCAGAAGGTCGTTGCCTTCCTTCTCGATGATCTCGAAAGCAGCCTTCGGCGTGACTTCGCCGGAGAAGATGCGGTTATATTCGCGTTCCATCACGGCGCGGATCTGCGGGTAGAAGCCGAGGCGGTAACCCTTCGACCATTCGCCGCCCGGCAGCGACAGCTGCTGGATACCGACTTCCGCAACCGGCTTTTCCTTGTAGTAGCCTTCAGCCTTGGCCTTTTCGTAAGCGGCCTTGGTGATGGCGACGTAACCGGTTGCCTTGTGGTAGAAGACCTGGATTTCCGGCGAGGTCAGGAACTGGAAGAAGTCAGCCACGCACTTATTTTCGGCTTCAGACTTGCCCGACATTGCAAAGAGAGCTGCACCGCCGATGAAGGAGTTGGTGCCGGCGCCCTTGATGGAGCCCCAGTAGGGAAGGAAGGTTGCCGAGAACGGCATGGTCGCCGTCTTCTGCAGGCCGCCGAAGGAGCCCGAAGAACCGATCCAGAAAGCGACTTTACCTTCTTCGAACGGCTTCTGGTTGTCGTTCCAGCCGGCGCCATAATAGGCGAACAGGCCCTTGTCCTTCCAGTCCTTCAGCTTGTCGAACATCATGACGAGGTTCGGGTCGGTGACCTTGAGCTTGGTGTCAGTGACGCTGTCGTAACCATTGTTGTTGGTGGCGAACTGGATGTTGTTACGGGAGAAGAAGTTCTCCGTGAACTGCCAGGTCAGCTGCGACTGAACGAGCGGAATGTAACCGGCTTCCTTCAGCTTCGGCGCAACCTTCTCGAACTCTTCCCAGGTCTTCGGGGCTTCGACGCCGGCCTTCTTCAGGGCTTCGTCGTTGACATACATGATGGGAGCGGAGGAGTTGAACGGCATGCCGACAAACTTGCCGTCAGCGGCAGCGTAGAAATAACGCACGCCGTTGATGAAGGCGTCGCGGTCGAACTTGTAACCGGCCTTGTTGATGAGGTCTTCGGCAGGAATGACAGCGCCCTTGGCGTTGATGATGGTGGCAGCGCCAGCGTCAAAAACCTGGAGGATGTTCGGCTGTTCGCCAGAGCGGAAAGCAGCGATGCCGCTGGCCAGCGCTTCTTCGTAGGAGCCCTTGGAAACCGGCGTCAGAGCGCATTCCTTCTGGGCTTCGTTGAACTTCTGCGAGACTTCGTTGATGACTTCGCCGTTACGGCCGCCCATGCCGTGCCACCAGGTGATGTTGGTAGCAGCCATGGAAGACGTCGCCGAAATGCTGACGGCCACTGCGGCCATGGAAATCTTCTTCAACATTACTAAATCCTCTCCACCATTTATTGGGATGAGGATGCGAATAGAGGCGTTCCATGACGCCTCTTTGACAGTTCCATGTCAGATTTATTACAGCGGCTGGCGAAAATCTCAGTCGGCTATACGCTTTATGGGCCGAGCCGGATTTCCCACCACCGTCGCGCCCGGCAGCACATCGCGCGTCACCACCGAACCTGCGCCGACAATCGCACCGTCACCAATGGTGATGCCCGCCAGAAGGGTCGCTCCGCCGCCGATCCAGACATCTCGCCCGATCGTCACAGGCTTTGCGATTTCAATGCCTTGCGCCCGCGGCACCGGGTCCAGATGGTGTTCGGCACAATAGATCTGCACCGCAGGCCCGAGCATCGCGCCGTCGCCTATCGCAACCTTCGCGGAATCGAGAATGGTGCAGCCGGCATTGAGATAGACATTTTTGCCCAGCGTGATGTTGAAACCATAAGCGCAATGAAACGGCGCTTCAAGAAATGCGCCTTCACCGACAGAGTTAAAGAGCACGCGCAGCAGCGGTGCAATCGCCCCGCGCTCATCCGGCGGCATTGTATTGTGCTGGTGGACGGCCTTTCGTGCCCGCCAGCGCAATATATCCAGCTCCGTATCCATGCAGCTGTACCATTCGCCCGCGGCCATTTTTTCCCGTTCGGTGGACATTGTTTCCCTCCCCTCAAAAGGCGTCGATGAAATGCTGCGGCAGGCGATGCGGCAGGACCGCGACAATATCGAAACGCAGTGAAAACCGCGCGGCATCCTTGCGGCGGGCGAGCCAGAGATCGGCCGCCGCCCGGATGCGCTGCTGCGAATGGAAGCCGACAGCATCAACCGCACCGGCGCCTGAGGACCGCGCCTTGACCTCGATGATGGCAACGAGGTCCTTCTTGCGGGCGATCAGATCGATTTCCCCCAGCCGGGTGCGATAACGAATGGCGAGGATGCGATATCCCTTCAGCAGCAGATATAGTGCCGCCCAATATTCCGCAGCATGGCCGCGTCGTTCGGCTTTGCGCCTTTCATTGCTTCGCCCGTCAGCGGCCATCCGTTTCCTTCATATCCAGCAGCCTTTGATAAAGCTCCTTGCGCGGCAGGCCCGTCAGCTTCGCCGCTTCACCCGCGGCCTTGGCGGCCGACATGGTGGCGACGAGATCCTTCAGAAGCTTCTCGACATCCTCGATATCGGGGATCTCATCATAGGAGGGCGGCTCCACCAGAAGCACGATCTCGCCCTTCACCACCCGGTCGCCATCATAATAATGCGCAAGCTCGCCGAGCGTGCCACGCCGGAATTCCTCGAAAGTCTTGGTCAGTTCACGGCAGACCACGGCGCGGCGGTCGCGGCCGAGCACCTCCGACGCGACCTTGACGGAAGCACCGATACGATGCGGCGATTCAAAGAAGATCAGGGTTGCGGGGATTTTCGCCAGCGCGGCAAAACGGTCGCGCTTGCCGCGATCTTTCACAGGCAGAAAGCCTGCAAACAGGAAGGCGTCACTCGGCATGCCCGAGCCGACGAGGGCGGCAAGCGGCGCAGAAGCGCCCGGCACCGGCACGACGCGATGCCCGGCTTCAAGCGCCAGTTGACCGAGGCGATAACCGGGATCGGAAACCAGCGGCGTTCCGGCATCCGATACCAGCGCCACGGATTTTCCGGCCTCGAGAGCTGCGATGAGCTTCGGTCCCGCTTCGTTGGCATTGTGCTCGTGATAGGAGAGCGGGCGGGTGCGGATACCGTAACGTTCGAGCAGGATGCGGGTGACGCGGGTATCCTCGCAGGCGAGAACATCGGCCGAGGCCAGCGTTTCCAGCGCACGAATGGTGATATCACCGAGATTGCCGATGGGCGTGGCCACGAGATAAAGGGCGGGCTCCAGCGGTCGTGCCGCAATGGTGGCCGTGCCGATCCTGAAGCTCTTCTTATCTCTGTTGTCGCTGTTCGATATTTCTTCCGTCACACGGCTTCCAATCATTCTGGCCGATCATTCCCGGCCGGTCGCTCCGGTTTTCCCTCTTTATGGGCAATAGAAAACCGGCGAACAAGCTCCATGGATGGTTCAAGCCTGTGGATCATGCTGTATAGCAGCAAAATGAGCGGCGGCAGACGCACTCGGCTCTTGCATTTTCTGCAATAACTCTGCCATTTTGCCCGTCCACATTGTCCGGCTTTGCGGCCGGTGAAGACTCTTCTTGCCGATCCGGCGGTGGCCGGTTCGCAACGGTTGAAAGCGGTAGCGTCCATGCGTATTACTCTTGAGCGGTCGAACCTTCTGAAATCGCTGAACCACGTCCACCGGGTTGTCGAGCGTCGCAACACGATCCCGATCCTGTCCAACGTCCTCCTGCGCGCATCCGGCGCCAATCTGGACATGAAGGCGACCGACCTCGATCTGGAAATCACCGAAGCGACCCCGGCCATGGTGGAGCAGGCGGGCGCCACCACCGTGCCGGCGCACCTGCTTTATGAAATCGTGCGCAAGCTGCCTGACGGTTCCGAGGTGCTTCTGGCGACCAACCCGGACGGCTCCTCGATGACCGTTGCCTCCGGCCGCTCGAAGTTCTCGCTGCAATGCCTTCCGGAGACGGATTTTCCCGACCTGACCGCCGGCACCTTTAGCCACACCTTCAAACTGAAGGCGACCGACCTGAAGATGCTGATCGACCGGACGCAATTTGCGATTTCGACCGAAGAGACGCGTTATTACCTGAACGGCATTTTCTTCCACACCATTGAAAGCAATGGCGACCTGAAGCTGCGCGCCGTCGCCACCGACGGTCACCGTCTGGCGCGCGCCGATGTGGATGCGCCCTCCGGTTCCGAAGGCATGCCTGGCATCATCATTCCGCGCAAGACCGTCGGCGAGCTGCAGAAGCTGATGGACAATCCGGAACTGGAAGTCACCGTCGAAGTCTCGGATGCGAAAATCCGCCTGACCATCGGTTCGGTCGTTCTGACCTCGAAGCTGATCGACGGCACCTTCCCCGATTACCAGCGCGTGATCCCGACCGGCAATGACAAGGAAATGCGCGTCGATTGCCAGACTTTCGCGCAGGCTGTCGACCGCGTCTCGACCATTTCTTCCGAGCGCGGCCGCGCCGTCAAGCTCGCGCTCACCAATGGCCAGCTGACGCTGACCGTCAACAACCCGGATTCGGGCAGTGCGACGGAAGAAGTGGCCGTCGGTTATGACAATGATTCGATGGAAATCGGCTTCAATGCCAAATATCTCCTCGACATCACCTCGCAGCTTTCCGGCGACGACGCGATTTTCCTGCTGGCCGACGCCGGCTCGCCGACGCTGGTTCGCGACACCGCTGGCGATGATGCGCTTTATGTTCTGATGCCGATGCGCGTTTGAAAACGCGCATTTCTCATCAGTTTCATCAAAAACGCCGGGGAACTGCTTCACCGGCGTTTTTTTGATTCGGCCGAAGAAGTTTCACGTCGAAAGCGAATTTTTCCAGTTACGACATTTTGCCTTGTTTTTGCGCCAAATGGGATCAACAGTACGTAACAGTTTTTTGATAATGACCAAAAGCATCTGAGGGAACTATGGCACTTAACCTGAAGCAACGGCTTGAACAGAAATTTGAGGAAGAAATCCGCTTTTTCAAGGGCATGGTCAGCCAGCCGAAAAAAGTCGGAGCCATTGTGCCGACGTCGTCCATCACAGCGAGAAAAATGGCGAGTGTCATCAATCCCCATTCCGGCCTGCCGGTTCTCGAACTCGGCCCCGGCACCGGCGTCATCACCAAGGCCATTCTGGCACGCGGCATCAAGCCGGAGAACCTGACCGCCATCGAATATTCGACCGATTTCTACAATCAGCTGCTCAGGAGCTATCCGGGCGTCAATTTCATCAATGGTGACGCCTTCGATCTCGATGCGACGCTTGGCGAGCACAAGGGCCAGATGTTCGACAGCGTCGTCTCCGCCGTGCCGATGCTGAATTTCCCCATGGCCGCCCGTATCAAGCTTCTCGACGAATTGCTGAAGCGCGTGCCCCACGGCCGTCCCGTCGTGCAGATATCCTACGGTCCGATCTCCCCGATCGTCGCGCAGCCGCACCTCTACCATATCCGCCATTTCGATTTTATCGTGCGCAATATTCCGCCGGCGCAATTGTGGACCTATACGCGGGCCTGATTGCCCGACAGGATAGGCAAGGCCGTCATTTCCCGGTCGCGACGAATGGTTAGGGTGTTGATTTGCCCTTTCCATCGCCTTTGAGGACCGATTGCCATGCATGCGCTCTACATCACCCATCCCCAGGTCAAGATCGATGCGGATGTTCCCGTTCCCGAATGGGGGCTTTCGGAGAGAGGGGCCGAGCGGGCACGGGAGGCGAGCCGCCTGCCCTGGGCGCGGTCATTGCGCCGCATTGTTTCCAGCGCCGAAACCAAGGCGATCGAAACCGCCCGCATCCTCGCCGAAACCTCCGGAGCGGAGATAGAGATCGTCGAGGCGATGCATGAAAATGACCGGTCTGCCACCGGCTTCCTGCCACCGCCGGAATTCGAGAAGGCGGCGGACTGGTTCTTCGCCAACCCCGAAGAAAGTTTTCACGGCTGGGAGCGCGCAATCGATGCGCAGGCGCGGATTGTCGGGGCCGTCAAAGCCGTTTTCGAGCGACACGATCCGCGGCAGCCGATCGCCTTTGTTGGTCATGGTGGCGTGGGCACGCTCCTGAAATGCCATATCGAAGGCCGTGACATCAGCCGCAGTAAGGACCAGCCGCCCGGCGGCGGCAATCTTTTCCACTTTTCCATCGCCGAATTTTCACTTGCAGCCGCGTCCCCCACATGCGACTGGACGGCGATGGAAACATGGCAGGGATAAGACAATGACCGCGCGCGAAAAACTCATCGTCGGGCTGGATGTTCCGACTGTGCAGCAGGCCGAAGACATCGTCTCGAAAATCGGCGATGAGGTTCTGTTCTACAAGATCGGTTACCAGCTGGTATTCGCCGGCGGTCTCGAATTCGCGCGTGACCTTGTGCAGAGCGGCAAGAAAGTCTTTCTCGACATGAAGTTGCTCGACATCGACAACACGGTTGCTTCCGGCGTCGAAAACATCGCCCGCATGGGCATGTCGATGCTGACCCTGCACGCCTACCCCAAAGCCATGCGCGCCGCAGTGAAGGCTGCTGAAGGTTCCGGCCTCTGCCTGCTGGGCGTCACCGTGCTGACCTCGATGGATGACGTTGATCTGGCCGAAGCCGGTTACGCCTCGGACGCCCGTTCGCTGGTGCTGCGCCGGGCGGAACAGGCGCGCGAAGCGGGCATGGGCGGCATCGTCTGTTCGGCAGAGGAATCGACCGCCGTGCGCGAAATTCTCGGTCCGGATCTTGCCGTCGTTACCCCCGGCATTCGCCCGGCCGGCGCAGATCTTGGTGATCAGAAGCGGGTGATGACACCCTACGACGCCATCAAGGCCGGCTCGAGCCATCTGGTCGTCGCCCGCCCGATCGTTCGGGCGGAAGATCCGAAGGCGGCGGCCCGCGCCATTCTTGATGACATGCTGCGCGCCAGCTTTCCGGCCAATCAGTAACGACAGGAGCAGATGAAATGGCAAAGGGATATTGGATCGCCCGCGTCGATGTACGCGACAGTGAGCGCTACAAGGACTATGTCACGACGGCAAAGCCCGCCTTCGAGCGGTTCGGTGCCAATTTCCTGGCCCGTGGCGGTGCCTTGACCGAGCTGGAAGGCAAGGCGCGTGCCCGCAATGTCGTCATCGAGTTCCCGTCAGTTCAGCACGCCATCGATTGCTACAACTCCCCCGAATATCAGGCAGCCGCCAAAATCCGCCAGGAAATCGCGGATGCGGAGATGATAATCGTCGAAGGAATTTGACGGGCGTCAATCGCATTTCCAAAACCGGCCCCTGCCCTGCGACAACATCTCTTCACGCGCGCGCGGCTTTGGGCTAAGAGACTGAAAAACGCTTTATCGACAGCTTCTGAGGAGCCTCCCATGACCTTGGCCAACCTTCCACCCCTCGTCACCGTTTTTGGCGGTTCGGGTTTTGTCGGGCGGCATGTCGTGCGGATACTTGCGAAGCGCGGTTATCGCATCCGTGTCGCCGTACGTCGCCCCGATCTTGCCGGCTTCCTGCAGCCGCTCGGCAATGTTGGTCAGATTTCCTTTGCTCAGGCGAACCTGCGTTATCGCGATTCCATCGTCAAAGCCGTGGAAGATGCTGATCACGTGGTCAATTGCGTCGGCATCCTGACCGAAAGCGGTCGCAACACCTTTGACGCCGTTCAGGAATTCGGTGCGAAAGCCATTGCCGAGGCGGCCCGCGATGCTGGCGCCACGCTGACGCATATTTCCGCCATCGGTGCGGAAGCGGGTTCGCCGACCGGTTATGGCCGTACCAAGGGCCGCGCCGAAGCCGCCATCCATTCCATCCTGCCGGGCGCCGTGATCCTTCGCCCGTCGATCATTTTTGGACCGGAAGACGATTTCTTCAACAAATTCGCCAAGATGGCCCGCAGCATGCCCTTCCTGCCGCTGATCGGCGGCGGAAAAACCAGATTCCAGCCGGTCTATGTCGAGGATGTCGCCGAAGCCGTCGCCCGTGGCGTCGATGGCAAGCTGAAGGCCGGCGCCATTTACGAACTCGGCGGCCAGGACGTGATGACGTTCCGCGACTGTCTTGAGGCGGTTCTTGCCGCAACGTACCGCCAGCGTCCTTTTGTCGACCTGCCTTTCGGTATCGCCTCAACGATCGCCAAGCTCACTTCGCTGGTGCCGCTGATTAAGCCGCCGCTGACGGTCGATCAGGTGACCATGCTGAAAAAGGACAATGTCGTCTCCGCCGAGGCGGAAAAGAACGGCCTGACGCTGGAGGGTATCGGCATCACCCCCGTTCGCGTCGCCTCCATCCTGCCGTCCTACATGGTGCAATATCGCACCCACGGCCAGTTCTCAAACGCAGGTAAAGCGGCCTGAAGCTCAGGCCTGCAGCGCCAGCGATTTCAACGAAAGCGGGAGCCATTCCCGCTTTTTGTTTTTGCCCAATTCAATTGCAACCAAACCGCTATTCGTGCATTTTCTCCTCAACTGTAGGGGAGGTGTAGAATGAACTAAGGCAGATTTCTAAAGCCGGGTAAAAGTTAACGGCCGTCCGGCCGCCACAGGCAAGCGTGGCACAAGCGCAACTGTGGAAAAGACTTCGCATTAACCCGGTATTCAACAAGCTGCTTTATTGATATTCGCCACATTCCAAACATATCCCGAACCCTCACTTCACACACGGCGGCACGATCCGCGCGAACGAACGTCTGAAAGGCAATAATAAAATGGGCAGATCTATCGCACTCTTTTTTGCGTGTGCGGCTTTGGTGGTTCTGGCGGGTTCTTTCATGGCGCCGGGAACGGTTGCAGCGGGCAAGAGCGGTTGCGCTCCCGCCTACGGCGTCGACCCCTGCGCAACGGCTTCGATCAGCACCAACTGATCGGCCTTTAAAAGTTTCAAAGAAAAAGCGCCGCCGGTTCTCCGGGGCGCTTTTTCTGTTTTTGTTCGTTCATTACGGACGAGGGTTATTCCCGTCCTCGGCTCAGCCGAAAACCAGAAGCGCGATCAGCCCCAGCGAACCGATGGCGATGCGCCACCAGGCAAAGGGCGCAAAGCCCCGACGCGACACAAAATCCAGCAGAGAGCGAACAACAAAGAGGCCCGAGACAAAAGCGGCGATGAAACCGACGGCAATCAGCGCGCCGTCATCAAAACTCAGCGCATCGCGGTTCTTGTAAAGGTCGAGCGTGAAAGCGCCGAGCATGGTCGGCATCGCCAGAAAGAACGAAAATTCGGCGGCGGAGCGCTTATCCGTGCCCATCAGCAGCGAGCCGACGATTGTGGCGCCGGATCGCGACGTGCCGGGAATCATCGCAAGGCACTGGAAGAGGCCGATCTTGAAGGCAAGCGACGGCGGATAATCCATGATGTCGGTATATTTCGGTTTCAGCGGCATGCGATCGACTGCAAGCAAAATGACGCCGCCGATGATCAGCACCACGCAGATGAGCATCGGCGTTTCAAACAGCACGGTCTTGATGAAATCATGCGCCAAGGCGCCGATTATCGCCGCCGGCAAAAAGGCGAGAGCGACGGCCAGCACGAAACGACGCGCCTTGGCGCTGGTTGGCAGGGCCAAGGCTATAGACATAAGCTTTTGAAAATAAACGAGAAGAATCGCAAGGATCGCGCCGAGCTGAATGAGGACGGCAAAGGTGTTGCCGGGTGATTTGAAGCCGAGGAAATGCCCGGCCAGCAGCACATGTGCCGTTGAGGAAACGGGAATGAACTCCGTCAGACCCTCGATAATGCCCAGCAGAAGCGCGCTGATGATCGATTGGTCACCCATGAGGTATCCTTCTTTTCAGGGGGAAGTGGCAATGGAAGGCAATTGCGTTAAACTTGTTTTAAAGTAGCCAAGCTCTTATAGCGTCTTGATGAAGCGAAACTGAAAAAGTTTTCCGGCAAATGCCGATCATGACAACCAATCGTAAAAATTGAGTACCGATGCCAACTCTCTATCACTCTCCGATGTCGACCGCATCCCGGTTCGTTCGTCTGATCCTTGCGGAATACGGGTTCCAGACCGATCTCGTGGAGGAGCAGCCGTGGGAAAGACGGCGGGAGTTTCTGGCGCTCAATCCGGCCGGCACCCTGCCGGTCTATCTCGATGACAATATGCGCTCGCTGAGCGGGCCTTATGTGCTTGCCGAATTTCTCGACGAAACGCATGGCGTTCTGAAGCGCGACCGCCGGCTTCTGGCGGAAGACCCGTTTCAGCGCGCGGAAATCCGTCGCCTGACGGAGTGGTTTCTGCAGAAGATGGAAAATGACGTGACCCGGCCGCTGGTGCGGGAACGGGTCTATAAATTGCAGATGACGGCGGCCCAGGGCGGCGGACCGCCGGATTCCAAGCTGCTGCGCACCGCCCGCAACAATATCCGCCAGCATATCAAATATCTGGAATGGCTGGCCGGTTCGCGCACATGGCTCGCCGGCGATCGGTTGAGCTATGCCGACCTTGCCGCAGCGGCCGGCGTTTCGGTGCTGGACTATCTCGGCGAGATCAACTGGCTCGAAGCGCCGATTGCCAAGGAATGGTATCAGCGGCTGAAATCGCGCCCGTCCTTCCGGCCGTTCCTGAGCGAGCGCATTCCGCGCCTTGCCCCCTCCTCCCACTACGCCGATCTGGATTTCTAAGTTCCAGTCCTGCTGGTTGTTTGCTGTGGCCTGCGGCTCAGCCTATATATGCCGCAGAATAGCCCGCAGGAGAAACGACCATCGACGTCGCGAGCGAAAAGCAGCGGATACGCGCGCACAAACTGACGGACTTCGTTCGTCAGGAAGCGCTTTCGCTCGGCTTCGATCTCTGTCGCATCACCGCCCCAGACAGCATTCCGCTCACGCCGGAACGGCTGAGACAGTTTCTCGACAACGGCTATCACGGCACGATGGCGTGGATGGAGGAAACGGAAGCACGGCGTGCCGAACCGAAAACGCTGTGGGGCGACGTGCGCTCCATCGTCATGTTCGGACTGAACTACGGCCCGGAAGAAGATCCGCGCGACCTGCTTTCCAAACCGGACAAGGCCGCCATTTCGGTCTATGCCCGCAACCGCGATTATCACGACATCATCAAGGGGCGGTTGAAGGAGATCGCAACCCGTTTTGCCGCGCGCGCCGGCGAGGATGTGAAGGTCTTTGTCGATACCGCGCCTGTGATGGAAAAGCCGCTCGCCGCCGCAGCCGGTCTCGGCTGGCAGGGCAAGCACACAAACCTAGTAAGCCGCACCCATGGCTCATGGCTGTTTCTCGGCAGCATGTTCACCACGGCCGAACTCTGTTTCGATGAGGCCGAAAAGGATCATTGCGGTTCCTGCCGCGCCTGTCTCGATGCCTGTCCGACGGCTGCCTTCCCCGCGCCCTATCAATTGGACGCTCGCCGCTGCATCTCCTATCTCACCATCGAGCACAAGGGGCCGATCCCGCACGAGTTCCGGCCGATGATCGGCAACCGCATCTATGGCTGCGACGATTGCCTTGCCGCCTGTCCGTGGAACAAATTTGCGGCCAGCGCCTCCGAGATGAAACTGCAGGCGCGCGAGGATCTGAAGGAACCTTCCATCGCCTTCCTGCTCACGCTCGATGACGCTGCGTTTCGCAGTTTCTTCAGCGGCTCACCGGTCAAGCGCATCGGCCGCAATCGCTTCATCCGCAATGTGCTGATCGCGGCGGGAAACTCCGCAGACCGGCAATTCGTGGAACAATGCAAGGCGCTTGCGGAAACTGACCCTTCGCCCGAGGTGCGCGGCATGGCCGCATGGGCTTTGTCACGGCTTATGGACAGGGACGAATTCCGTACATACTCTGCCGGTCGCGCCCCGGAGCCTGATCCGGAGGCGGAAATGGAATGGCAACTGGCAGAGGCGTGAACCATGCATGTGATGATTTTTGGCGCGGGATATTCGGGCAAGGCCATTGCAAACGCGCTGAAACCCGAGGCCGCAAGCCTTTCCGGCACCACACGCAGCAAAGACAAGTTCGCAAGCCTCGCCGCAGCGGGCATGACGCCGTTCCTCTTTGACGGGGTCGACCTCAATGACGAGCTCATCGCCGCCATGGGCAATGTGACGCATCTCGTACAATCCGTCGCGCCGGGCAAGGATGGCGATCCGTTGCTTGCGCTTCTGGGTGGCGATCTGAAAAAGTTCCTGCCCAATCTGACATGGGTCGCTTACCTTTCCACCGTCGGCGTTTATGGCGACCATCACGGCGCCTGGGTGGACGAGACGACACCCTGCCGCCCTGTTTCCGCGCGCTCCGTGGAACGGGTAGCCGCTGAGGCTGCCTGGACTGAAGCAGCCCAAAAGGCGAATGTGCCGCTTTCCATCCTGCGCCTGTCCGGAATATATGGCCCGGGACGTAATGCCTTCATGAATTTCGAGAAGGGAACTGCGCGGCGGCTTGTGAAGAAGGACCAGGTGTTCAATCGCATCCGCGTCGAGGATATCGGTGCCGCACTTGCCTTTCTGGCACGAAAAAACGAACGCGGTATCTTCAACGTGACAGATGATGAACCCTGCCCGCCGCAGGATGTGGTGAGCTTCGCAGCGACGCTGATGGGCGTGGAACCGCCGCCCGAGCAGGCTTTTGAAACCGCCGATCTGACGCCGATGGCGCGCTCTTTCTATGGCGAGAACAAGCGCGTTTCGAACGCCAGAATACGCGATCTTGGCTTCGATTTCCGCTTTCCGGAGTACAGGCTCTCCCTGAAACAATTGTGGGAAAACGGCCTCTGGCGAGGCTGAGAATGGTCCCATCGAAAGCGATGAAAAATCCTTCCAATCCGGCTTTTGCGGATGGTTTTCGTCTTATTTCAGCTAATTAGGACTTTATTAACCATCCAAAAATCACTAAAATCGTAGTCATTAGAAAAATATTTCACTCACATTTCGTGAAGTGGATTCACGAAGCCGTGACTTGCAACAACATTTCCATTGAGCGTTGATTCTGCATTATTTTTTCCGAATTGTGACAGGGATGGCCAGACGACGCCTTTCCGGCTAACGATCACGAATATTACAGACTGTAACAGTTCGTGATTTGAGATCAGCTTTTTTTCGCCATTTTTCCCTCGCCCTACAATCTCGCATCAAAAGGCGTTTAGGCCAGTTCATGGCCGTTTAGCAAGGGCACAATCAATCGGCGCGGGGCCGATTTTCAGGGAAGCACAGTTTGTTGAATATCCGTCGTATAACTTTCACCGCTGCAACTATCGCCGCCTGTTCCATCATTGCGCCTCTTCAGGCGAATGCGGCAAATGGTTGTGGAGGCGCATCGTGGTATGCGTTGACCTCCAAGACTGCTTCTGGCGAGCGCATGAACGCCGCCAACCTGACCGCCGCCCACCGCTCGCTGCGGTTCGGCACCAAGGTCAAGGTGACCAATGCCCGCAATGGCAAGGCCGTTGTGGTGCGCATCAACGACCGCGGGCCGTTCATCAAGGGTCGCGTTCTCGATCTTTCCAAGGCGGCCGCCAAGAACATCGGCATGATCAACTCCGGCACCGCCAAGGTTTGCTACGAGATCGTCAAGGCCGATTGAGCCTTGCCCTCGCCGCCATTCGCGTCTACCAACCGGGCTTATCAGAAGAACGAGGTAGACAATGCGTTTAGGCGGGCGTTTGGCCGGAGCAATCGAAGTATTGGCGGATATTGAGGGACGCAGGCGTCCCGTCGCCGATGCTCTGAAAGATTGGGGCCTTGCCCATCGTTTTGCCGGTTCCGGCGACAGGGCCGCAATCGGCAACATCGTCTATGACGCGCTGCGCATGAAACTGTCGCACGCCTGGCTGATGGATGACGATAGCGCCACCTCTCTCGGTTATGCGGTTCTGCTGCGCCAATGGGGCAAGAGCTTTTCGGACCTTTCGGCAGAATTCGACGGCGACAAATTCGCCCCCGCCGCACCGGACGAACAAAGACAGCAGGCCTTTCTCTCCCGCTCCCTCGCTGACGCACCGGCCCATATTCAGGGCGACATACCCGAATGGGTACAATCTTCCCTCGAAACGGCATTCGGAGAGCGCTGGCTCACTGAGGCTCAGGCGCTGAACGAGCGACCCACGCTTGATCTGCGCGCCAATACCTTGAAAGCGACGCGCGACAAGGTGCTAAAGGCTTTGGAAGAAAGCGGCGCGGAAGCCACACGTATCGCCCGGCAGGGCGTGCGCATTCCCGCCGGCGAGGGCCCTTCCCGCCTGCCGAACGTCACCGCCGAACTGTCCTTCCAGAAAGGCTGGTTCGAAGTGCAGGACGAGGGCTCGCAGATTGTTGCCGATCTTGCAGGTGCGCATGAAGGCGAACAGATCCTCGATTATTGCGCGGGCGGCGGCGGCAAGACGCTGGCCATGGCTGCCAGCATGAACAATAAGGGCCAGGTCCACGCCTTTGACGCCGACCGCAAGCGCCTTGCGCCGATCATCGAGCGGCTGAAGCGGGCCGGCACGCGCAATGTGCAGGTCCATGACCGCGCATCAGGCCTTACGCCGTTTCAGGGAAAATTTGACCGCGTTCTGGTGGACGCGCCCTGCACTGGTACCGGAACCTGGCGCCGACGCCCCGATACCAAATGGCGGCTGACGGCGCGCAATCTGGAAGAGCGCGTGCAGCAGCAGGGCGAGGCGCTTTCGCAGGCCAAGGGTTTCGTGCGCCCGGGCGGAGAACTGCTTTATGTCACCTGTTCGGTTCTGCCCGAAGAAAACGAGCAGCAGGTCAAGCGCTTCTGCGCGGACAACCCGGAATTTTCCATCGGCTCTGCACTGGAACGCTGGCAGACAACTTTCGGCGGCAATGCGAATAAACCGCATTCTTCCGACGGCAGGACAGTGACGCTGACGCCTGCAACCACAGATACGGATGGCTTCTTCTTCTGCTTGATGAAACGCAAAGCATAGTACCCTCTTTGCAAGCACTGATTTTACTTGAAAAACAGCCCTCGATCTTGTTTCAAAGCATTCTAAACTAGAATGTTTGACACAAGTTTGTGATTGGGTCAGAACTCGCTTGCCGCGGCGCGAAGTCATTTCGCGCCTGCCGAAGGAGAGGGATCATGATCCGCAAAACCATTCTCAGCGCTTCTTTTGCGCTTCTTGCCGCATCTGCGGCTTTTACCGCGCTCCCCGCACAGGCCGCCACTGACGCGGCCGCCGTCGTCAAGCATTATGCTGATGTCGCGCATGCGAAATACGAGGATTCGCTGACCACGGCGAAGGCGCTGGACAAGGCCATCGATGCGCTGATCGCAACGCCGAGCGAAGAAACCCTGAAAGCCGCGCGGGAGGCATGGATCAAGGCCCGTGTTCCCTATCAGCAGTCGGAAGTCTATCGTTTCGGCAACCCGATCGTCGATGATTGGGAAGGCAAGGTGAATGCCTGGCCGCTGGATGAAGGTCTGATCGATTACGTCGACGGTTCCTATGGCACCGAAAGCGACGAGAACGAACTCTACGTTGCCAACATTATCGCGAATCCGAAGATCAAGATCAGCGGTGAAGAGGTCGACGCCTCCAAGATCACCCCCGAGCTGATCGAAAGCCTGCACGAGGCGGGCGACGTCGAAGCCAATGTGACGACCGGTTACCACGCCATCGAGTTCCTGCTTTGGGGTCAGGACCTGAACGGCACCGGACCGGGCGCGGGCAACCGCCCCTATACCGATTATGACAAGGCGAAATGCACGAACGGTAATTGCGACCGCCGGGCCGATTACCTGAAATCCGCCTCGACCCTGCTGATCAAGGATCTTCAGGAGATGGTGGATGCCTGGGCGCCGGAAGGCGAAGCCACGAAGACAGTGGAAGCCGATCCCAAAGCGGGCCTGACCGCCATTCTCACCGGCATGGGCTCACTCTCCTATGGTGAGCTGGCCGGCGAACGCATGAAGCTCGGCCTTTTGCTGCATGATCCAGAAGAGGAGCATGATTGCTTCTCCGACAACACCTATAATTCGCATCTTTACGACGCCATCGGCATCGCGTCGGCCTATACCGGCGACTATACCCGCGTGGACGGGACGAAGATGACGGGCGCCTCGCTGTCTGAACTGGTCGGCGCCAAGGACAAGGCACTGAACGACGAGATGCTGGCGAAGCTGAACAAGACACTCGACGCCATGCACGCGATGGAAAAGCGCGCCCAGACCGTTGAGGCCTATGACCAGATGATCGGCGAAGGCAACAAGGAAGGCAACGCCGTGGTTCAGACGGCCATCGATGGCCTTCTCGACCAGACGAAGACTGTCGAACGCGTCATAGCGGCGCTCGATCTCGGCAAGATCGAGCTTGAAGGCTCCGAGAGCCTCGACAATCCGAACGCCGTCTTCAAATAAGCGGCAAAGCGGGCCGCAGATTGCTGCGGCCCGTTGCTCTCCATCGCCCCTGTTGTCATGCAATTTTTGCTGCCGCCGACCCCTAAGCCGTTCTTCTTAACCGGGGCAGCCTGCCTTGTGGCGTCGATGGCGCTTGCCGAACCGCTGCGTAGCGATCTGACGGAGACAGATCGAGGCCGCGTCCTGGCCGTGACCACCCCAACGACGGATTTTACCAGGCCGGAACCTTTCGAGGCCATGTCCGGCGGAGCAACGACCAGCACCGGCAAACCCGACAGCGGCGCGTTTTCGCATCCTTCCGCCACAATGCCGCTGGAGCGGAAACAGGATTTCAAGCTTGGCAACGCGCTGTTCCAGAAGCTCTGGGTCTCTTCTCCCTCCTCCACACAGGCCTCGGACGGTCTGGGGCCGCTTTTTAATGCCCGTTCCTGCCAGACCTGCCATGTGAAGGATGGCAGGGGTCGACCGCCCCTTGCCGGAGAAGAGGCCGTCTCCCTCTTCCTGCGGCTGGCGCGACCGGCCCGCGATGAAGCCGAACGACAGGCCATTGCCAGCCACCAGGTCTTGAATTTTTCCGACGAGACCTATGGCCGGCAGCTTCAGAACCTGGCCATTCCCGGCCTCGCCGCCGAAGGCAAACCGCTCATCACCTATACGGAAAAGCCGGTTCAGCTACCGGGGGGCGAGGTGGTGATGTTGCGCAAGCCCGACTATGCCGTGGCTAATCTGCAATATGGCCCGCTTGGCGCCGACACGACGCTTTCGGCGCGCATTGCCATGCCTACCCTTGGGCTTGGCCTGATCGAGGCCATTGCCGAGACCGATATTCTGGCCAACGCCGACCCAGACGACAACAATGGCGACGGCATTGCCGGGCGTCCGGCATGGGTCAAGGATCATCGCACTGGCGAGATAAAACTCGGACGGTTTGGCTGGAAAGCGCAGAATGCGAGCGTGCGCGACCAGAGCGCCAGCGCCTTCTCCCATGATATCGGCATTTCCACGCCGGATGCGCCGAACGCCTATGGCGATTGCACTGAAGCCCAGAATGACTGTCTGGCCATGCCGACCGGCGTGCAGCCCAGGCTCGGGCCGGTAGAAGCGCCCGACCCGGTTCTCGATCTCGTGACCTTCTACACCGAAAACCTCGCCGTACCGCGCCGCCGCAATGTCGATGATCGGGTGGTTCTGCAGGGGAAGCAGCTTTTCTATGCCTCCGGCTGTACCGCCTGCCATACCCCAAAATTCGTCACCCGACGCGATGCCGCCGACCCCATGCATTCTTTCCAGCTGATCTGGCCCTATTCCGATTTTCTGCTGCATGACATGGGCGAAGAGCTTGCCGACGGCCAGCAGGTGGGTGAAGCAAGCGGGCGGCAGTGGCGTACCCAACCGCTCTGGGGCATCGGCCTGACACAAAAGGTCAATGGCAACGGTTTTTACCTGCACGACGGCCGGGCGCGCAGCCTGCCGGAAGCGATATTGTGGCACGGTGGCGAAGCGCAGAAAGCGCGCGACGCCTTTGCCGCCTTGCAAAAATCCGACCGGCAGGCTTTGCTGGCCTTTCTGGAGTCCCTTTGATGAACAATGCCATGCGAAAAATCTCCGGCCTCTTTTCCGTGCTGCTGCTTCTGGCCAATCAGCCGGCAAACGCACAGGACGTGGAACTGATGCCGCCACCGCCGCTTGACCCCATGCAGGTGCGGGGTGTCATGGAAAAGGCTGTGAACGGTTTCATCCGTCCCGGCTATGACCACTTCCGGCAATCGGCGGAGACGCTGGAAGGCCGTATGAAAGCGTTTTGCGCCGCTCCGTCCCAAACGACTGAGACGGCAGCGCAGGCGGCTTTTGCCGATACTGTCTCGAGCTGGTCGACCATCGAGATCGTGCGTGTCGGCCCTGTCATCGAGAAGAACCGTTTCGAACGCGTGCTTTATTACCCCGACAAGAAGAGTCTGGGCCTGAAACAGGTGCAGCGTTATCTCGCCGAAAAAGATGAAAGCGTCACCAGTGCCGAACGCCTGAGCGGCAAGAGCGTTGCGGCGCAGGGGCTCGGCGCTCTCGAATTCGTACTTTACGGAACCGGAGCGGAAGAGCTGCTCGACAGGAAGGGTGATTTCCGCTGCCGTTATGGCGCCGCCATCGCCGGCAATATCGCCAATGTGGCGGCGGAACTTTCCGACAGCTGGAATGCACCTGATGGCGCGCAGAAGAACTGGACTGAGCCCGGTGCGGACAACCCCGTCTTTCGTGACGAGCGCGAGGCGCTTGTTGCCCTGCTAGGCATTCTCGTCCACGGCTCCGAGGCCATCCGCGACCAGCGGATCGAAACCTTCTACAAGGGGCCGGACAAGGCAAGATTTCCCCGCACCGCCATTTACTGGCGCTCCGGCCTGACCTGGAAGAGTATTTCAGCCAACATCAAGGCGGTTCAGACCCTGCTGCGCACGGCCGATATGGTCGAACTCGTGCCGCCTGACCAGCGCTCCATCGTCAACTCCATCGATTTCATCGCCAAATCGATGATCCGCGTTGCCGGAACCATCGATACGGATGTGCAAAAGGCGCTGGATCAGGACGATCAGCGCGCCAAGGTGGATTATCTGCTGCTCAACGGCAAAGACCTGATCTACCGCCTGAACGATCAATATGGCGGCGCAATCGGCCTCAGCTCCGGCTTTTCCTTCGCCGACGGAGACTGAGCCGATGATCTCAGGCAAAAAGCCGATGCTGATGGACCGGCGAAGCTTCATCAAGGCGGCGGGCATTCCCTTCCTCGCCACGCTTGCCCCCGGCTCGCTGCATGCGCTGGAACGCGCCGATGCCGTCTTCGCTTCAGCCTTTCGCGCCCGTGACGGCTCCTACGGCATCGCGACCATCAGCGAGCGCGGCGAGATCATCGACCGCGTCGCGCTTCCCGCCCGCGCCCACGGAATGGCGACGAGCCACGCGACCGGCATGACAGTGGCCTTTGCGCGCCGACCCGGCACCTTCTTCATGGCCTTCGACCCCGCGCGGCGTCACGAGCCGATCGTGATGCACACGCCGGAGAACCGTCATTTCTATGGCCACGGGCAATTCTCACCCGATGGCGCAATCCTTTATGCCAGCGAAAACGACTTCGACGGCAATCGTGGCGTCATCGGGCTCTATGACGCCCGCAACGGCTTTGCCCGCATCGGCGAATATGACGCGCATGGCATCGGCACGCATGACATGACGGTGAGCGATGACGGGCGGCTGATGGTGATCGCCAATGGCGGCATCGAGACCCATCCGGATTTCGGACGAACCAAGCTCAATATCGACAATATGCAGCCCTCTCTTGTGCTTCTCGATACGGCGACCGGCCAGTTGATTCAGAAACACGCAATGCCGGATCGTCTGCGGCAGCTTTCCACCCGCCATGTGGATCTCGGCGATGACGGACGCATCTGGTTTGCCTGCCAATATGAGGGACCGCGCAACGACCTTCCGCCGCTTGTCGGACATTTCTCGAAGGGTGAGGATGTGTCCCTCGTGGATTTGCCCCAGGAAACGACGATGCGCCTTGCCAATTACGTCGGGGCCATCGCCGTCAACCGGCGCGATGGGCTGGTGGGCCTGACATCGCCCAACGGCAACGCCGCCGTGACGCTGGATGCAAAAACCGGGCGCGTTTTATCCGAGACGACGGTGCGGGAAGCCGCGGGCGTCGCCCCTGCCGCGAACGGCATTGCTGTTTCTTCCTATGACGGATTTTTCGAGACCGTGCGAAGCGACGTGGCATGGGACCAGCATATCGTGCGTCTCTCCAGCTAAAATACTGAAAAGGCACGGGAACAAAAGCATGGTCGGCGCATTGGATGCGTCATGAAAAACCTTACCGTGTACATTGTTTTCGTAGTTGCAGTTGTTGCCGTTGGAGCGCTGATCGGCGTCAACAATGTGCCGGGCGAATGGTATCAATCGCTGCAGAAACCATTCTTCAATCCACCCAACTGGATTTTCGGGCCGGTCTGGACGGCGCTTTACGTGCTGATCGGCATTGCCGGCGCCCGCACCTGGATCAGGAAGCCGATGGGGACGCGTATGCGCCTCTGGTTCACGCAGATGATACTGAATTTCCTGTGGTCGCCGATCTTTTTCGGCATGCAGAGCCCGGCAGGCGCACTCGTCATCATCATCCCCATGCTGATCTGCATCATCGCCTTCATGGCGCTGACCTACCGCCGTGACCGCATATCGATGTGGCTTTTTATGCCCTATGCGCTGTGGGTCGCCTTTGCCACGGTGCTCAACGCAAGCATCAGCATGCTGAACTAATTCGGCTGCAAGCCCTTGCCTTGCCCGCCGCCACGCGCCATGTCAGTCTGCGACAGGGCAGAAGGCAGGCAGGTAAGCCATGGAGATCACGGATCCCGGCGATTTTCGTCAGCGGATAGAAAGCAGCTTTGCGCGCCAGGGCGTGGTGCAGGCGATCAACGCCGAGATCACCCGTATCGAACACCGGCTGGTGGAAATCGAACTGCCTTTTCATGAAAAGCTGACGCAGCAGCACGGCATATTACATGCGGGCGTCATCGCCGCCGGTCTGGATACGGCCTGTACCTATGCGGCCTATACGATCATCGAGCCTGACGCCTCGCTGCTGACCATCGAGTTCAAGGTCAACCTCATGTCGCCCGGACGCGGCGAACGGTTCCTGTTTCGTGGCGAAATCATCAAGCCCGGAAACAACCTGATCGTCGCCGATGGCCGCGCTTATGCGCTTTCGGACGGGCCGGCAAAGCTGATCGCCTCCATGACCGGCACCATGATGGTGGTAAAGGGTCGCGAGGATATTACCGGATGAACTACCGGCTTTTGCATGTTGCGGATAAATCCGTCCTCTTCGTCATGGCGGCTTCCGCCGAATACGGCCCCCATCTACAGGCCCGCATTGCGCCGCTGATGACCGGCGTCGGCCCGGTCGAGGCTGCGATTTCGGTAACGGCCGTTCTTGCCGGTCTCGATGCGGCAGACCATTTGCCCGACCTCGTCGTTTCTCTCGGCTCTGCCGGTTCACGCACTCTGGACCAAACGGGCGTCTATCAGGCGATTTCGGTTTCGTATCGCGATATGGACGCCTCCGCCTTCGGTTTCGAAAAGGGTCGCACGCCCTTTCTTGACCTGCCGGCCGATGTGCCATTGCCTTTCCTCATACCCGGCATTGCCGAGGCACGTCTTTCCACCGGCGCCAACGTGGTTTCCGGTGCGGCCTATGGGGCGATCAACGCCGACATGGTGGAAATGGAAACCTACGCCGTGCTCCGTGCCTGCCAGCGCTTCGGCGTACCGCTCGCCGGTCTGCGTGGTATTTCCGATGGCAAGGCGGATGTGAACCATGTGGATGACTGGACGGAATATCTGCACATCATCGACGAAAAGCTGGCGGAGGCCGTCGACGGGCTTTGCCGCGCCATTGAAGACGGTACGATCGCCCTTTGAAACCTTGCGATTTTCGCAAATTTCCGCTGTTTGACACCCGCTTCCGGGTTGCCTAAAGCCGCCATTTTCTTTAAAGGCTCGCCATGACCCAGATAGCCCATCCCGACAGCATTCTCATCATCGATTTCGGCAGCCAGGTGACGCAGCTGATTGCGCGCCGCATCCGCGAAGCCGGGGTCTATTGCGAAATCCATCCGTTTCAGAATGCCGCAGAGGCGTTTGAGAAGCTTCAGCCCAAGGGCGTGATCTTCTCCGGCGGCCCCGCATCCGTGACGGCGGAAGGAAGCCCGCGCGCGCCGCAGGCCGTGTTTGACAGCAAGGTTCCGATCCTCGGCATCTGCTACGGCCAGCAGACGCTCTGCACGCAGCTCGGCGGTGTCGTCGAGGGCGGCCATGCGGCGGAATTCGGCCGGGCCGATATCGACATCAAGAAGGCAAGCCCGCTTTTTGAAGGCTTCTGGGAACAGGGCAAGAGCTATCCCGTCTGGATGAGCCATGGCGACCGTGTAACGAAGCTGCCGGAAGGTTTCGAGGTCATCGCGACCTCCGAGAACGCGCCTTTCGCCATCGCCGCGGACGAGACCCGTCACTACTACTCCACCATGTTCCACCCGGAAGTGGTGCATACCCCTGACGGCGGCAAGCTGCTCTCCAACTTCGTGCACAAGATCGTCGGGCTTAAATCCGACTGGACGATGGCGGCTTATCGCGCCGAGATGATCCGCAAGATCCGCGAGCAGGTCGGCACCGGCCGCGTGCTCTGCGCACTCTCTGGCGGCGTCGATTCCTCGGTTGCGGCTATTCTCATCCATGAGGCGATCGGCGACCAGCTCACCTGCGTTTACGTCGACCATGGCCTGATGCGGCTTGGTGAAAGCGAGCAGGTGGTCGGCATGTTCCGCGACCATTACAATATTCCGCTTGTTCATGTTGACGCCGCCGATCTGTTCCTCGGCGAACTCTCGGGCGTTTCCGATCCGGAAGCGAAGCGCAAGACCATCGGCCGCCTGTTTATCGAAGTCTTCGAGGCCGAAGCGGCCAAGATCGCCGCCGACGGCAAGGGTGCTCCGAATTTCCTCGCACAGGGCACGCTTTACCCTGACGTCATCGAGAGCGTCTCCTTCTCCGGCGGCCCCTCTGTCACCATCAAGAGCCACCACAATGTCGGCGGTCTTCCCGAGCGCATGAACATGCAGCTCGTGGAGCCGCTGCGTGAACTTTTCAAGGACGAAGTACGTGCGCTTGGCCGTGAACTCGGCCTGCCGGACAGCTTCATCGGCCGCCACCCCTTCCCAGGTCCTGGTCTGGCGATCCGCTGCCCCGGCGCGATTACCCGCGAGAAGCTCGATATTCTGCGTAAGGCCGATGCGATTTATCTCGATGAAATCCGCAAGGCTGGTCTCTACGACACCATCTGGCAGGCTTTTGCCGTGCTGCTGCCGGTGCAGACCGTCGGCGTCATGGGCGATTACCGCACCTATGACTTCGTCTGCGCGCTGCGCGCCGTGACCTCGGTAGACGGCATGACGGCGGATTTCTATCCCTACGACATGAATTTCCTCGGCCGCGCGGCAACCCGCATCATCAACGAAGTGCGGGGCATCAATCGCGTTGTCTATGACGTGACGAGCAAACCGCCCGGCACGATCGAGTGGGAATAGGACTATAATCGACACAGTGGCGTTGCTACCGCAACGCCGCCATGTCGAAGGCAGTTTAAACGATGACGCCGCGACTAGTTCGCGGCGTTTCTGTTTTGTCGTGTGAGATAGATCATCTGGGCGGCCAGGCCGACCACGAGGATCGCCAGCAACCCTGCCTGAACACCGAGAAGCAGCGGTGATTTCAGGTCCGTAACCAGAGGGTGACCGTCCGGAACACGACGCAGGATTTCGCTGGCCGTCGGGACCATCAAAAGAAACGCAGTGATGCTGAGACAGATGGTTTCAATATATCTGGCCAGGCGCGTTGAACCAAGAACGCGTTCGATGCCGTAACCTGCAAGCAGGAAAAGGATGGTCAGGACGCCAACGCCATAGCTGATCGGCTGATGCGCGACGAGGAAGACCGTCGCAGCTCCAATCAGCATGGAAACAAGATAGAGGGTGCCCGGCGCTGATCGCGGAACGATTCGACCGTAGCGGGCAAACATGTAAATGGCGGCGGGAATGGCCGGCAGGCTTCCAAGTGTATGGATCCAGCCAAGCGGAGAAATTCCGAACATGAGAGATTGCCTTTCTTGTCCAAAAGGACGGGGTGGTTCGGGAAGCAGACTGTCATCAACAAATCTGCCAGCTTAATGCTGTCTGTTGTTTCGGTGGCATGCCGCCCGGGCCACGCCTTCACGTTCCCCGCGAGGCCCCGATTTTAAGCGGTCATGCGCTCCAGCAGGGGGCGGGTTATTGCACCAAAAGTCGTCGCATCACCGTGAGCACGGGCGGAAAGCATCGCGCCATGCACGGTGGCCATGAAGATTTCAGCATTGGCTCTGGCAGTTCCGCTCAGCGCGATGCGCCCTTGGGCAACGCCGCGTTCCAGAACGGTGGTGAGCCAGTCCGAGAGACTTCGAAAATGCGCGCGCACTTCAAGAGCGACTGCTTCAGGCAGAACCGGAATTTCACTGGCGAGCAAAGCGCAGACGCAGAAGGGATGAGTGGCCTCGGCGATACAGCCCTCCCAATAGCCGATATAGGCGCGAAGCTGTTCGAGCGGATCGGAAACGTTTCGCTCCAGTTCGGCGATACCGGCTTCCGCCTCCTGCCTGTATTGCGCAACCAGTTTTTGGACCAGGTCGGTCTTGCTGGGAAAATGGTGGTGAATGCTCGCATTGCGAATACCGACCACAGCGGAAATATCGGCATAGCTGAAACTGTTGTAGCCGCCCTTTATGATCAGGAAGCGTGCGCAACGAAGAATTTCATCCGCTTTGGTTTGTGGATTTTTCATAGTAATTACCTACCAACTAGTAGGTAGAATGTCAACCCGAAGCCGTTTGCCTTATGGCTGCTGACGGAATCCCGCCGGAAACCAGATGTGCGCGGGGCCGATATTACGGGACGTACCGACTGCCGAAAGCGACTAAAAAATGAACCACCAAACAGTGATCGCCCATTCCGGTCCGCAAGCAGCTGTCGCGCGGTCGGCTAGACCCGACACCGCTTATGCGTTTGACTTTCTGCGCTTTTTTGTCAGTATTCGACTGTCTTTCGCAGAGTACCGCCGGCCCCGCACCGCTTTAAGGGGTGTAATCAGTCCACCAGGACAGGCTGCCGTTCGTCCTATCGAGGACAATAGAAGGAA
This sequence comes from Agrobacterium sp. LAD9, assembly GCF_003031125.1. Lineage (NCBI taxonomy): Bacteria > Pseudomonadati > Pseudomonadota > Alphaproteobacteria > Hyphomicrobiales > Rhizobiaceae > Agrobacterium > Agrobacterium sp. LAD9. Next base: position 84,394 of record NZ_PHGS01000002.1, on the reverse strand, counting down.
GCCCATCGATGACATCCGATGCCGATCCGAAGCCTATGTCACGCGCCGCCGCGATCCTGTACGCCATCAGTTTGCCGCTGGGCCTGATGGCCTTGGTTTTTCTGCCTGCGGGCAGGATCAACTGGTGCCCGGGCTGGATTTTCGTCGTGGTCGTCGTCGTTTCTTTTGGCCTTTCCGCGCTGGTATTGGCGCGTGTGAACCCGGTCATTTTCCGCGCGCGCAGCCGGTTCCAGCCGGGTACCAAGAAATGGGACCTGATTCTGGTCTCCGTGATCCTTTTGGCTTTTTTTGCTGAAATCCCGGTTGCGGCATTCGATGCCGGCCGGATGGAGTGGTCTGCCGTGCCGTTGTGGGTCGTGCTGCTCGGCTACATCCTGCTTGTCGGCGGTATTGCGGTTACGGCCTGGGCCCAGGCCGTCAATCCGTTCTTCGAGCCCGGGGTCCGAATCCAAAGCGAGCGCGGGCAGCGGGTGGTCACGTCGGGCCCATACCGTATCGTGCGCCACCCCGGTTACACGGCCGCAATCGGCATGTTCACTGGCATACCGCTCGCATTGAGTTCCTGGATAGCCCTGCTCCCCGCGGCTTTGGCCATCGTGCTGCTAATCATCCGTACCGGCTTGGAAGACCGCCTGCTGCAGGCCGAATTGCCCGGTTATTCTGAATATGCCCGTCAAAGGCGCTATCGGCTGTTTCCCGGTATCTGGTAAACGTCACAAAGCTTTTGTTCTCTTTTTGTTCTTTCAATTTTAACCGGTGATGGTAATATCGCGGCCCTGGCAAAGGCCATGGAGCATCGTCATGAGTTTCGAGTTGGCAGAGGAAGGAAGCTCAAAGCAGCTTTGCTTCGAAGGGTGGGAGTCGGAGAAAATACGGCGTTTCAATCCGCGATTAAGCAGCAAGCTCCTGATCATGGTGAAACCGCCGGCAGCCTTGGCGGAACGAATTTTTGCCGATGCGTCGTGCCATGCTGCGGGGCGGACGAAGCGTGAGGCCTATCCGCCGGAGCTTCTGCATATAACCCTGCTCTGTGTCGGATGTTTTGAGACCGTGCCTCACGGGCTGGTACATCGGCTGAAGGCGACGCTCGGGGAAATCAAGGCGCGGCCTGTTCCGATCACATTCGATGGATCGTCGCTCTTCGGCAATCGCAACAGTCTGGTGCTACGCAGTGGCAGCGAGATGCAGGAGCTTAAGGCTCTGGCGAAGATGGTGCAGCGCTCCCTTTGGCGAGCAAACCTGCCCTATGTCGCCGCATCGTCTTTTACACCGCATCTCACCATGATCTACGGCTGCGGGAAAATCGAGCTGATGCAGGTTGAGAAACCCTATAGCTGGCTGGTGGGGAACTTCGAACTTGTGTTCAGTCACAATGGCGAAACGCGGCATGAATTGCTCGAGCGCTTCGCACTTTCGCCGAAAGCAGACCGTTATGAGCGGCCTGAAAGCCAGTTACATTTGCCGGGAAAAGTGATCGGACCTTCGAAACGGCCGATGCAAAGGGTGGCGATGCGGTAAGATGCACCCGAAGTGGCATAGCACTTCCCACGCCGATAGTCATTTCCGCATCCGCTATTGAAAGCTATACGGAACCTTGTTTTGCGAAGCCGGGGCGCTTTTCGCGCCATCCGCGTATCCACCGCGCCCGTAGAAAACCGATCCGGTTGTCGATCCTGAGCGCAAGCGAGGCGGTATCGCCTCGCAACGGATAATGACCAGCTTAGAGCTGTACCTTGTCGAAAGCCTTACCGTCGATACCAAGAGCTTCAAGATCGGCACGGGCGGGCTTGCGATGTGCGCGAACAGCGGCCGAAACCGAGAGCGCTGCACCGAGAACGGCGAAAGTTTCACCGAAGAAGTTACGCGATGTCTTTGCAACCTGACGCATTTTTCTCTCCATCTTTGATGCCCAGATAATGGGCATTTCGGCCCCGTTCTACAACTCATGATGTAGCAGGGAAGCCATGCAGCTTTGCTCGCGCTCGTTCGGATATCAGCCATTGCGATTTTGCATGACTTAGCATCAAGACGGGGCAAATGCGCAGGGGCAATTCAGCGGGCGGGTTGAATAAGGCGGATATTTTGTTATGCCGGAGAGCTTGAAGACAAAGAGGCTGGCAGCATGACGATCACCATTTACGGCATCAAGAACTGCGACACGATGAAGAAGGCCAGAAGCTGGCTGGAGACCCATGGCGTCGACTATTCTTTCCATGACTACAAGGCGTCGGGCATCGACCGCGCCCATCTGGAAACATGGTGCGATGCCGCGGGCTGGGAAACGGTTCTCAACCGCGCCGGTACGACCTTCAAAAAACTCGACGACGGCCAGAAGACCGATCTGAACCGTGAGAAGGCTATCGCGCTGATGCTGGAGCAGCCCTCCATGATCAAGCGTCCGGTGCTGGAGGCGAAGGGCAAGATAACTGTCGGTTTCAAGCCTGAAACCTACCAGACCCTTTTTGCGTGACTGCAACCTGTCATGTCCAAAACAACACGCGCCACCCAGATGCTGACCAAGGCAGGCGTTGCCTTCACCACTGTCACCTATGATTACGATCCGAATGCAGACCGCATCGGTCTGCAGGCGGCCGAGGCGATCGGTGAGCCACCGCATCTGGTGTTGAAAACGCTGATGGCGGAGCTGGATGGCAAGCCGGTCTGCGTCGTCGTCCCTTCGGATCGTGAGGTCAGCATGAAAAAGCTGGCCGCCGCCTTCGGAGGTAAATCCGCCAGCATGATGAAGCCTGCCGATGCGGAGCGCGCCACCGGTTACCATGTCGGCGGCATCAGCCCTTTCGGGCAGAAAAAACAGGTGCCGACGGCCATCGAGGCCGGGGCGATGACGCATGATTATGTCTACATGAATGGCGGGCAGCGTGGCCTGCAAGTGAGGCTTTCGCCCCGCGATGCCCAAATGGCGCTGAAGGCCATCGCCGCACCGCTGGTCGCCGATTGAAGTGCCGGAGGGCATGCCTGAAAGCATTTGGCTTTCGGGAGGAATGGGCTATGGTCGGCGCCTCCGATTGAAATAGACGAAGGCAGATCATGACCGTTTCTCCCATCGATCCCGTCAAACTCGAAAAACTGGCCGAAGTCGCCATCAAGGTCGGCCTGCAATTGCAGAAGGACCAGGATCTGGTGATTACAGCGCCGCTGGCAGCCCTGCCGCTGGTGCGATTTTTGACCAAACACGCCTATCTGGCAGGTGGCGGACTGGTCACCACCTTTTATTCCGATGAAGAAACCACGCTTGCGCGCTATCGCCATGCCAGTGACGCCAATTTCGACCGGGCTTCCGGCTGGCTTTATGAGGGCATGGCAAAGGCTTATGCCAATGGCGCAGCGCGGCTGGCGATTGCCGGCGACAACCCCATGCTGCTGGCCGAACAGGACCCGGCCAAGGTTGCCCGCGCCAACAAGGCCAACTCCACGGCATACAAGCCGGCGCTGGAGAAGATTTCCAATTTCGACATCAACTGGAACATCATCTCCTATCCCAACCCGTCTTGGGCAAAGCAGGTCTTTCCTGATGTGACGGAAGACGAAGCGGTCCGCAGGCTTGCCGACGCCATCTTCGCCGCCTCGCGGGTGGATTTGGCCGATCCGGTCGCGGCGTGGGCGCAGCATAATGCCAATCTCGCCAAGCGCTCGGCATGGCTGAACGGCGAACGTTTCGCTTCGCTGCATTTCACCGGCCCCGGCACGGATGTGAAGATCGGCCTCGCGGACGGCCACGAATGGCATGGCGGCGCCTCCACCGCCAAGAATGGTGTGACCTGCAACCCGAATATCCCGACTGAAGAAGTGTTCACCACACCACATGCGCTGCGCGTGGATGGTTACGTCTCCAGCACCAAGCCGCTGTCGCATCAGGGAACGCTGATCGACGATATCCAGGTGAAGTTCGAGGCGGGCCGTATCGTCGAAGCCAAGGCTTCCAAGGGCGAAGCTGTATTGAACAAGGTGCTCGACACCGATGAGGGCGCGCGGCGTCTGGGCGAAGTGGCGCTGGTGCCGCATTCCTCACCGATTTCGGCAAGCGGCATCCTGTTCTACAACACGCTGTTCGATGAAAATGCCTCGTGCCACATCGCGCTCGGCCAGTGCTATTCAAAATGCTTCCTTGACGGCGCCTCGCTGTCGCAGGAGCAGATCATGGCGCAGGGCGGCAATTCCAGCCTGATCCACATCGACTGGATGATCGGCTCCGACAAGGTGGACATTGATGGCGTGAAGCCGGATGGCTCCTCGGTTCCAGTGATGCGAAAGGGCGAATGGGCCTGACGGGACCTATCTCGGCAACTGACTGCGCTGACTGAGCCAGATGCTGAAAAGCACCGCGACGAAACCTGCGATCTGTGCTGGCGTGAGGCTTTGGCCAAGCGCCAGCCAGCCGAGCAGGGTTGCAACGACCGGGCTTAGAAAACCGAGCGATGCGGCGGCGGAAGGTTCGACGCGGGTCAACCCGCGGAACCACAGAAAATAGGTCAAGGCGGCGCCGATAAGTCCCAGATAGGTCATGCCAAGGATATTGGCCGCTGTCGGTGTCGGCAGGGCCGGTTCCAGGAAATAGGCGACCGGCAGCAGCAGGATACCCCCGGCCGTCAGTTGCCAGGCGGTGAATGTGAGGTTCGACACCGGTGGCCGCCATTTGCGGGTCAGCACCGTTCCGAAAGCCATGGATACGGCACCGGCAAGACCTGCTGCCACCCCGATACCATCCAGCGCAGCACCCGGCGCCAGAACCAGAAGAGCGACACCGACAATACCCAGAAAACCGGCCGCGATGGCCAGCGGCCGAACCGGTGCTGCGAGAAACAGCCGGGAGAGGCCAATCACGATCAGGGGCTGGACCGCGCCCACCGTTGCCGCCACGCCACCCGGCAGCCGATAGGCTGAAACGAAAAGCATCGCCCAGAAGAACGAGAAATTCAGCGCCCCCAGAATGAAGCTGCGCGGCCACCAGATGCCCTGCGGCAGCTTTCTCACGAAAAGCAGCAGGAGCACGCCGGCCGGCAATGCGCGCAGCATGGCGACATGCAGGGGATATCCCTGCGGTAAAAGTTCCGTCGTGACGAAATAGGTGGTTCCCCAGATGGCCGGGGCAAGGGCGGTCACCAGCACATCGGCGGCATAGGTCGTATTTTTCTTCATTTCAAGAATCTCTATATCAAGATAAATGCAATCTAGCTGATTTTATCTTGACGTCAAGATACCAGTTGTTATGCCTTGGGGATGAGCAAAGAACCGTTTGACCGCGTCGATCACATTCTGGCGCAATGGCACAGGGAGCGGCCCGATCTCGACGTCGGCCCCATGGGGCTCCTCGGGCGCTTGAACCGTCTCACCACCCATCTCGGTCGAGAGGTGGAGGCGGTGCTGCTGAAGCATGGGCTTTCCTCCTCCGCTTTCGATGTTCTGGCGACATTGCGGCGCTCCGGTTCGCCCTACCAGCTCTCCCCCGGCGATCTGCTTGCCATGGCGATGGTAAGCTCCGGCACCATGACCAACCGCATCGACCAGCTTGAAAAAGCGGGGCTGGTGGAGCGCATACACAACCCAAATGACCGGCGCAGCGTCCTGATATCGTTGACGGAGCGGGGGTTTGCCATTGTCGAGGAAGCGGCCGGCGCTCACGTCGAAAACCAGCACCGTCTGGTTGCCGGCCTCAGCGAAGAAGAGCGTGCGACGCTGAACCAACTGCTGAAACGGTTTTTGCGAGATTTCGAAGAATAGGCTTTCCGGGCCGGGCAAACACGCAATGGCCGCGTGATGGCGCTTGTTTCGCCCCAGAAAATCCTGTAAGCAATTTTCCATAAACCTGTACTACAGGTTGGAGGAAAAATGTATAACGCCATTTCCCACGAAACCGGTCTCGTCAGCAGCACGATCGGCGCGATCACCCGCCACATCAGGGAAAACGAACTTGCCCCCGGCGCGAAACTCCCCAGCGAGCTTTCGCTCTCACAGCAGCTCGGCGTCTCCCGTACCGTCGTTCGCGAGGCCTTCAGGTCTCTGTCCGCCATGCGGCTGATCGATGTCAGCGCCGGCAAGCGCGCCACGGTGGCGACACTGGATCATGGTGCGATGTCATTGATGTTTGAACATGGCATTCACACCGAACAGATCAACATCCAGCAGATCTACGATGTGCGCCGTACGATCGAAGTCCGAACCGTGACCCTCGCGGCGCTGAGGCGCACGGATGCGGAAGCGCTCACCATTCTCGACCATGCCAACAATATGGAGCGGGATTTCGGCGACAACGACAAGGTCATGGAACACGATCTTGCCTTCCACCTCGCCGTTGCCAGAGCGTCGAAAAACCCGGTTTTCGAACTTATTCTCGGTGCCTTCCAGAATGTGACGCGCCAGACATGGCCGATCGGCTGGAAAAGCCGCACATCCGACGCGCAGCGCCATGCCGCAGGTGAACTTCACATCGCCATCGGACAGGCCATTGCCGCAGGAGACCCGCAAACGGCCTCAACGCTGATGGCCCGGCATTTCGATGAAAGCGTGCACGCGCTTCTGGCGGCCGGCATCGCCTGATTTTTTCAACACAGTTCCAGACGGAACACGACTTGCCTCTGGAGGAGACACTTCATGAAAATTACGAAACTTGAGACCGTCCGCGTGGCGGAACGGGCAAACTTGCTCTGGGTTCTGGTCCATACGGATGAGGGCATTACCGGGCTTGGAGAAACCTTCTATGGCGCCGAGACGGTGGAAACCTATGTGCACGAATATATCGCACCCCGCGTGATCGGCCGCGATCCGCTGCAGATTGATCTTCTGGCGCAGGACCTCGTCGGTTATCTCGGTTTCCGCTCTTCGGGAGCGGAGGTACGGGGCAATTCCGCTTTCGATATCGCGCTGTGGGATATTTTCGGCAAGGCCACCAACCAGCCGATCGCCCAGCTTCTCGGTGGTTTCAGCCGCAAGGAAATCCGCACCTACAACACTTGTGCGGGCACCGAATATATCAAGAAGGCCACCGGCCAGCAGACAGCCAATTATGGCCTGTCCGGCGGCAAGGATTATGACGATCTGAACGGCTTCCTGCACCGGGCCGACGAGCTGGCCCACTCGTTGCTCGAAGACGGCATCACGGCCATGAAAATCTGGCCCTTCGATGCGGCGGCGGAAAAGACGCGTGGCCAATATATTTCGATGCCGGACCTGAAAAGCGCGCTCGAGCCTTTCGAAAAAATCCGCAAGGCGGTGGGCGACAAAATGGATATCATGGTGGAGTTTCACTCCATGTGGCAGCTTCTGCCCGCGATGCAGATCGCCAAGGCGCTCACTCCCTACCAGACCTTCTGGCATGAAGACCCGATCAAGATGGACAGCCTTTCCAGCCTGACCCGTTATGCCGCCGTTTCGCCAGCACCTATTTCCGCATCCGAGACGCTCGGTTCCCGCTGGGCCTTCCGCGATCTCTTGGAAACAGGTGCTGCCGGCGTGGTGATGCTTGACATCAGCTGGTGCGGTGGGCTTTCCGAAGCGCGCAAGATCGCTTCGATGGCAGAAGCCTGGCATCTGCCGGTCGCGCCGCATGATTGCACCGGCCCGGTGGTGCTCTGCGCCTCAACGCATCTGTCGCTTAATGCGCCGAATGCGCTGGTGCAGGAAAGCGTGCGCGCCTTCTACAAGACCTGGTATCGCGATCTCGTCACCGCATTGCCGGAAGTGAAAAACGGCATGATCACCGTGCCGCCAGGTCCCGGCCTCGGCATGGAGCTGCATCCCGATATCGAAAAGACCTTCACCGTCAGCCGCCGCTTTTCGGATGCGGCGTCGATCTGATCAGAACAGATTGCCTTGATCCGTCGGGCCAGAAGAAGCCGGTTTTGCCGGCTTCTTTTTTGGCGCGGCTGACGTATCCGAGGGCGGCGTCCCCTCTCCCGTTGTGATGGCAGAAACGCGGCCATCGGCAAATTCCATCGATACCGCAGCACCAGACGCGATGGCGGCAGCACGGGTCAGCGGCCGGTTCTCCTCATCGCGGATGACGGCATAACCGCGCTTCAGCACGTTCTTATACGACAGCGATTGCAGGATGCGGTCATGGGCGGCAAGGCCCGCGCGGTTCTGCGTCATGCGGTGCAGCACGGCTGTATCGGCACGGCGTGCAGCAGTGACAATGCGTTCCTTCTGCCGCTCCAGCTGGCCGAGCAGGCGGGCGGGAAGCGAACGCAGCGAAGAATCGAAGGCATCGACACGGCCTTTTCCCTGCAGCAGTCGGCGCTCAACCAGGGTCTCGGCCCGATGCATGCGCTCGGTAATCCGCTGCCTGTGCTGTTTGAGACCGTTCAGCAGGGTTTCCGGCCTGAGACCCGAGGCTGAACGTTCGAAGGCGCGGCGTTTGTTCAGCGTGGTCAATTCCAGTCCCCGCCCGAGACCGCTCGCGGCCTCATCAAACCGGCGGCGCGGCAAAGCGAGAAGCTGATCGAGCGAGGGCAGCGCCCGCACCAGCGCCCGCACGCCCTGACGGCGATTGTCCATCTGCCGCGATACCGAGCCGGAAAGGCGCGCGGCAAGGCCGGAAAGCTGCGCTTCCAGCTCGGCCCGCACCGGCACAGCCATTTCGGCAGCGCCCGTCGGCGTCGGCGCGCGCACGTCGGCGGCATAATCGATCAAGGTCGTATCGGTCTCATGCCCCACGGCGGAAATCAGCGGGATTTCGCTCTCGGCAGCGGCACGCACGACGATTTCGTCGTTGAAACTCCAGAGGTCTTCCAGACTGCCGCCGCCACGGGCGACGATCAGCACATCCGGCCTTGCAATTTCACTACCGGGTTGAAGCGCATTGAAGCCGCGAATGGCGTTCGCCACTTCCTCGCCCGAACCTTCGCCCTGCACCTTGACCGGCCAGACGACGACATGCACGGGAAAGCGATCCGAGATGCGGTGAAGAATATCGCGGATGACTGCGCCCGTCGGCGAGGTCACGACCCCAATGACGCGCGGCATGAACGGCAGGCGACGCTTGCGTTCCGCATCAAACAACCCTTCCGCCGCCAGACGTCGACGGCGATCTTCGAGCAACGCCATCAGCGCGCCGGCACCTGCCGGTTCGAGGCTTTCTATGACGATCTGGTATTTCGAGGAGCCGGGAAAGGTGGTGACCTTGCCGGTGGCAATGACTTCCATGCCCTCTTCCGGACGGAACTTCAGCCGCGAGAAAGTGCCTTTCCAGATCACCGCATCGATGCGAGCGCGATCATCCTTCAGCGAGAAATAGGCATGACCCGAAGAATGCGGACCGCGATAGCCGGAAATCTCGCCGCGCACCCGCACCTGCTCGAAAGCCGTCTCCACCGTGCGCTTGATGGAACCCGAAAGTTCGGACACCGAGAACTCGGCAAGATTGCTCAATGCTGCGTGGGAGAAGATATCGCTCATGCCCGTTTGTAACCAAAACCCGTCGATTCGGAAATGCCGGCACCGGCCCGGCCCATTTTAACGGCGATGAAACCATATCCTCAACTAACGAGTTAGGAAAATGGGGATTGGAGGAGAAAACAAGGGTTCGTTAGGGAAGACGGCGTTACGTCTGTCCCAGGCCCGGCAACCAAAGAGGAGGCGGCATCATGATTTTTCTTACCGCCACAGTGCTCGGCGTAACCGCAGTTGCGTTGCGTTCGGTTTTCAGCATCGTTTTCATCTGCATGATGATTATCGGTGCCTATGGCGTGGCGATTGCACTTTCTTCCACGGCCGTGCCCCTGATGTCGCTGCTTCTGGCGCTTGCCGGTTACAATTTCGGTGTCGTGGGTGTCGTTATCAGCCTTCTGGTGCTGCAGCGCCCACGTTCCACCCAGCCAACCCTCTAAAAGTCCACGGCCTTGAGGCTTCCGCACTTTGCGCTAACCGAGATTTGCGGACTGGCCACTGACCTCACCGTTACCTGTGTGCTTATTTTCTATCTCGGCGTCGATCCGCTCGCCGCCCGTTTGCCGGGCGCGGCAGCGGGGCTTGCAACAAGCTGGCGGCTGAACCGTTCGAATGGTGAGGCATCAGCCGCGCTGAACAGCTTTCTGACAAATGCCGTCACGCTTACCTCGCGTATCGTCAGCGTCGGGCTGTTTGCCCTGCTGCAATGGCGCAACCCGCTGGTGCAGCCGGTCGTCCCGCTTGCCTTTTCAGCACTCGCAGCACTGTTGCTGGCGCTTTACGGCTATTGGCGGCTTCAAAGGCAACGGCAAAAGTCGGATTAAACCGTTTCCCACCCGTCCTTTTCCGCCGCCCGGTAAATGGCGTCGATGAAAAGCTGGTTCTTCCTCGAGTTTTCCAGCGTAACGACTTCGCCCTCACCCTTCGCAGCACGGGCAAAGGCCTCCGCCTCCAGCTTATATTGGCGGCTATCCTGAAACCGGAAGATTTGCGACTGGTTATGGGCCTGATTGGTCAGCTCGATCTCTTCCGCACCCCAGCGATTGGCGTTGAAGGGAGATTTGACCTCGATATAACCGTCAGTGCCATGGAAAACCATCAGCTGGCGGGCGGCAAGCTGTGTGGCCAGATAAAAACTCAGTTCGAAACCGCCGAAATCGGCCCTGACGCTGGAATAGATATCGGTGCCAAATTCCGTGTCGCGCTCGACGGTGGCCTGCACGCGCCTCGGCTCCACACCGGTGACGAAGCGGGTCACGATGGTGGGGTAGACGCCGATATCGGGCAAGGCCCCGCCACCCAGTTCGGGAATATTGCGCATATTGCCGGGATCGCGGTTGAAATAGCTGAAAGCGCCCTGCACATGTTTCAGTGTTCCGATCGCGCCCGAGGCCAGCAACTCCTTCACCTTTGCCCAGACCGGCGCATAAGTAACCATGAAGGCTTCCGAGACGATGACGCGGTTGCGGTCACGCGCGGCGATGAGGGCGTCGATCTCCTCTGCCTTCAGTGCAATCGGCTTTTCGCACAGAACGTGTTTGCCGGCATCGGCGGCCTTGATGGTCCACTCCACGTGCTGCGATGTCGGAAGCGGAATGTAAACCGCGTCGATGGCATCGGAAGCCAGCATTTCCTCATAGGAACCGAAGGCGTGGGGCACGGAAAAACGATCCGCCACCGCGCGCGCCCTGGCGAGATCCCGGCTGGCTATGGCGCTGACCACGCAGTTCTGCGCATCCTGTATCGCCGGAATGACGTGATCCTGCGCGATTTTCGCCGTTGAGATTATTCCGAAACGCAGCATTCCGTTCTCCTGCTCTGCCATTCAGCGGAAACTTACCACCGTCACACGTCATGGCAAGCCGCAGATGCGCGATAGATCAAAGATGGCTGAATTTGTCCTGTCTTTGTCGGGATATCTGCTTTTCTCCGTACTTTATAGAGGTAATTATGCTATGCATGAACCCAATGGAGATACATGAAATGTCCTCTTCTCATACAGCACTGCTGGTCATCGACGTTCAGGAATCCTTTCGGCATGCCCCCTATTTCGAGGAAAGCGGTTTGGCCGCCTATCTGGAGAAACAGCAGGCGCTGATCGATGGCGCCAAAGCCGCGGGAATCCCGGTCGTGCAGATATTTCATGTCGATGGCGACAGGGCCTTCTCAAAGGACAGTGGCTATATCCGGGCGCTGGAGGGTGTGCGGATCACGCCTGATGTCACCTTTCACAAAAACCGCCATTCGGCTTTTGCCGGCACCGGCCTCGAAATCTGGCTGACACAGAAGGGCATCAACCGGCTGATCGTCTCTGGTATCCGCACCGAGCAATGCTGCGAAACCACCACGCGGCACGCTTCCGATCTTGGTTACAGCGTCGATTACGTCACCGAAGCGACGCTGACTTTCCCGATGACACATGCTTCCGGCACCACCTTCAGCCCGGACGATATCCGCAAACGGACCGAACTGGTGCTGGCTGGCCGCTTCGCGCGCATCGTAAGCGTCAATGACGCATTGGCCACCGTCAAAGAGGCCGCCTGATGGATAGAGGCGGCACGCGCATCATTCCCTTTTATACGCTTGTGCCGCCACATGCGCTGTTGCTGGACATTGCCGGTCCGCTCGAAGTGATCCGTTATGCCAACGCGGAACAGCGGGACATCCACTTCGACTACCGATACATTGCTGCGAGTGGCGAACAACAATCTTCCATCGGCCTTGGACTTTCCGGGCTGGAGAGCTTGCCCGCGACCCTGCCGGAAAATGCTTTCCTGCTGATCTCGGGCAGCACGTCACGCTTCGACAATGATCCGCAGACACAGCGAGAGCGGCAGGCGCTGGCGGCATGGCTGCGCCGCGCGGTGCGTGCCGATACGACAGTCATTTCCATCTGCTCCGGCGCGCTGCTGGCGGGCGAAGCGGGACTTTTCGACGGGCGAAACTGCACAACGCATGCCGATTGCGTTGAAGGGCTGCGCCGCATCGCGCCACTGTCCCAGGTGGCCGAAAACCGCCTTTTCGTCGAGGATGGCAACCGCTTCTCGAGTGCCGGCATTTCCACCGGCATCGACCTGATGCTGCATGTGGTTTCCCGGCTGACATCCCCGGCCGTTGCGGCCCGCATTGCCAAAACCATGGTGGTCTATCTCAGGCGCAGCGGCAGCGATCCACAAATCTCCCCCTGGATGACCGGCCGCAACCACATCCACCCCGCCATTCACCGGGTTCAGGACCGTGTGATGGCCGAGCCGGCGCAGGACTGGTCGCTGGAGCGGCTGGCCGATATTGCCGCGCTCAGCGAAAGGCATCTGTCGCGCCTGTTTCGCGAGCATACCGGCATCAGCGTCATCGACTATGTCAACCTGATGCGGGTCAATCTCGCCCGCGACATTCTCGCAAACAGCCGCCTGGATATGGAAGCCATCGCGGAAAGGGCGGGTTTTGCCTCCGCCCGGCATTTGCGGCGTGTCTGGCAACAGCACAATCGCCATCCGCCCAGCCATTATCGCGGTTTTCAGGCCTGATTTTCGCAGACCTTGCCGCTGCCTGATGAATGCCATCAAAGGAATTGAATGGTTATGCCGGCAGGCAGTTGCTACCTTGCCATAAAGACAGCAACAGGAGCATTTCCCGTGGAAAAACGAAGTCTCGGCCGCACCGGCCTCTCCATCGCCCCGATCGTCTTCGGCGGCAACGTGTTTGGCTGGACAGCGGATGAGAAGACTTCCTTTGCCCTGCTCGACGCCTTTTTCGATGCCGGGTTCAATGCCATCGACACGGCGGATGTCTATTCCGCCTGGGTGGATGGCCATGTGGGCGGAGAGTCCGAGGCCATCATCGGCAAATGGCTGAAGCAGTCCAGCGTCAGGCGTGAGGATGCGGTGATCGTCACCAAGGTCGGTTTTGACAATCGCGGCCAGAAGACCGGTCTCAGCGCCAGGTGGATCGCGGAAGCCGTCGAGGCTTCCCTGAAGCGGCTGCAGACCGACTATATCGACCTCTACCTCGCCCACAAGCCGGATGCGGATGTGCCGCTGGAGGAAACGCTCGCCGCCTTCGCAAAGCTGAAGGAACAGGGGAAAATCCGCGCCATCGGCTGCTCAAATTATTCCGCAAGCCAGCTTCAGGACGCGCTGGACACGGCCGCAAAGAACAATCTGCCGCGCTACGACGTGCTGCAGCCGGAATATAATCTCTACAACCGTGCGGATTTTGAAGGTCCGCTTGCCGATCTCTGCGTCAGGCAAGAGATCGGGGTGATCAACTATTACAGCCTTGCGGCCGGTTTCCTTACCGGCAAATATCGCGCCAAGGCCGACACCGAAGGCGTTGCCCGCAGCTACCGGGTAGGCGACTACGTCAACACACGCGGCCTTGCCATTCTTGGGGCCATGGATGCGGTTGCCGTGGAAACCGGTGCCAAGCTCGCCGATATCGCACTGGCCTGGCTGCTGCGGAAGAGTGCCGTGACGGCTCCAATTGCCAGCGCCACCAGCCTGTCGCAGCTCGAGAGCTTCAAACGCGCCGTCGATCTGAAGCTGACAGACGAGATGATGGCTCTTCTCGACAAAGCGGGTGCGTGACATGGATCTTACAATTCGTGACGCACAGCCGAGTGACCGGGCGGAATGGCTGCGCCTGTGGAACGACTATCTCGCCTTCTACGATGTCCGCCTTGCCGACGACGTGACCGAGCATACTTGGGCGCGTATTCTCGACCCAGCGTCGCGTGTTTCCATGCGTGTGGCCTTGCTCGGCGACAAGATGGCCGGTTTCGCCATCCATCACTTCCATGATTCCACCTGGGTCAAAACACCCGATTGCTATCTGGAAGACCTGTTCGTCGACGGCGCGATCCGCGGCAAGGGAACAGGTCGGGCGCTGATGGATGATCTCATCGCCATCTGCGCCGAAAAAGGCTGGTCACGGCTTTACTGGAACACGGACGAGCACAATCACCGGGCCCAGAATCTCTATAACAGCTACGTGAAAAGCGATGGCCATATCCGCTATCGCATCAAGTTCTGATCACCCCTGAAGCGGAAGAAATCTACGAAAGCCCTCAGCGCCGGGCGCATCTGCCGGCGCGAGGGATAATAGATATAAAAACCGTCAAAGGGCGCGCACCAATCCTCCAGCACGCGGATTAACCTGCCCTCTTTGATATCGTCCTCTACGCGCTGTTCGAAAACGAAGGCAAGGCCCGCCCCATCTATTGCCGCCCGGCGAATGAGGCTCTGGTCCGACAGGATCAGCGGTCCCTGTACATCCACCACCAGCGGCTTGCCATTCTTCTCCAGTTCCCAGCGATAGATAAGGCCGCTCGCGAAACGCCGGCGGATGCAGCGGTGACGGATGAGATCCCTCGGATCGGATGGCGGCGGGTTTTCTGCGAAATAGGAGGGCGCGCCAACAATCGCGCCGCGCCATGCACCACTCGCTTTCACCGCAATCATATCCGCATCGAGGTGCTCTCCGAGCCGCAGACCGGCATCGAAGCCTTTCGCGACGATATCTTCGAAGCGATCATCCGTTGAGATTTCGAGTGATATGTCGGGATAGAGCCGCAAGAACTCACCCAGCCGGGGCACGATAAGGTCCTCGGCCGCAAGCCGAGGCAGGGTGATGCGCAGAGGACCCGCAGGCCTTCCGCCGTGCTCGGCAAGCGTCTGGATGACCGTATCGATATCGGCAAGAGCCGGTCCCAACGTTTCGAGCAGCAGTTTACCCTCCTCCGTCGGAGAAACGCTGCGGGTGGTGCGGTGAAGCAGCCGCAGGCCAAGGCTTTCCTCCAGCGAAGAGACCGCATGGCTGACGGCGGAAGGCGCGATGGCCAATTCGGCCGCGGCCTTGCGGAAGCTGCGGCCTTCGGCAACGGCGGCGAGAACGGCCAGCTGGGAGAGTTGCACACGGTTCATTGTTCTAAATGATAGAACAACCCAAGCGGATTTGCAGCGGTTATTTTTACCACCGATGGGCAGTATGTTTTGCCCGTACCCACTCCCAAAGGTATATTAAACCGTCTTGGACACATGCTCCGCCGCAAACCGCGGGATAGCTTTCAAGGCGTGCTCTGACAAAGGACAGGCAGATGAAACACAGAATCCTCGGAAAAGACCTCTCCGTTTCCGCACTCGGGCTTGGCTGCATGGGCATGAGCCATGCTTATGGACCTTCGGATGAAAGCGGTTCTATCGCGACGTTGCATCGCGCCGTCGAGCTTGGCGTCACATTGTTCGATACGGCGGAAGTTTATGGGCCGTTCAAAAACGAAATCCTCCTTGGCAAGGCTTTGAAGCCCTATCGCGATCAGGTGGTCATCGCCACCAAATTCGGCTTCCGCATCGACGGCAGCAAACCTTCGGCGGAAATGATCCAGGGTGTTGACGGTTCGCCGGCAAATGTTCGTGCCGTCGCCGAAGCCTCACTGAAAAGGCTGGGTGTCGATGTCATCGACCTCTATTACCAACACCGCGTCGATCCGGACGTGGCAATTGAAGAGACGGTCGGCGCAATGGCCGATCTGGTGCGGGAAGGCAAGGTGAAGGCGCTCGGCCTTTCGGAGGCGAGTGCGGCGACCCTTCGCAAGGCGCATGCCGTTCACCCGATTGCAGCCATTCAGAGCGAATATTCGCTGTGGACCCGCGATCCCGAAGAAAATGGCGTGCTGGAAACCTGCCGTGAACTGGGCATCGGTTTCGTACCCTTCAGCCCGCTCGGACGCGGCGCTTTGACAGGTGCGCTGAAGTCGCTCGACGGGCTTGCCTCCGACGATTTCCGCCGCAGCCTGCCGCGCTTCCAAAGCGAAAACTTCGATGCCAATCTGGCCCTCATCCAGCTGCTGGAAGACATGGCGGCAGAAAAAGGCGTTACAGCCGGGCAGCTGGCACTCGCCTGGGTCATGGCGCAGGGCGATTTCATCGTGCCGATCCCCGGCACCACGAAAATTGCCAATCTGGAGAAAAACGTGGCGGCAGCGGATGTCGCGCTGACGGCCGACGAAGTTGCCAGCCTCGGCGCATTGCTCTCTCCGACAAAGGTTGCGGGGGAACGTTATCCGGAACGAATGACGCGATTGGCCAATCGCTAAAAACAAAAAGCCGCGGCAACCGCCGCGGCTTTTGTCATTCCATCAGCTACTTTCAGGCGCGCAGAACGCCGCCCGTCGACTTCTCGACATTGCCGACGATCTTGGCCGTCAGCGCTTCGAAATCCTCATCGGTCAGCGTCTTGTCGACCGGCTGGATCTGGACTTCGATGGCCACCGACTTGCGGTCTTCGCCGAGCGATGGGCCTTCGAAAATATCGAAGACGTTAACGCCGGTGATCAGCTTGCGGTCAGCACTCGTTGCGGCCTTGATGATGGCTCCCGCCTCGACAGACTTATCGACCACGAAGGCGAAGTCACGCTTGACCGCCTGGAACGGCGAAAGCTCGAGCGCAGGCTTGGTGCGGGTCGCCTTCTTCTTCGGCTCCTGCATGGCGTCGAGATAGACCTCAAAACCGCAATAGGCGCCAGAAACATCCAGCTCGGACAGTGTCTTCGGGTGGAATTCGCCGAAATAACCGAGCACGACCTTCGGACCCATCTTGATGGTGCCGGAGCGGCCGGGATGATACCAGTCGGGGCCGCCGGCCTCGATCTGCACATTGGCCATGGGCAGGCCGCAGGCTTCCAGCACCGCCAGCGCATCGGCTTTGGCGTCGTAGACATCCACGGGCTTGCCGCCGCCTTTCACAGCATTGGACCACATGCGGCCGCTGCCCGCCATCGAGGCCGTGCCACCGCGGACACCGCCGGCAACGCGGCGCTGCGTATCAGGCGTATCGCCCTCATAGGTGCCGGAGACCTCGAAGATCGCGACATCGCCGTAGCCCTTGTCTGCATTGCGCTGTGCGGCAGTCAGCAGGCCGGGCAGCAGCGAGGGCCGCATATCCGACATATCGGCCGCAATCGGGTTGGCGAGTTTCAGCGCGGGCGAACCGCCGCCGAACAACTTCGCCTGCGCTTCCGGGATAAAGGACCATGTGACGGCTTCGAGCATGCCGCGGCTCGCCAGCGCACGGCGCGCGGTGCGGGTGCGGATCTGCAGCGTGGTCAGGATACGGCCGTTGACAGCGCCGAAGCTCTCGAGCGGTTCCGGCTTGATATTGTCGACGCCATGGATGCGCATGACTTCTTCAACCAGATCGGCCTTGCCGTCGACATCAGGACGCCAGGAGGGGACGGTCACGGAGACTCGCTCGCCCGTTCCCTCGACACCGAAACCAAGACCCTCGAGAATGGCGAGGCTCTCCTGCGAGGAGACCGCCAGACCTGTCAGGCGCTTGACTTCCGCCAGCGGGAAATCGACGACCTTGGGCTGATGGCCCTTATAACCAACGACGCGGGCTTCGCCGGCAACGCCGCCGCACAGTTCCAGAACCAGTTCGGTGGTGCGCTCCAGACCCGGAACCATATATTCCGGATCAACGCCACGCTCGAAACGATAACGCGCATCGGTGATGATGCCGAGCGAACGGCCGGTCTTGGCAATGTTGATCGGATCCCAGAGAGCAGCCTCGATCAGCACATCAACGGTGTTTTCGTCGCAGCCGGAATGCTCCCCGCCCATGATGCCGCCGATCGACTCGAGGCCCTTTTCGTCGGCAATGACGACATTGTTCGGGCCGAGCTTGTATTCACGCTGGTCGAGCGCGAGGATCGTCTCACCATCCTTCGCACGGCGGACCGTGAGATCGCCCTTGACCTTGGCGGCGTCGAAGACGTGCATCGGCCGGCCCTGATCGAAGGTCATGTAGTTGGTGATATCAACGAGAGCATTGATAGGACGCAGGCCGATCGCCATCAGGCGCTGCTGCATCCATTTCGGGCTGGGGCCATTCTTCACGCCGCGCACGATGCGCAGCGAAAAGCCGGGGCAAAGCGCCGCATCATCCAGTTCCAGCTTCACATCGACGGGGGTTGCGCCTTCAACCTTGAAGGACGGCGCAGGCTTCGTCTTCAACTTACCCAGACCGGAGGCGGCGAGATCGCGGGCGATGCCGTAGATCGAAGTGCAGTCCGGACGGTTGGGCGTGAGGTTGATCTCGATGATCGGATCGTCGAGGCCGGCATAGGATGCGAAGGAAGTGCCGACAGGCGCATCTTCAGGCAGATCGATGATGCCGTCGTGATCGTCGGAAATGTTGAGCTCCTTTTCGGAGCACATCATGCCGTGGCTTTCGACGCCGCGAATCTTGCCGACGGCCAACGTCACATCGATGCCCGGAACATACATGCCGGGACGAGCGAGCGCACCAACGAGGCCGGCGCGTGCATTGGGCGCGCCGCAGACGATCTGCACCGGCTTGCCGTCACCGGCATCCACCATCAGCACCTTGAGGCGGTCAGCCTCGGGATGTTTTTCAGCGGAAACGACCTTGGCGATGACGAATGGCTTGTAGGCCGCCTTGTCATCGACGTCCTCGACCTCGAGGCCAATCGCCGTCAGCCGCTCGCAAATCTCGTCCAGCGTCGCATCCGTTTCAAGATGCTCTTTCAGCCAGGAAAGAGTGAATTTCATGTCTTTGCTCCTTGGCTAACCGGATTAAACGCTCAGACCGCCGAACAGCGTCGGCATGTCGAGCGGGCGGAAGCCGTAGTGGTTCATCCAGCGGACATCGGCGTTGAAGAAATCGCGCAGATCAGGCATGCCGTATTTCAGCATGGCGATGCGGTCGAGGCCCATGCCCCAGGCAAAGCCCTGATATTCATCCGGGTCCAGCCCGCCGGCGCGCAGCACGTTCGGGTGCACCATGCCGCAGCCGAGGATTTCCATCCAGTCCTTGCCTTCGCCGAACTTGACGATGGGGCCGGAACGGTCGCACTGGATATCCACCTCGAAGCTCGGCTCCGTGAAGGGGAAGAAGGACGGGCGGAAGCGCATGACGACGCTGTCGACCTCGAAGAAGGTCTTGCAGAATTCTTCGAGAATCCAGCGCAGATTGCCGACATGCGCCTTCTTGTCGATGACAAGGCCTTCGACCTGATGGAACATCGGCGAATGGGTCGCGTCGGAGTCCTGACGATAGGTCTTCCCGGGAATGACGATGCGGATCGGCGGCTTCTGACTTTCCATGGTGCGGATCTGCACCGGCGAGGTGTGGGTGCGCAGCACCTTGCGCTCGCCGTTTTCATCCGGCTGGAAGAAGAAGGTGTCGTGCATTTCGCGGGCCGGATGGCCTTCGGGGAAATTCAGCGCCGTGAAGTTGTAATAGTCGGTCTCGATGTCAGGACCTTCGGCGATCGAGAACCCCATATCCGCGAAGATGGCAGTAATTTCATCGACGATCTGGCTTATGGGATGAATGCGACCGCGCTCGGCCGGAGACTGACGAACCGGCAGGCTGACATCCACCGTTTCCGCTTTCAGCCGGGCGGTAATGGCGGCGTCCTTCAGCGCGTTCTTGCGCTCGCCGATGAGGTCGGTGATTTCGGTCTTGAGCTGGTTGATGGCCGCGCCGCGGGTCTGGCGCTCTTCCGGCGTCATGCTGCCAAGCGTCTTCAGAAGCTCCGAAACCGAGCCTTTCTTGCCAAGTGCGGAAACACGCACGGCCTCGATGGCCGGCTCATCGGCAGCAGTGGCGATCTCCGACATCAATTGCGATTTCAAGGTATCAAGTTCAGTCATCTTTTCCTGCCTTGCCGGTATTTTTAACAGCGGCTTCGGGGTTCACAGCATTCATCAAATAGTCGGTCGCCATGATAAAGCGTCGCAGATCACTACCCATCCGCACGCGCCCGATCAACCGGGCAACCGGTAAAAAACGCCCCAGAATGCCGGTCAGACGGCACAATTCTTCCAGCGCCCGGGGCGGGGCGTTTTCGCGCCAGCGGGCAAAGGCGGCATCACAGGTTTTCGGCGCATCGCAGGCGCGGGTCGCGACCTGCAGAAACAGCAGCCAGATATCGCGGGCCTGCGCCGTCTCAAGCGGCATGACGTCCTGCGGGCGTTCCTCGAAATCCATGAAACCGACACGGCCGTCTGCGAGAAAGAAGTCACGCACATGCGGACGTCCATGGCAAAGACCTGCTGCATGCAGTTCGCCGAGCGCCTCGGCGGATTTTACCAGCAGGGCGTCATGCTCCACCGGCATCGCGGTCTTTATCGCGTCCATGCGTTCCATGATGGTGGGACCGACATCCCCCAGGACAACGGCCGTCAACGAAGAATAGATGATGGGCGGAACCGGAAAACCACGGGCCTTGAAAGCCTGCAGCGTTTCGAGTTCACGGCGCATCAGGCCGGCGCCATCGAGCGGCGGCGACGGGCGCATAAAAGTGTAGGGGAGCAGCTTTGCGAGAAAGGTCTGCAACTTTATCCACCAGGACGGCGTTTCCGTGCCCTGGCGCTTGATCCAGACGGTCGTCGAAGAAAGTTCGAGTTTCTGCACACGGCGCTCGCTTTTAAGCAAAGCCCGCATCAAGGCTGCGATATCGCTATCTTCCAGATGGACGTGGAAACCCTTCGCCTTTTCCGCGTCGCTTGCGGCAACCAGCATTTTCTGCCCCAATGGAGCCTGCCGGCCAAAAGCCGGATGCCCCACCCTTTTGGCAACCTCGGCGCAAAAGCGTTACGCGCCTTTGCCGAAACTGCCGTGAATTCCAAAAAACGAAAACCCGCGCCGGAGGACCGGCGCGGGTTTCAAATGAACAACAGATTGTCCGCGCCGTAATTACTTTACAGCGGTTTCAAACTCGTTGGTCGTACCAGCATCCTTGAGGTACTCAAGCGCCTTCTTCGCTGCTTCGACGAGCGCGCCGAATGCTGCCGGCTCATGGATAGCCATGTCGGACAGAACCTTGCGGTCGA
Organism: Agrobacterium sp. LAD9; assembly: GCF_003031125.1. NCBI lineage: Bacteria > Pseudomonadati > Pseudomonadota > Alphaproteobacteria > Hyphomicrobiales > Rhizobiaceae > Agrobacterium > Agrobacterium sp. LAD9. The sequence continues at coordinate 63,134 of NZ_PHGS01000002.1, read as the reverse complement.
CTTCGATGCCAGCCTTGTTCAGGCCGTCGATGAAGCGGCCATAGGTCAGGCCGAATTCGCGAACAGCAGCGTTGATACGCTGGATCCACAGAGCGCGGAAGTTGCGCTTGTTGACCTTGCGGTCGCGGTAAGCGTACTGCTTGGAACGATCCACGGCAGCCTTTGCTGCGCGGATGGTGTTCTTGCGGCGGCCGTAGAAGCCCTTGGCTGCCTTGAGTGTCTTGGTGTGCTTGGCGCGGGAAGTTACGCCACGTTTTACGCGTGCCATGTCATGATCTCCTTAAAGTGTCCAAAAGTGCGGAAAAGTCTCAGAGACCGTTCGGCAGGTAGTTCTTGACGACTTTCTTGCCGTCAGCTTCGGCGAGAACCATGGTTCCACGCGCGTCGCGAATGAACTTGTTGGTACGCTTGATCATGCCGTGGCGCTTACCGGCGGCGGCTGCAACAACCTTGCCGGTGGCGGTGATCTTGAACCGCTTCTTTGCAGCGGACTTCGTCTTCATCTTGGGCATTTTGCTACTCCGTTTTTGTATCGAAACAGGCAGACGAGGCCTATTTCAAGCTATTCAGGAACGGCCACGGCATGCCCTGCCGGACCGTTCGGACGCGCGCTTATAACCGCAGTCGGCTAAAAGCGCAACGGGGAATGAGAATTTCCCCTTGCGGTGGGATACGCGCCAGTGATGTGAACGCGTAAAAAGATTATTTCGGTGCGAGAACCATCATCATCTGACGGCCTTCCAGCTTCGGCTCGGCTTCAACCTTGGCAATCGCCTGGGTGTCTTCCTTCACCTGGAGGAGAAGCTTCATGCCGAGTTCCTGGTGGGCCATTTCGCGGCCGCGGAACTTCAGCGTTACCTTCACCTTGTCGCCATCATCAAAGAAACGGCCCATCGCCTTCATCTTCACGTCATAGTCATGCGTGTCGATGTTCGGGCGCATCTTGATTTCTTTAACTTCGACGATCTTCTGTTTCTTGCGCGCTTCAGCGGCCTTTTTCTGGGTCGAGTACTTAAGCTTGCCGAGATCGAGGATCTTGCATACCGGCGGCTCAGCGTTCGGCGAAATCTCGACGAGATCGAGACCGGCCTCTTCCGCCATTTTCAAAGCCTGATCCGTCGGCATGCTACCGAGGTTCTGGCCCTCTTCATCAATAAGCTGAACTCTGGGAACCCGAATTTCCCGGTTGGAGCGCGGGCCCTCCTTGACGGGGGCATCGGCTTTGAAAGGTCTGCGAATGGTCGTATTCTCCTGATCTGTTTCTGGATCACGTCAGCAAAAAACAGCTTGTTTGGTACAAGCGGCGGAAATGTCGTTATTGCCGTGGCGAAGTCAATAGCATATCTGCCCGAAAAGATCACCTGTTGCCACGGTTTTTGCAAATACGCCGCCGATATTGCACGAAAATCAGGAGAATTGCATATACATGACCGAACAAGCTGCTGAATTCCTGCATATAGGAGCGGGTGACGACGCCCGCAACATCGCTTTCCTCCATCGCTCCCCAACATCCCAGCCGAACGCACCAACGCTCGTCTGGCTCGGCGGCTATCGCTCCGACATGACGGGAACCAAGGCGGTTGAGCTCGATCGTTTTGCAGCGGAAAACGGCCTTGCCTGCCTGCGGCTCGATTATTCCGGGCACGGGGCTTCCGGCGGTGATTTCAACAAAGGTACGATCTCGAGATGGCTCGAAGAGGCACTTGCGGTGGTGCGTGCAAAGGCGCCGTCGCGTGTCGTTCTCGTCGGCTCGTCGATGGGCGGGTGGATTGCGTTGCGCATGGTCGAGGAGCTGCGCAAGGCGGGTGGCGCGCCCTCCGTCGCCGGTCTGGTTCTCATTGCGCCTGCGCCGGATTTCACGCAGGAACTGATAGAGCCCAGCCTGTCGGATGCGGAAAGGACCTCTCTCGCAGAACGGGGTTACTTCGAGGAACATTCGGAGTATAGCCCCGAGCCCAACATCTTCACCCGCGCGCTGATGGAAGACGGAAAGCAGAACCGGGTGCTCACCGGCATCATCACGACCGGCTGCCCGGTTCATGTTCTGCAGGGCATGCGCGATCCCGATGTTCCCTATCAGCATGCTCTGAAGCTCATCGAACATCTTCCCGCCGACGACGTCGTGCTGACGCTGATCCGCGATGGCGACCACCGGCTTTCCAGGCCGCAGGATATCGAGCGGATGCTCGCGACCATCAAAGCCCTTGCAATATAGGCATTTGCGCAACGCTCTTAACCATATTCAACGAGTCTTGCGCATCGCCGATTGCTAGAGATTGACTCAAACCCCCTATCCCTCTTAACTTTTCGTTAAGAATTAAGGGACGGGTTTCATGATGAACGCACCGCTGGCGCGTGCTCTGCTGTTTGCAGTTGCTGCCGGGCTAATGACTGCTGCCTCCGCCATGGCGGAAATCAAAGGAAGCCCTTCCATGGTGACGGGCGGGATCACGTCCCAGCCGATCGGACATTACGAGTTCTGTCAGAAATACGCCGACGAATGCAATATTCGCAGCAAGGCGACACCGCCCCCGCGCGTCACAGATTATGGCTGGGATGTCATTCGCGAGGTTAATACGTCCGTCAACACCACGATCGTGGCGATGACCGACCAGGAAATCTACGGCAAGGACGAAGTCTGGGAATATCCGACGACCGCCGGTGACTGCGAAGATTTCGTGCTGCTGAAGCGCAAGAAACTGGTCGAGCGCGGTTTTTCCGTTGCCGATCTGCTGATCACCGTCGTGCGTAAACCGGATGGTGAAGGCCATGCGGTGCTGACGCTTCGCACCACTGATGGCGACTATATTCTCGACAACCTCACCGACGATGTGAAGCTCTGGACCGATACTAACTATACCTATCTGAAGCGGCAGGCGTCCTTCAATACGGGCCGTTGGGTCTCCATCGAAGATGGTCGCGACGTTCTGGTTGGCGCATTACGCTGACGCTTGGCCCACGTCTGACAGATTGAGAGCCCGCCATCGCGGGCTCTTTCTTTTTTCATCCGTTGCCGATGATAATGCCGGCCGCCAGCACCAATGAGCCGCCGAGGACCACCTGAAACACCGCGCGCAGGAACGGCGTTTCCATGAAGCGGTTCTGAATGAAGGCGATTGCCCAGAGTTCCACGAAAACGACGACGGCCGCAATCGCCGTTGCTGTCCAGAAATGCGGGATGAGATAGGGCAAGGCATGGCCGAGACCGCCGATGGCCGTCATGATGCCCGAGGCCAGACCCCGCTTTACCGGAGAACCGCGACCCGAAAGCTTGCCGTCATCATGGGCCGCCTCGGTGAAGCCCATGGAGATACCAGCGCCGACGGAGGCTGAAAGGCCGATCAGGAAAGTCTGCCAGGTATCCTGCGTGGCGAAGGCGGCCGCAAAGATCGGCGCGAGCGTCGAGACGGAGCCATCCATCAATCCCGCAAGACCCGGCTGCACATAGGTCAGAAGAAACTGCCGCTTTGCGGTTTCCGCCTCTTCGGTCTTGCCATCTTCATCGAGATGTTTTTCTTCCAGCATTTGCGCGATCTCTTCGTGACCCCGCTCCGCCTCGGCCAGATCGCCGAGCAACTTGCGCGTAGAGGCATCGCTGGTGCGCTTGACGGCCTCATCGTAAAAACAGATCGCCTGTGCTTCCATCAATTCGGCCTGGGCACGGATTTTCTCGAGCGACAGGTTCTTCACGAGCCAGTCTGGTGTGCGCTCGTAAAAACCACGCACGTGTTCGCGACGGATCAGCGGGATCGTCTCTCCGAAACGGCGACGATGCATGTCGATCAGGACATTTCGATGCTGCTGCTCGACCTCCGCCATATCGTCGAAGACTTTGGCCGATTGCGGATATTGCGCGCGCAGGTGATCGGCATAGGAACGATAGATGCGGGAATCGTCTTCTTCGGACGAAATGGCGAGTGCGAGGATTTCCTGTTCGCCGAGAGAGGAAAAGGGGCGTTTGGACAGGGAAAAAAGACTGCGAAACATGGCTGAAACCTTTTTAGAATAATTCTAAATACATCCGCCCTGCGCCGAGATCAAGTCATCTTAGAATAATTCTAATAAGGCAAAGGGTCGCATTGCAGGCCGCCTCGCAGCGGGGTAAATTCGCGGAAAAGGAAGCACCATGCAGGAAGACGTTGCGGCGAGAGCCGCCCACAGCGCGGAAATTCAGGACAGGGCGGAAAAGGCCATGGCGGAAATCGGCGTGGATGCCGGTTTCATCGACCTGCTGGTGGAAACATTCTACGGCCGCGTTCTTGAACACTCCACGCTTGGCCCGGTTTTTGATGCGCGACTCGCCGGGCGCTGGCCGGAGCATATGGCCAGGATGAAACAGTTCTGGACGGCCGTCGCCTTCAAGAATGGCGGTTATGGCGGCAAGCCCGTGCAGGCCCATCTCGGGGTAAAAGGCATGTCGGCGGAGCTTTTTCCGCAGTGGCTCACGCTGTTTTCCGCCACGCTTGATGATATTGCGCCGAGCAAAGAGGCACATGACTGGTTCATGGAAACGGCGCAACGCATCGCCAGAAGCCTGACGCTTTCGCTGTTTTACAATCCCGCAATGGATGACCCGGCCTTAAAGCGCAGCATGCCTTAGCCGCAGCCGCGCCGAACAGCGAAAGGCCGGTACAAGCAACAATTGCCAAGCCGTGCGTAAGATCACGCAAGTTTCAAACATTCCCTCTTGATGGCCGCAGGGATAAATGTTTAGTAGCCGGCGGGAGGCGTACCGTGCGGTTCGCCTGTAATATGCAGACATATCAGGGCTTATCAACATGGATCGCAGATCATTTATCCGCAAGGCGGGCGCCGTTGGCGCTGGTGTTACCGCAACGGCGCTGGCCGCTCCGGCCATTGCACAGGAAAACCCCAAGATCACCTGGCGCATGACGTCGTCCTTCACCAAGGGCCTCGACATTCTTTTCGGCGCGGGCCAGATCGTCGCAGATCATGTCAAGGAAGCCTCCGGCGGCAACTTCGTCATTCAGCATTTCGCCGGCGGTGAAATCGTGCCGGCGCTGCAGGCAGCGGATGCGGTGACGGCCGGAACCGTCGAAATGGCGCATACCTGCTCCTATTATTACGTCGGCAAGGATCCGACCTTTGCGCTCGGAACGTCGGTTCCCTTCGGCCTTAACGCACGCCAGACGAATGCCTGGTTCAACCAGGCCGGTGGCAACGAGCTGCTCAATGAATTCCTTGCCCAGCACAATATCTACTCGATCCTGCTCGGCAATACCGGTGCCCAGATGGGCGGCTGGTTCCGTAAGGAAATCAACACCATCGACGACCTCAAAGGCCTGAAGATGCGTATCGCCGGCCTCACCGGCCAGGTCATGCAGAAGGTTGGCGTGACACCGCAGCAGATCGCCGGCGGCGATGTCTATGCCGCGCTGGAAAAGGGCACGATCGACGCCACCGAATTTGTCGGCCCCTATGACGACCAGAAGCTCGGTTTCTACAAGGTCGCAAAATATTACTACTACCCCGCATGGTGGGAAGGCGGCCCGGCCGTTCATGCCTTCGTGAATCTGCAGAAGTTCAATGAGCTGCCCGAGAATTACAAGCGCATCCTGAAAGACGCCTGCGCCGCCGGCAGCGCCAGCATGCTGGAACGCTACGATGCGCGCAATCCGAAGGCGCTGAAGGAACTCGTGGCGCAGGGCGCTATCCTGCGCCCCTTCAGCCAGGAAATCCTCGATGTCTGCCACAAGGCGGCGCAGGACACCTATGCGGAGATTTCGGCCAAGAACGAGAGCTTCAAGAAGATCTACGAGAGCCAGCAGGCCTTCAAGAAGGACGCTTATCTCTGGGCGCAGATCGCCGAATATACCTATGACACCTACATGATGATCCAGCAGCGCAACGGCACGCTCTGATCCCCATCATTTCCCGACGATCTTCAAACGGTCATCCGGCATCTGCCGGGTGGCCGTTTTGTTTGGTGAGACCAGTTTCCACACTTCACGCTCCCGCCAGTCAACCGGGCTCATGCCGGTGACGCGGCGAAATTCGCGGTTGAAGTTGGATTTGGTCTGAAAGCCCGAGGACAACATGATCGCGGTTACCGATTGCTCCGTTTCCTCAAGCAGCCGGCAGGCTTCGCGGATGCGCAACTGGTTGACATATTGCGAGACATTGACGCCGAGCGAGCGATTGATCGCGCCTGATATCTGCCGGCTCGGCAGCCCGAGGCGTCTTGCAAGCCGCGACAGGTTGAGGTTCTCATCACGGTAAAGCGCCTGCGCCGCCATCAGCCGATCGACCCTTGCAATGATGTCCCGGTCCTGCTCGGATGGCTCCGGCGGCGGCGGCAATTCCGCGACCGGATCCATGGCCGTTTGTGGTGCTTTGCTTTCACCGGCCAACGCAGCCATGAGGCCAATCAACAACAGTCCGAAAAGATTGGCATTGCTGACGAGCGCTGCAACATTTTGCCCGTGCGCCCATTCGAAATCGAAAAACACCAGAAGATCGAACAGGGCGGAAACGCACAGGGCTAAGGCGGCGATAATCAGCGCCCGGTGCGCGGAGGCGACGCTGGCGAATTGCGCCTCATCCAGCCCATCCGGCCCTTTTCTGCCAAGAAGAAGCAGGGCGACGGCGTGGCCGACGAAGATGACGATCAGTGCAAGATCGATCGCCATCGGCAAGGTGACTTCCATGATGACAATGAGCAAAGGCGACAGGACGAGATTGGCGAGCATCACTCTCCTGCTTTCCGCCGCCACTCCCATCAGTCCGCGAAAGGCAATGTAGACGAGCGGCGGCAGGCAGGCTGCGAGGATCGGCAGAACATAACGCGTTTCGATGACGCCATACCCCCAGCGCAGGCCGACAAGGACGGATTGCACGGCACAAAGCACGATCAGCGCCAGAAAGGCCCGGTTGGTCCGCACATCGTCTCCACCTCGAAGGAAAACAATGAACATGACGACCAGCAGAAGCGCCACGACGAAAGGCAGCGGAATGAACAGCACGAATGATATCCCCGGAACACAACGACTTATATTGCCAGTTCATGGACCAGATCGCGTTTCGGGACGACCTTTAACGTGATCAAGGACGCGAAAAATATGTGGCAGCGCAGATTGAACCCTGTTCTTCCCAACCGCACGAGGTTTTCATGCGCCCTATCAGCACCATCACGACCATAATGTTTTCCGCTCTCGTCACCCAGCCTGTTTTTGCGGGCGGGGTGGTTGGCGCCAGCGAAACCACCATCCATTCGCCGGCACGCGGCAAGGACCTTGCCGTCACTGTCTGGTATCCATCCGACGGAAAGGGCACACAGACGCTTTCCGGCGAGGACCGGATTTTTCAAGGCACGCCCGTGTTCAAGGATGGCGCGGTGAAACCGGGTCGCCTGCCGCTTGTACTTCTGTCCCACGGCTCGGGTTCAAGAGTGTCCGGTATGGCATGGATCGCCGCAAAGCTTGCGAGCGAAGGTTTCATTGTCGCCGGAACCAACCATCCCGGCACCACCAGCGGCGATTCCATGCCCGCCGATACGCCGAAAATCTGGGAGCGAACGGACGATCTCTCCACGATCGTTACGGCCCTGACGGCAGAGGGCAAATGGTCGAATGCGATCGACACGAAGAGGATCGGCGTTCTCGGCTTTTCGCTGGGCGGCAGCGCGGCGATGGAGATTGCGGGTGCGCGCGCCGATCTCGATGCCTATGCGCGCTATTGCGAAGACCATGCCACGATGATGGATTGCCAATGGTTTGCTGGCGGCCGGGGTTATCTCGATAATGAGCCGGTCAACGTGCCGAAGCTTGACCTCAGAACCCTCGACAAGGCTCGTTTCGAGCAGCAGAACCGTGATCCCCGCATCCGTTCCGCCGTACTGATCGATCCGGGCCTGGCGCTGGCCTTCAAACCGGACAGTCTGAAAGAGATCGATATTCCGCTGACCTTCATCAATCTGGGCAGCAAGGGCAAAATTCCCGCGGCTGTGCTTGCGGATAAACTCGCGGACGAAGTACCCGGCGCGACCTACCAGCAGGTGGATGACGCCAATCATTTCAGCTTCCTGCCGCTGTGCAAGCCGGATGCCGATGCGTTCCTCAAATCCATCGGCGAGCGCGACCCGATCTGCGAGCCGGCCGGACCACGGGACCGCGCCGATATTCACGCACAATTGGAGACGATGATTGTTACCGCCTTCAACCGTACGCTGAAGCCGGGCCAGTGAAACGGAAGTTGAAAAGACTAGCCGATCCGCTTGTAGAACAGGGTGGTGCCGCAAAAGCGTCCATCCGGAAACAGGGCGTAATCGGGAATGACGCCGACCCGCTCCCAGCCAAGACGAGGATAAATCGCCTCGGCATCGCTACCCGTGGCCGTATCCAGAACCAGAAGGGTTCGGCCACGTTTTACCGCCTCCTCCTCCACCTTTTGCATGAGCATACGGGCAAGTCCGAGGCCGCGTGCGGATGGGTGCACGAGAAGCTTCATCAGATCACCGCGATGCGGCTGATTGGGCTTCGAGGCAAGGCCGACCTGCACGGTGCCCACCACCTTGCCATCCACCTCCGCCGCCACATGAATGGTCGCACCCTCGCCTGTCGTTTCCGCCACGGATCGCCAGAAGGGTTCAGCATCCTGTGGGGAAAAGGGCAACATGAAGCCGACGGACGCGCCGCCGTTCACGCAGGCGGCGAGGACTTCGCAGAGTTCAGGCAGGGCATCGATCGTCTCTTGCCGGTTCAACACGCGGATAGTGGCCATAAAAACTCCTGTGGGGAAATCAGCGCTGTCTTTGATCCAGCACGACGGCGTAACGGGCAGGTTTTTCGGAAGGATTGTGGAAGACGTGCCCTTCTCCCACCGGCATGAAAAGGCAATCGCCGGGCTCCAGCCGGTGAACGTCTCCGCCGCTTGTCATTTCCAGCACACCTTCGAAAAGCCAGACATATTGCGTCATCCCCCGGCTTGCCGCATGCGGCGGGAAACCGACGCGCGCACCGGCCGGAAATTCCACCTCGACGATATCGACATCGGAACCCACACGCGGCGGGGAAATGGCGCGGCGGACATAGCCTGTCTCGGGGTCTTTCCAGACCTGCTGGTCACGCTTTCTCACCAGCGGGGAAACAGCCTCTTCGTTTTCGGCGAAAAAGCCGGAGAGCGACAGACCAAGGGCTGCGCAGATGCGGGCAAGCAGCGACGCGGTTGGGCTCGCCTCCCCGCGCTCGATGCGGGAAATCATGGCGCGGCTGACGCCGGATTCGGACGCAAGCCTGTCCAGCGTCAGGCCGTTTTCAGCCCGCAATGTTTTGATCCGCTCACCGATCGAGCGCTCAAGAATATGATCTTCGTTTTCCATCACACGAGAATTGCATTCTCATATGATGGAGTCAATATCCATGATAATGGAAACCAGGATTATCTCTTGCCCGCCGATTGCGGGCGAGAAATCACGCCTTAAGCGCCGACCTGGGCAATCCAGTCGTTCAGATTATAGTAGTTCGTTACTCGGCTAACTTTTCCGTCCTTCAGGTCGAAAAAGGCGCCGGCCGGCAGCACATATATCTGACCATTCGCCTCGGGCAATCCCTCGTCGGTCTTGAGATATTCGCCATTGACGATGAATTCGGCGGAAGCACGCTTACCGTCATCACTCGCCATGATGACCATCTCGGTGAGGTTTTCCTTATAGCAGCGGTTCATATGGTCCATGAAGGAGGCGAAGGCGGCCTTGCCGGTCTGGCGCTCGCCCTGATTGATGTCGTGCACCACCTCGTCATGCAGAAGCGCCAGAAAGGCATCCATGTCCTGACGGTTGAAGGCTTCGTAATAGGCCCGGATGGTCTCGGCAGCGGTCATCGTCTTCTCCGTTCAATGCTTGCGCGGGTTTTCCATGACGATATAACCAGTGCAACCGAAAGTGAAATGCCCATGACCGTCGAAATCAAGTCTCTTTCCGGCATTGACGCCACACCCTATTTCGATGATCTCGCGCGCCTGCGGATCGAGGTGTTTCGCGCTTTTCCCTATCTCTACGACGGTTCGCTGGATTATGAGCGCAAATATCTCGCGACCTATGCCGATACGGACGGCGCGGTCTTCGTGCTGGCGCTCGACGACGGTACAGTGGTCGGCATGTCCACCGGCATGCCGATGGCGGCTGAAACCGATGAGGTGAAAGCGCCCTTCGTCGAAGCGGATTATGATCCGGACGGGATATTTTATTTCGGTGAAAGCGTGCTGCTGCCCGGCTATCGCGGTCACGGCATTGGAGTGCGCTTCTTCGAGGAGCGGGAGGCGCATGCAAAGAGGCTCGGCTTTAACCGATGCACCTTCTGCGCGGTCGAGCGGCCTGCCGACCATCCCCGCCGGCCGGCGGATTACGTGCCGCTCAATGCCTTCTGGGAAAAGCGCGGTTATCACCATCACCCTGAACTGCGCACCAGCTTCACATGGCAGGACCTCGACGAAAGCACCGAGAGCCCGAAACCCCTGTCCTTCTGGATGAAGACCATTCTTGCCGGAGACGGAGATAAATGACACGCCTCGCCGCCAGCCAATATGCCATCGAACTGATCGAGACATGGGAGGCTTATGCCGCGCATCTTTCCGCCATCGTCCGCGAGGCCAAGGAAAAAGGCGCTGAGTTGCTGCTGCTTCCTGAATATTCGGCCATGGCGCTGACCGGACAATTGCCGCCCGACGCGCGTTCCGATCTGCATCGTTCCATCGAAGAGATACAGCCGCTGATCCCTTCCTGGGTGGAGCTTTGCGAGGAACTGGCGCGGCAACATCAAATCCTCTTCCAGCCGGGCAGCGCGCCAGTGAAGGACCCGGACGACAAGTTCCGCAACCGCGCATGGCTGTTCGGCCCGGATGGGCTGATCGGTTATCAGGACAAGCAGATCATGACCCGTTTCGAGCGGGAGCAGTGGAACATTCATGCGGGCGTCGAGGGACTGAAAGCCTTCGAGACGCCGATCGGCAAGCTCGGCATTCTCATCTGTTACGACAACGAGTTCCCGATGCTGGGCCGCAGGCTGGCGGAGCTTGGCGTCGAACTCGTTCTCGCCCCCAACTGCACCGACACGCTGGCAGGTGCTTATCGAGTGCGGATTGGTGCGCAGGCTCGGGCATTGGAAAACCAATATGCCATCCTCTCCTCTCCCACCGCGGGCGAGGCCCCTTGGTCTCCTGCGGTTGATGAAAATCGCGGCCGCGCCGCACTTTATGTGCCTTCGGATTACGGCATGCCGGCATCCGGCATCATCGCGGAAAGCGAGAGTGATGCGGTGACGCAAAGCAGCCTTCTCATCGCCGATATCGATCTTGCCGCCGTTGCAAGGCTCCGCACCGAAGGGCAGGTTGCCACCCGCCGCGACTGGCCAGAGCAATTTGCGATCTAAAAAGCCCATTTTAAAAGGCTTTTAACCAAATTCCCGCTTTGCGGCATGAGAAGCCCCTGCTATAGCGCGGGACATGAGCACAAATTCGACCCGCACGCCCCTGGACCATATCCGCAACTTCTCGATCGTTGCCCACATTGATCACGGCAAATCGACGCTGGCCGACCGGTTGATCCAGTCGACAGGCGGTCTTGCCGAACGCGACATGTCGGAACAGGTTCTCGACTCGATGGATATCGAGCGCGAGCGCGGCATCACCATCAAGGCTCAGACCGTGCGCCTGCACTACAAGGCGAATAACGGCGAGACCTATGTGCTGAACCTCATCGACACGCCCGGCCACGTCGACTTCGCCTACGAAGTGTCCCGCTCGCTTTCGGCCTGTGAAGGTTCGCTGCTGGTGGTCGACGCATCGCAGGGCGTCGAAGCCCAGACGCTGGCGAACGTCTATCAGGCGATCGACAATAATCACGAGCTGGTCACCGTGCTCAACAAGATCGACCTGCCGGCGGCCGAACCCGACCGCATCAAGGAGCAGATCGAGGAGGTGATCGGCATCGATGCGTCCGACGCCGTGATGATTTCGGCGAAGACCGGGCTTGGCATTCCCGATGTTCTGGAAGCCATCGTCAATCGCCTGCCACCGCCGAAAAGCGAAGTCGGTGAAAACGGGCCGCTGAAGGCGCTGCTGGTTGATAGCTGGTACGACACCTATCTCGGCGTCATGGTTCTCGTGCGCGTCATCGACGGCGTGCTGAGCAAGGGTCAGCAGATCCGCATGATGGGTTCGGGCGCGAAATACGGCATCGAGCGCGTCGGCGTGCTGACCCCTAAGATGGTCAATGTCGACAGCCTCGGCCCCGGCGAGATCGGTTTCATCACCGCCTCGATCAAGGAAGTCGCCGATACGCGTGTTGGCGATACGATCACTGACGACAAGCGCCCGACGGCGCAGGCCCTGCCCGGCTTCAAGCCCGCGCAGCCCGTGGTGTTCTGTGGCCTCTTCCCGGTCGATGCGGCAGACTTCGAAGACCTGCGCGCTGCAGTGGGCAAGCTTCGTCTCAACGACGCCTCCTTCTCCTTCGAAATGGAATCGTCCGCCGCCCTCGGCTTCGGTTTCCGCTGCGGCTTCCTCGGCCTGCTGCATCTCGAAATCATTCAGGAACGCCTTGAGCGCGAGTTCAATCTCGATCTCGTCGCCACTGCCCCGTCGGTCGTCTATGAAATGACGCTGACCGATGGCACGGAAAAGGAACTTCACAACCCGGCCGACATGCCCGACGTTGTGAAGATCAAGGAAATCCGCGAGCCGTGGATCAAGGCGACGATCCTGACGCCCGACGAATATCTCGGCGGCATCCTGAAACTCTGTCAGGACCGGCGCGGCCTGCAGACCGAGCTGACCTATGTCGGCAACCGCGCGATGATTACCTATGAGCTGCCGCTCAACGAAGTGGTGTTCGATTTCTACGACCGGCTGAAATCCATCTCCAAGGGTTATGCCTCGTTCGATTACAACATCATCGACTACCGCGAAGGCGATCTCGTGAAGATGTCGATCCTCGTCAACGGCGATCCCGTGGATGCGCTGTCCATGCTGGTCCACCGCTCGGCGGCAGACCGGCGCGGACGCGGCATGTGCGAAAAGCTGAAGGAACTCATTCCGCCGCACATGTTCCAGATCCCGATCCAGGCGGCCATCGGCGGCAAGGTCATCGCCCGCGAAACCGTGCGCGCGCTGCGCAAGGACGTGACGGCGAAGTGCTACGGCGGCGACGCAACGCGCAAACGCAAGCTTCTGGACAAGCAGAAGGAAGGCAAGAAGCGCATGCGCCAGTTCGGCAAGGTGGAAATTCCGCAGGAAGCCTTCATCGCTGCGCTGAAGATGAACGACGAATAAGCGGCAATCACATTGCCATCGCTCTTGAAGGGAGGCCCACAGCCTCCCTTTGCGTTTTAGGGTCCGATCACCCGTGCAGCTTCGCGCCCTTGGTGATCTTGTCGACGATCTTCTTGTCGGCCCTCAGCGCCATGCCGACCACCTTGGCGTTGTCAGGAGAAAACTCCGAAAATACCTGGCGATTGGCGACGTCGTGCCCGGTAGCGAACATTTCCTCGATATAAAGCGATGTGGTGGTGTCGCGCTCGAGGGATCGCTGGTGGATTTTGCGCAGCGTCTCCTGATCCGTGGCCATGACGACGACAGGCTGGATGGATAGGGGATTATAGACGTTGCCTGCCCCGTCGCGGTATGGTTCTCCAATGATCTCCTTGGTCTGGGCGACGATCCCGGACATGAGGAATGCGGTAACGTTCAGTTTTTGCCACACGGCAAGGTCATCGCGAAGGATGACGGCGATCTTGGTATCAAACATGCGAACTCAATCTGGCTGTGGTTACGAAAGAGAAGCGACCCTAGCGCCTCGGGGCGGCGGCGATCTTGAACGTTCGTGCAAATTCGAAGGGATCGTGCAGGCGCCCTCCAGCGAGGGCATCGAACGCATAGACGCGCGTTTTCACGGCAATGCCTATGCCCCGCATCGCCATGATACTTATGCGATTGGCGTCACGCTTTCCGGCGTCCAGACCTTTTCCTATCGTGGCACATCGCATTTCAGCATGCCGGGAAATGTCATCGTCCTGCATCCCGACGAGGTTCACGATGGCGGCGCGGGCACTGACGAGGGCCTGCACTATCGAATGCTCTACCTCCCGCCGGAAAAAACGACGGAGGCGGGATATAGCGCGCTGCCCTTTGCCCGAAATGCCATCATCGAGGACGAAGAATTCCGGCAATGCCTCATCGAGGCACTCGGCAATCTCGAAGGCGAACCGGACAATCTACTTCTCACCGACTGGCAATCGAGACTGGCGGATCTGCTCTGGAAACATTCAGACGGAAGCACCAGAACCATCAAGCGGATTGACCGCATCGCGGTTTTGCGATGCCGGGACTATCTGCTGGAGAATAGCGCCGACACCGTCGGTTCTGAAGAACTGGAACGGATAAGCGGGCTCGACCGCTTCACGCTTTTCCGGCACTTTCGTTGCCTGTTCGGCACGAGCCCGCACCGTTATCTCATCATGCGGCGGCTGCAGAAATGCAAGGACATGATGCGCGCAGGTACGGGTCTTGCCGAAACGGCCTTTACCTGCGGTTTTGCGGATCAGGCGCATTTCACCCGGCATTTCAAAAATGCCTTCGGCATGCCTCCGGGCCGCTGGCTGAACCTCGTCTCACCCTAGAGCATTTCCGGAAAGAGGATCGACCGGTGAGCCGCAGCGCCCGCCATCGCGCCGTCGCCCACCGCAAGGGCGACCGAGCCGGCGGGTCTCGCCACATCGCCGCAGGCGAAGATGCCGCGTGTGGTAGTCTGTTTCATCGGGTCTGTGACGATGGTTGATCCCATCGGTCCCTCCTCCACCGCGCAGCCGAGTTTTTCGATCCAATCGGCGGTGATCCGCAATATCGGCTGGGTGAAAAGGCCGGCCAAGGCAATGCTGCGTCCATCTGTCAGGACGACATCCGCATGCCCCGCAATTTCCCTGATGCCGGTTGTTTCCATCCGGACGCCCCGCGCTGTCAGCATCGAATACTGGTCCTCGTCCGGCTCGAATACGCCGTTGGTGAAAAAGGTCGTCTCACCCCAGTCCGGAAGCATCAATGCGTGGTGAATGGCCAAAGGTGAAGCGGCGATAACGCCAATCTTTTCCTGATTGAGCTCGTAACCATGGCAATAGGGGCAATGGAAGACTGAAGAGCCCCAACGCTCCTTCAGCCCGGCGATACCAGGCAATTCATCGGTGACACCAATGGCGAGGATCAGCCGATCCGCAGTCTCACGGCGGTTGCCATCGATCTCGATTGCAAAATCACCAAAGGAGCCTTCGGCATCGGTCACCCTGCCTTCGGCCCATTTTATGGTCGGGTAACGTTCGATCTGGCGGCGCGCCTCGGCGATAATCTCGCCTGGCGCCTTGCCGTCCTGGCCGAGAAAACCGTGGGAATGGTTGGCGAAACGGTTTCTCCATTCACCGGCATCCACCACCAGAATGTTTTTTCTGGCGCGTCCAAGCTGCAGGGCGGCTGAGAGACCGGCATAGCTACCGCCGATAATGATGACGTCGAATTTCATGATGCACCCATCGTTTCAGGAGGAGGCGGAAGTGCCCGTTCATTTCACGATACTTATATTGTTACATGATTTTGGGAGTCAATGGTCACGCAACTTATATTGTTACGTCATCTTGAAGGTGATAGCGTCGATGCAAACAGACGGGTTTGGGCAATGAGACACGACACGCGCCTTTCACGGGTGCTGCATATTCTGATCCATATGGAAAAACATGAGGGCGCCGCGACCTCCGAGAGCATTGCGGCGATGCTTCAGACCAATCCGGTGGTGGTGCGCAGAACCATGGCCGGCTTGCGCGAGCATGGTTATGTATCGTCGGAAAAAGGCCATGGCGGCGGGTGGGTGCTGGCGCGGCCGCTCAGCGAAATCACGCTGCTCGATATTTACCGGGCGCTTGGCGCACCGGAACTGTTTTCAATCGGGCTGGCAGGCGACAATCCGAACTGCGTCATCGAACAGGCCGTCAACACGGCGCTTTTTGACGCCATGAAAGAGGCGGAAAACATTCTGCTGTCGCGCTTCGGAAGCATTGCCCTCTCGCAACTGGCACAGGAGTCCATTAGCCGCTGGTCCCGTCTTTCCAACGACCCTTCCGCGATGGAAAGGCTCTAACGGCGGGTGACGGTCACTCTTGCAAGGAAAAACCGCCTGCGCGGAGGCAGGCGGTTTTATCCTATCAATAAGCCTATTACGGCTGGGTCTGCGTGCCGCCGGTAGTCGGGCTTGCCGGTGCGGTATTGTTCGCAGGCGGTGTTGCCGGAGTGGTCGGAGCCATCGGCGCCGGTGCCTGATCCGTTGCTGCAGGCGGCGTGGTGGAGGATGTCGTTGCCGGATCGGTGGTCGGGCCGCTCATCTGCGACCAGGCGAAAACGCCTACCAGAACGACAACGATGATCGCCAACCACGGCACCCAGGACGACGACGTGCGGGCACGCGGTTCATTACTGATATTCACTTCCGGACGAAGATCGCGGTCCGGACGCGGGTTGTTGGGATCGAATGTCATGGTATTTCCTCCTCTTCATTCTGCGGAGAAAACGACGTTCACGGGATTTTGTTCCGATTCCTTCCAGAACGCCTACAACCGACGAGGTTCGGGCCCTTGCTAAAGTGCCTCCGCCAGCACCGTCATGACCTGCGGATCTGCCATTTGCGACACATTGAAACGCATGAAACCGGAGGCACTTTGCGACGAGCTGAACACATTGCCGGGGGCTAGCACCACCTGCCGCGAAAGCGCCCGGCGCGCAACATCGGCGGCATCGCTCCCCTCTGGCAGGTGACACCACAAAAACATGCCCGCCTGCGGCTTGATCCACGGCACACATCCGATCGATTTCAAACGCGCCGCCACCTCCGGCATCGCTGCCGCAAGACGCTGCCTGAGTGCCTCGACATGTTTGCGGTAACTGCCATCGGTCAAAAGCGAGAGGATCAGCGCCGCCGAAAAATGTGTTCCGCCAAAAGCGGTGGCGATCTTGAGATCGGTCAAGGCTTCCACCCACGCGACAGGTGCTGCAATGAAACCGCACCGTATGGAGGCCGACAGTGTTTTTGAAAAACTGCCTATCTGGACGACACGGTTCAGACCATCGAAGGCCGCCAGCCGGGGCGCAGCCTGGGTTTCGAAATCGGCAAATATATCATCCTCGATGATGGTTAGACCCACCTGTTCGGCCAGCATCAGCAGCCGATGGGCGGAAACGGCGGAAAGCCTTGCACCTGTCGGATTATGGATTGCGGAATT
This sequence comes from Agrobacterium sp. LAD9, assembly GCF_003031125.1. NCBI lineage: Bacteria > Pseudomonadati > Pseudomonadota > Alphaproteobacteria > Hyphomicrobiales > Rhizobiaceae > Agrobacterium > Agrobacterium sp. LAD9. The sequence continues at coordinate 45,867 of NZ_PHGS01000002.1, read as the reverse complement.
GGTGATATAAAGCCGGGGCTGATGGTCTTTCAGCGCCTGTTCGAAAAGCGCCAGGTCCGGTCCGGTTGGCGTATAGGGTACGCCGATGATCTTCACCCGATGCGCCCGCAGGAGGGCGTGGAAATTGAAATAACAGGGGTCATCGACAACAACCGTATCCCCCGGCTGCAGCAGGAAACGGCACAGAAGATCGATCGCCTGCGTGCCGGAGTCGGTGAGCATGATCTGGCTGGCGCCCGCCTGCACCCCGTGTTCGGCCAGCCGGCGCGACAGAAGCTGGCGCAGCGGCAACAGCCCCATCGGGCTGCCATAATCCGTCAGCAGGGCGGCGTCGGCGCGGGCAAGCCCGCGCATGGCTCGCCTCAATGCCTCTTGCGGCATCCACGATACGGGAAGCCAGCCGCAACCGGGTTTGGCGAGAACGGAACTTTCATCCAGCGCCTGCCGCGAAACCCACAAGGGATCCACCGCCCTGTCGAGCTGCGGCTCGATATCGGCGAGCGAGAGGGGTGCAAGCGGACCTGAAACGAAAAAACCGGAGCCGGGGCGCGAGCTTATTGTACCCTCCGCCACAAGCCGGTCGTAGGCCTCGACGATGGTGGAGGTGGACACCTGCATGGTCTTCGCCAGAGCCCGCACCGATGGAAGACGCGCGCCCGGCACGAGGCTGCGCGAGGCGATGCGTTGCCGAACGCTTGCCATCACCTTTTCTATGCGCGTGCCAACAGCGACCTGTCCATCCATGATTCTCTCCAACCGTACCGCTCATGAAACCATAACAGTTTGTTGAAATTGTATATGATTGTCGCTGTTCCCACCAGCCATTCGGGATCATGAAAGGCAAAAAGCAGGAGTTGACGATGGACAAGACGACGAGCGGCTGGCTGAGCGGCCTGACAGGCGTGGTAATATTCAGCGGTTCGCTGCCCGCGACGCGCATCGCGGTAACGGGTTTCGATCCCGTGTTCCTCACCGTCGCCCGCGCCAGCATTGCCGGCCTGCTGGCGCTGGCGCTGCTGTTTCTGTTCAGGCAAAAACGCCCGGCGCGCAATGACCTGACATCGCTTTTCATCGTCTCGCTTGGTGTCGTGGTGGGTTTCCCGCTATTGACCGCGCTTGCTCTGCGGCACGTCACCTCGGCGCATTCCATCGTTTTCGTGGGGCTGCTGCCGCTCGCAACCGCGATCTTTGCGGTGCTGCGCGGCGGAGAACGCCCACGCCCGGTCTTCTGGCTCTTTTCCTGTCTCGGCAGTGCGCTTGTTGCGGGTTTTTCGCTCTCGAATTCGTTTGCCGCCGGGATCGAGGCCTCGCTTGCCGGCGATCTTCTGATGCTCGGCGCAATCATCGTCTGCGGGCTCGGCTATGCGGAGGGCGCTGCCCTTTCCCGCAAGCTGGGCGGCTGGCAGGTCATTTCCTGGGCGCTGGTTCTTTCCCTGCCGGTGATGCTGCCGCTTGCCTTTTTCAGCGGACCGGAAACGCTTGCCGGCATAGACCCGCAGGCCTGGGCTGGCCTTGCCTATGTTTCCCTGTTCAGCATGCTGATTGGCTTCATCTTCTGGTATCGCGGACTGGCGCTTGGCGGCATCGCCGCCGTGGGGCAGCTGCAATTGCTTCAGCCCTTCTTCGGGCTCGCGCTTGCCTCCACCCTGCTGCACGAAGAGGTGAGCCCGGCCATGATCGGCGTGACGCTGGTTGTGGTGCTGTGTGTTGCGGGCGCGCGAAAATTCGCGCGCTGACCATCAGCTCGAGCGGCGATCCACCCAGCGATGCCATGCGTCTTCGCTGCCATTGAAGACATTGAGATCGATACGGCCATCGACGCCATGCGACAGGCCGGAACCGGAATATTGCCAGAACAGCCACTTGCGACCGGGATAAACCACCGACGGATGCTGGGCGACGGCGCGTAGCCAGAAGGGATAATCCTGGAATTCGCCCTGGAGGTTATCCTTGTAAAAATCGGGCGCCGTATAAATGATCGGCCGCTGGCCGTAATGGCGCTCAAGCTTGTCCATGAAGACGCGCATCTTTTCCAGCACGCGTTCGCGGGAATGGCGCATCTTGCAGCTCGATTCGCCGTTGTATTCCACGTCGATGACGGGCGGCAGCGCGTCCGGATCACGCGGTACATTACGAATGAACCAGTCCGCCTGTTCGCTGGCGTTGCGGCACCAGTAGAAGAAATGGTACGCGCCACGGCGAATGCCGGCTTCCTTTGCGCGCTGCCAGTTGGTGCGGAACATCGGATCAAGATGATCACCACCATCCGTCGCCTTGATGAAGGCGAAATTGGCGCCGCGCGTGCGCAGCTGCGGCCAGTTTATATTGGCCTGCCAGCGGGATACATCCACCCCGTGGACCTGGAAATGACGGGGCTGGACCCGGCCGAAATTGATGGGCTTGGCATCACTGAAGCTGGAGCGGAAAATGCGCGAGCGGATCTGAGCACCGGCGCTTGCCGCCGGAGCCGCCGCCATGGCCAATTGCACCGGACGCTCCATCTGGTTGATCGTGGGGCGCTCCGCCGGCCGCACCATTCCGGCCGCCTGTGGCGGAACCGGCAAACGGATTTCAGGCGCATCCTGCGTTAAGGACGCCTTGGGGGTGACGGCGGAAAAGGCCTTGGGCTCGTCAGGCACCGGCCCGCCCCATGCAAGAACTTGCTGCCGCGGCTGGGCGGCGATGGCCTGGGTGCCGACGCCTGCCTGAGGCACCGGCGCGGATGGCGTGACCGAACTCGTCGTTTCCTTCGAAGGCAAGCCGGCCATCAGGCTTTCCGGCCCGGAACTGGACGTGCAGCCTCCAAGCAGGAGGCAACCGAAGAGAAGTGCTGGCATAGCCGATGAACGCATGAGAACCCGTACGCAAAACAAATCGGGGGCACTCTGATGCCGCCCGGAGACCTCGAAATACAAATGCTAACGGAAGATTATCAAAAAAGACTGAATCTTATCTTTACGTCGGCACCTGCCGATGCGCCCATCATTTCTGGCAGGCGAAACGCTTCGAGTTCTCGCGCGGCGCCGCGGCTCAGGCCGTCATGGCGGTCAGATCGACAGTGTCCGCACCGGGAGAATTTCTCTTTATCGATTCGATCGCATGAATAGCCGATGCCTTCGCCTGGTATCCTTCCGAGGAGAACATCGTTTCGCCGTTGGAAGCCTTGAAGCGGAAACGATATTCGCCGGCCTTGTCCTGATAGATTTCGAATTTGTACATGATCTCTGCGCCTCCTTGCGCACGACAGTCCGTCCGCTGCAACTTTGTTCGGCCTCGATCACTTTCGCAACGGAAAATCGCCACTCTGGATGAGGCGTACCCAAGCTCGGGCAATTTCCAGCCCGGCTGCATCGGCCATTTCTGCGCGCAAGCTGCGATGGTCGTGATAATTCTCCAGCCATCCCGGCGACATTCTTTCGACGGAAGTGGGGAACGTCTGACACCAGCCGTCAACCACGGCAGCGGAGGCTTCGAAATGGAATTGTGTGCCATAAACCGCCCGGCCGATGCGAAAGGCCTGGTTTCGCGTCGCGCCATTGGTCGCAAGTCGCGTGGCGTCCGGCGGAAGCGTAAATGTATCGCAATGCCACTGAAAAATGGGGAATGTCTTTTCCAGCCCAGCCAATAGCGGATCGGACACGCCCTCTTCCGTCAGGGACACCTCTTCCCAGCCGAACTCCGGCGGGCCGGAGAGAATGTTCTCTCCGCCATAGGCGCGCGCCAGCAACTGGCTGCCAAGGCAGACGCCCATGACTGCCTTGCCCGCATCGCCAAAGGCTTTCATGAGAAGGGCAAGATCGGGAAGATAGGGATAAAGCGCATCATCGAGCGCGTTCTGTTCGCCGCCCAGAACGACAAGCGCATCATGATCGGCCGCATCCTTGGGGAGAGGCTCACCCGCATAGGCGCGGATGATATGGACTTCCGCCGCCGCTTCTTTCAGCGCGACGCCGAGGTGCCCATGCGGCGTACCCGCCATGTTTTCTATGATTGCAACGCGCATAAAACCTCGTGGCGACGACAAAGGATTCAATCGGCAAGAAATGCCGATCGAATCCAGCTTCACCACGAGAAAAATCGATTCTCAAGAGCCGCTACATCATCATTGTGACAATAGCGGATAATCTGACGCGATACGCCCTAGAATTCACGCGCAAGCTTGGCGTCTGCCGAATGCCGGTTGCCGCCGCGAACGGCGAAGAACAGGAAAATCGCCGCCCAAAGGATCGACTTTTCCGCCCCGCCCAGACCTTCCGCCTTTACGATGCCGTGAAAATAAACCGTTACCAGAAGGACGATCATGGCCGCGAAGGATGCCGGCCGCGTGAACAGGCCGATGGCGACCAGAATTCCGCCGAAAAATTCCGTGGCGGCAAGCAGCGGTGACCAGAAGACGCCGGGGTAAAAGCCGAGGCTTTCCACCATGCCGACAGCACCAAAAGGATTGACGATCTTTCCGAACCCATGGGTGACGAGAAGAAGCCCGGCCGTGACACGAAGAATGGTCTCTACCAGATCATGCGTCGCATTATAAAGCGGTGCGACCGCCGGAACGAAAAGACGCTGACGATTATTCTCGAACTGGGCCATAGGATCTCCACGTTTCAGCCTTCGACAGCTTCTCTGTTCGCAAAGCCGCATGATAAGAACAAGCATGCGCCCGGTAAAAACATGAGTATTATAGTTGACATTATCGTGAACATTATTGTCGCCGGGCGATGAAGGAGACCTGAGGATGACCAAGACCAAACCCCGCATAACCATCCGCTATTGCACGCAGTGCAACTGGCTGCTTCGGGCCGGCTGGATGGCGCAGGAAATCCTGCAGACCTTCGCTTCCGATATCGGCGAAGTCAGCCTCATCCCCTCGACCGGCGGTCTGTTCGAGATCTCCGTTGACGGCACGACCATATGGGAACGCAAACGCGATGGCGGTTTTCCCGGCCCAAAAGAACTCAAACAGAGAATCCGTGACATCATCGACCCGGAGCGTGACCTCGGTCATGTGGACGGAACGAAGCATGAAGGGCTCGACACCTGACCCGGCGACATGTTTCAACAGCCACAACCAAGTTTTTTCCCTTTAAAATCAATGGTCGTCATAAAAGTTCAAAAAGTCTGTTGACACCGGGCGGCTGCCCTCGTACATCGCTCTCCGTCGCCCAGATGGCGGAATTGGTAGACGCGCCAGCTTCAGGTGCTGGTACTCGCAAGGGTGTGGAGGTTCGAGTCCTCTTCTGGGCACCATTCCATTTGATCCCCTTTGAAATTGTTATTCTTTTAGCATTTCAAAGGGTTGATCGCTCCCAACTGATACACGGGAGCGCCACACAATGGTAATGATGATGGCACGCCCTGCTGAACGTCTCGGAACGAAGAACAAGCAATTCAGACAGCGAGTGCCTACTGACTTGCTCCCTATATTGCGTGGGCAATCGCTTACTGTCGATCTTCCCGAATCAATCGAACCCGACAGCGATACGTTCAAAGTTTCCGTCACCATTTCCGCTGAGGTGATCTTCTCTCTTCGAACGTCTGAAAAGCGTCTTGCAACTGTACGCCACGCGGCAGCACTGAGAAGCGTTGAAATGTTTTTCGATGCTGCGCGGCGCGGGCCACAAGACCTCACTCACATTCAGCTTATGGCGCTTCTAGGTGACGCCTACCGCCAGCTAGTAGCAGAGCATCGCGAAACCCCTCCCTCGATTCTTAAACAGGATGGGCGGGTCGTGTGGTCAGAGTTTGAGGTGTGGGACGAATTCGTTCGAAAAGCTGAAGAAGACATTTCCATTCAAACCGATGAAGCTCGGAAACGGGCAATCGCCGCGCTTCGACCTATAATCGACGTGTATGGCTTTTTGTCCAGCAAAGCCGCGCACCTCAGCGAGACCAGCTTCAGGGCATTTATCGACGGTCTTCCGGCAGTCATTCATAACGTGATGGAGGCTCTTGCCGCGAATGCGCAAGGCAACTACGCCGATAACGGTATGGAAAATGCTTACCCCAAATGGTCAGCGGAAAACCCCGCGATAGGTCTAGCGAAACGAGAGCGACAAGCTGCTCGTGGTACGCTTCCTGACGCTGTATCGTTGACTGGTCTCGTCGATGATTGGTGGAAAGAAGCACAGGCATTAGGCAAATCTGAAAGCACGTTTGAAAGCTATTCAAACAGCTTCCGACTTCTCTCTAATTTCCTAGGGCACGACGATGCAGCGCGTGTCACACAAGAGGACATCATACGATACAAAGACCACAGACTGACAACGACCAATGAGAAGACAAAGAAGCCCGTGTCGCCCAAGACCGTCAAGGGGAGCGACCTGACGGCTTTCAAGAGCGTTTTCGATTGGGCTGTTGCTAACCTCAAGCTGTCCTCTAATCCAGCGTCAGGCGTCACCGTGAAACTTGGCAAGAAGATCAAAGTCAGAGAACGCGATTTCACCGATGACGAAGCGCGCTCTATTCTAAGGGGAGCTAATTCGGTCGATCTAGGTCCAGAGCCAGCGCGCTCTTTGGAAACGCGTTTGGCCAAGCGTTGGGTGCCTTGGCTTTGTGCTTATTCAGGATCGAGACTAGGCGAGCTCATTCAGCTGCGTAAGGAAGATTTCAGACAGGAATCAGGGTCGTGGATCATCAAGGTTACACCTGAAGCTGGCACTGTTAAAAACAACCAGTACCGCGATGTGCCGCTCCATCCACATCTTGTTGAGATGGGCTTTATGAAATTCGTGAAATCGTCAAAGGGCGGCTACTTGTTCATGACGATCAAAGGCGACGCCACCTTCAGAGGCGTATGGCAAAGCAAAAAGAACAGACTTGCGGAGTTTGCGCGTGAGTATGTGAAAGACCGCAACGTCGCGCCCAATCACGGATGGCGTCATACGTTCAAAAGCAAAGGCTTTGAGGCTGGCATTCAAGAGAAGGTCTTAGATGCGATATGCGGACATGCCCCGGTTTCGGTCGGACGCAGCTATGGATCAGTGTCGTTGAAAACCAAGATCGATGCGATGGCGACATTTCCGCGATTTGACGTCCGCTGATTTCCAAACTGAAATACCGTCTATCCGAATTATTCGAAATTTGTTCGGGCTGGCCCCCGCTTCAAATCGCTTGCACGATGTTTAAGTTTTTGAGGCAGACATTTTCATCCCTCGCATTCGCCTAATCGTCCAGCCGCGCACAAGGCATCTGCACAAAGCTGTGATAAAGCGTCGGAATGACTTGACTCGAAGAATCAAATGGCGGCGTAACAGAATGAATCGGCAGAAAAGCGCGTAGCTCCCTACGCAAATGGGACTAGAAAACTCGGAGAAACATCCATATGTTCCTCTTTTGTTCTTTGTCCGCACCTCGCGAAAATGGAAAGGTCACATATGCTCGTATACCGGCGCACAGACTTATTTTCATCTCCTGCCCAAACCTTGGTCAACACTGTCAACTGCGTTGGCGTGATGGGCAAGGGCATCGCCAAGGAGTTTAAAGCTCGCGACCCGGAGATGTTCGCAGCCTACAAGCGAATCTGCGACCAGAAACTACTTTCGCCGGGTAAGCTTTGGCTGTGGCATGGCTCGAATTATATGACCCTGAATTTCCCCACTAAGATGCACTGGAAGGGTCCATCTAAGATCGAGTGGATTGAGGCTGGGCTGAAGAAGTTCGTTGCGACGTACGAAGAGGTGGGGATCAAGGAAATCTCGTTTCCTCGCCTTGGGTGCGGCAATGGCGGTCTTGATTGGGAAGAGGTCCGTCCTTTGATGGAGCGATACCTTTCCCCGCTGTCGCTCGACACTTACATCCATGACTATGCAAAAGACATTGGCCTACCTGAACACTTGGAACATGTTGCCGAGAGGATAAAGCAGCAGACCTCTCCTGCTCTCTCGTTCGACGCTTTCATGTGCGATCTAGATTTAGCCGTGGATATTTCTGGGGCTGACCTTATCGACATTAATACAGGGCAGCAAATATCGGCACGAATGGTTGATGAAACCTTACAACTCGAAACATCAAAATCTTGCTGGACCTTTGAGAGAGACGATCTCCGCACGGTCTGGATGACCCTCTTGAAAGGTCTTCTGACCAAAGAGAAGGCTAGTTGGCTGAATGATGGTAGTGGAAGCGCCCTTCTATCTTTAGTGAGTGTGCTTCCTCAAGTCCGTCCAATCGAGATTTTGTATCAGCATCGAGAAGAGCCAGAGGTGGCACTTGAGTTGGTCCCTACCAGTCGCGGAAGCGTAGTTGTTCCCGCGGCTAATGCTCAAGCAGAGTTGTCATGGCACTGAGTTCTGGATTCGCGAAGTCCCACATTTCCTTATGGCAGGAAAAGCTTTCGCAACCCTACTACCCCCACAGAAAGCATTGGCCACGTTACCTTTTTCATCACAGCCCTTTACAGAACGCTGTGCCGATAATTCGCTCTGGTATCCTTTGCTCCAGGAATGATGCTTCGAACTCCCGCCCGGTAGATGTAGCGGCCCCCGGCGTAATAGATAATAATCTCGAGGCCCATGATTACGTCAGAACATACTTTCGACCGTGTACACCAACACAGTACCGAATAGAGGGCATCAGAAAGCCCGGTGAAAGCAAATATGGAGACAATTCCCACGCGCCATTTTTGGTAATGTTCGTGCTAGACGCAGAAAAGATATTGACGCGCGCGGGAACACATTTTAGCGACCGCAATATGCAAATCCCGGGTGTCGCATGTAGCGAGGAAGAAGCCTATTTTGCCACGATTCCCTTCGATAAAGTTTTCCACGTAGGGTACACATCCGGCGACACATCAATAATCCAGCATCGGTGCGCTGAGGTTCTCGCAGCCTCTCCTCTTCCTCTAAGCGAAACACTGCAATGGATTTATTGCCGCTCGGTAGCTGAACGCGAAACGCTCCTCTACCTTCTAGGAGACGTAGCTTCGGACTGGGCGCATCGCATACAGGTGTCCGATGACTTAAAGGTGTTCCAGAGGGAGTACACATTCGTAGACGCCGTTCGGCTAAGCAGAGAAGGAATAATCTTCAAACTCAACCCCCGAACGGATTCGAAAAACGTCACAATTGACCTGCGTCTATCTGCACAAAATGGCTCGTCGGTCGCGCACTTTTTCCACAACGATTTCGCTCCACGCCCTCCCGGTCATCTGCAATGGATGCATGCCTGCTCGTTGAACCCGGGCATTTATCACCTTACCATCTATCTGGAAGGACATCTGGCTTATAACAGCGATTTAGAGTTGAACGACACTCTACTTTAGGCCGAAATCTGTCTTTGTTGCGGCGACGTTTAGATGCCGCCTCTCCGCGTTGTTATTCAATCTGGCCCATAACCGAGCGACTTGCCTTCTTTTACTTCTCTAGCAAGGGGTGGCACAAGATCTGCTTATTACGGAGCGGCAGTACCATCAGGCAGAGTTTCAGTCGTCTACGCTGCTGGTGAATCACCTGCATTGTCTTCAATCTCCATGCCAGCCTCATGCTCAGCAGAACGTCTATGTTCAAAGTTTGTAACGGTCCTTGATGCACCTCCCGTGTCGCCAGCCTTACGGTTCTTCCAGACGGCTCCACCGGCTTGAGCGAACCAGTGAGAGCCGCATCCAACCGATACTCTGCATCGCGCTCTTCACACGGCCTCATTGCTTCGCTATCTGTCGGTCGAAGTTGTGGCGGCGGTTTCATTGAGAACAAAGTCTGATGCGCTTTTGATCCTCCCTTTCTTTGCGCTCGACTAGCTAGTTTCGCGCCGCTCTTTCAACTTCATGTTGTAGATATGTTAATTTTCTCACTGTTAAGGAGCGTTGACTGACGAGAGGGAAATCTATGCGCATTGGATTAATAACCGCGAGTGTGCTGCCGCTGCTTATTTTGATGTGCGGGTGGATATTTAAGTGGCCCATCTTCCCAAACACGGCGATATCGAAAGCAGACACATGGACAATAGCCGGTACAGCGCTGAGCTATCTGGGCTTCCTCTTTTCTGCCTACGCAGCTTACGGAGTGGGTGCGTTGTCGCGCAAGTACTTCGCCAAAACACGGTTTCCTGAAATCCGTAGCAAACTCATCAACATTACTACCGACATGGCAAAGGTCGCGAACAAGCGCGCCTTAGACCTACGCGCGGAGCGTTTTCCCTCTCAGATTCCAGTAGCTCTGGGAGAAATTGAAAGGATACACGGCCACAAGCTATCGAAAAAAACTAATGCGACTACAAACCAGTACAAACTTTTCATTGAGTGGATTAATTACCCGGGCAATAGGGATCGGGTTGGAAACGACGCAACGGTTTACTGGGATTTGTTTAGAGCTTTGAACGAAATATCGGATGAAATTACCGCGTTCTTACGCGAGCAGGAGTCCAAGTAATGGCGTATAGCAATCAGGATTGGGTGAACGCGATCACAAAGCTGATCGAACTTTCGTCGAAGCAGGAGGTTGTATGGGATCTGACGTCCGAATACGAAGCTGATCCTTGGACCGAAGTCGACCGGGCGTACGACGCAAGCCTCAACGGTATGAGATATGTCGTTAAATCCTCAAGGTATCGACACTACACCGATGTTGACGACTGGTATTGGGCCAACAGATTTGAGTTCGAGATCTACAAACTCACGGCATCAAAGGCATATGTGAGAATTGCGAAAGCTCCAGACTTGACAACAATCTCAAATCTTTATGCCATGGTCGAAGATAATTATGCTTACAAGGAGGGTGCCCTTAAGGGTCTCCTAACATAAAAAAACAGATGCTCTTGGACACGCAGCGGATCAGGCTCCGCTTGCGGCGGCGACCTAATCTAGTCTTGGGAAAGCACGCGATACACACTGGCTCTGCCGATGCCTAAAGCCTTAGAGATGGCCGTCGCTCCATGCCCTTGTTTATGCATAGCATGAACCTGATCAACGTCGATGCTAGGCTTACGACCCGTGTACACGCCAGCGGCTTTTGCTTTGGCAATCCCTTCCATTTGACGCTCTTTTCGAAGGTTCGTCTCGAACTCAGCAAAGACACCAAGCATATCGAGGAAAGCTTTCCCGGCTGCTGACGTCGTGTCGATAGGCTGTTCCGTTGCCTTGAGCGAAACGCCCTTAGCTTTGAGCCTCCTAACGATATCCTGAAGATCGCCAATGGAACGCGCTAGCCGGTCAACACGCGTGACCATGATCGTGTCGCCAGCGCGCATGAACGACATCAACGTGTCTAGCTCTTCGCGTCCTTCTACAGTGGTGCCACTTCGCTTCTCTTCTCGCACAAGTTCGCAGCCAGCTTTAAGCAAAGCTTCTCGTTGAATGGTCAAGTCTTGTTCATTCGTAGATACGCGTGCATAGCCGTAGGTGGTCATGATGATAGCCTCAAGTGTCTCGTTAGGGTTTAGAGCCATCACAGCTATCGTCTCATAATTGCGAAGTCAACCCATACAAGACACAGAAACTGTCTCACGCGAACGTCTCTCTGTGGTATACCCATAAGAGGCGATCAGTGTTTGTGTGGACAATGCGTAGATCGTCCTATGATTGAAAGCCGACAAGCTGAATAATGAGGCCAAGCGCAAAGCCGGGACCATTGAAATTGAGTGAACCGTTCGACATCGTTAAGTTCGGGGAAGAGCCGACACCGCCATCGCTCGTGTACAAGTATCTGTCCCCAGATCGCGTGACCGATGTTCTCGAAAATCAAACTGTACGATTTATGCGGCTTCTCGATACCAATGATAGCTTTGAAGTTCGAGCAACTTTTCGACGGTTTGCAGGTCCGCGCTTCATTAAGCTAATGGAAGACTTCGTTACGGAGAAGACAACTGAAGCTCATGTGGACAAAGCTCTTGCGCGAAAGCTCCGTGAAATTGGCATGGGTAGTCTGCCGCCAGTGATGGCTAAGGTGCTGTTCAAAAAGAAATTTGGAAAAGACCTATCCGCATATATGAAAGATGAGATGAAAGCCCGACTTCCGGCGTTAACCGAGACATTGAACGCATTTAAAACGCCGGAAGATTTTTTAAATGAGTTAGGATCGTCTTTGTTGTGCTTTTCTCTTTCGGAGACGTATACAAGCGCTCCGATGTGGGCACACTATGCAGTGAACCATACAGGCTTTGTATTAGAATTTGATGCAGCCCATTCATGGTTTCAGCATAACAAAGACAAACAAAGAAGCCTTCTGAGGCAAGTGAAGTATGTTGATGGGCAGTTGGATGAGGCGTTAGATGACCCTCATGCAGCGTTCGGGTCGAAGACATTAGATTGGGCATACGAAAAAGAGTGGCGTGTCTACTGTGGCTTCGAACAAGTCGAGAAGACAGTCGGGAGCGTATCCGACCCCATTCATCTGAAATCGTTTCCTGCGGAAGCAGTCGCATCAATCATAATTGGCCACCGGGCGACAGACACGACCGTTGCGGCAATCAAAGCAATTGCCCAAGACAAGTACGCGCATTGCAAACTTTTGAAAGCGCGCGCCAATCGCACAACACATTCATTCGATCTCACACCGCTTTAGTAAGCAGCTGCAAGCGATTGAAGCGGGGCATAGGGGGAATTTCACGCGGTTTATTTATGGATAACCTCGGACATTTTTGCCGATAAAAACATCCGGGGAATATCCGTAAAAAAATTCGACGAAAGAATAACGTGCGCGATGCAATCAAGGGAAATGTCGGTCACGGAGAGGGGAACGATGGTATGTGGAATGCCGGCTGGTCCTTTTGGGATTGCGACTTCTCCGTAACAAATCCCGCTTTATGCAGAACGTATCGCACCTTCGAAAGCCTGCATTCAAGCGCATGCGCAATGTCTGTCGGGGTCTTGCCTTCATCACGCAACGCGATAACGAGCTTCTGAAAAGCTGGCTTCCGCCCCCTCAGATACTTCGAAACGCTGGACTCCGACACCGACATGCTGGCCGCAATTTCTTTGTTTGTCATTCCATGGGCTGCAAGCTTTTGCACTCTGTCGCCGTCAACAGGCAGACGTGCAGCCCGCTTCACGCTGTCGATAAGCCCCTCTCTGCGCATGTCGTCGAGAATGCGCGTTATTGTGTCAGGGGCACAGCCTATTGCCTTGCTAATGGAGGTGTTTGTGTGGCCATCGGCATGAAGCTGCATGATCGCGTCGCGGTCTATAGGCTCCCATCGTGGAGCGATTGAAACCCCGGCATTGCGGAGCGCGCTGCGAACGGTGTTAGTCGTACAACCGATCTTTGTGGCGATTGCTACGGCATCGAGACCGTCTCTATGAAGCCTAAGAATCTCCGTATTGTCGAAGCGCGCAGTGCCTTGCCGCGTAACGCTGATACCCGCGTCTCTGAGGATGCGCTTAACTGTTCGAACGCCACAACCTAAAACCTTTCCAACGTCACGGATGGTAGACCCGTTGAGGTAAAGTTCGCACACCCTTGAGGGGTCTATTCCACGTTTATGATCGTGTCGAGCATTACGCAAAGCAACGCGATCAGCCCGGCGTCTAGCAATGCCGTTCGCCTTCTTTGTATTCCAGTGAAGATTATCGATAGAGTTATGCGTGGGTGTGTCGTCAAGATGAAGCGCCTCCATATTTGGAGGGCATGGGCCACGGAATGCTTCGAGCACCAGCCTATGGACTTGGCGCGGTGTGTGACGCCTTGTCTTCCCAGTCTCGTCAGTAAATGGCAGGATAATGTAGACATAGCCGGTTTTATGGACATAGCTTTCCATAAGCGTATGGCCAGTAGCGCAGCGAATGCGACCAAGCGAGCTTGCTTCAAATGCAGACAGGCTAGGGATCACGCGCCAACGTTCGCTCGACACAACGTCGAGGTGGTCTTTGTTCATATCAGTTTCCAAGAGAAAAGCGCGAAGAGGTGCCCTATGCCGGTCAAGGAGACCACAGCGCGGATTGCTTCGGCGGAGTTGTAAGAGGAAAAGCCTGACGCAGTACCTGCAACGGTGAGGCAGCTATCTAAGCTACGGCCTTATATAATTTTATCTCATGATGAATGAGACAAGTAACTCAGACTTACGTAAGCCCTTCAAGCACGCGTTAAGCTAGGCATGTGGCTATACATATAGCTTACCTCTCGCTGTTCTAGTGGGTCACTCTTATTGAAAAACAGGGAGCTACCAAGCAAGCGAAAGACGTGGAAAGAGGAAGTAGTGGCCGCACCTGTAGGGGTTCAGACGCAGCCACTGCCCTGCCAATCCTATTAAGGAATGCCAGGGCGATCTTAGAGCCAGCCCCACCGTTGGGACTTACGTATCCCGATCCAAAGGGATCGCGGTGCGACGTTTTGCTTTATGGAGACATCTGTCGCATCTCGCGAGCGGTTCTCTTGTCGTTTGACTTCTTGATATTCTGATCGAAGTTGCGTTGAGGATCGGCTTTCACAGCTTCGTTGTACGTCCGCTGGATTTGCTTGAAGGTGTACCGGAGGCCGGGAATGGGCGTAGGAATACCCTTATAGAGGGCCATAGGGACGAACGATGTGTCCTGCCCATTGCGGAGATAAGTAATCTCCATGTCCTTGTACTTTGGGTCGGCCTTGATCGTCGCCGTCACGGCGTCCAGCATTGCGTTGAACTGGCTAGGATTGTTCACAGGAAGACCCTGCGTGTTGACCATGAAGCCGTTGTACTTCGTAGCGTTGGACTTGATGACACGCGCAACTGTCTCTGCAAGTGCATCACCGCTAAGCTCGATGCCTTGCAATGCGCGGACCTGCTTCTTGATCATACCGCTGACGTCGTTGCCCCACGTACTCTTTGTGTCGAAGACGTAGCCTTCCTGATCAACTTTCAGCAGTTCCGTAACCTTATCGACTGTCTCGTCGAGGACTTTACCGGCGAGCGGAGTACGCGTGTCGTAGTTCGCACGGGCCTGACGCGCTTGCCGAATGGCATCGTCAACCGGTCCAATCGAAGCAAGAGACGTCAAGGTGTAGACGAAAGCCTTGTCCTTGCCGGTCTGTACAACTTCGTCGATCAGCCCATCGGCGTGTCGAGTGATGCGCATGAGGTCGCCCACGCCAGCGCGATCTGCATCCGTGATTTCGATGTCAAAGTTCGAGCGGCGAAGCAGCGCCTGAGCGCTTTTCTTCTGCGCCTCAGGGAGAAGGCTGTTGGCAGCATATACCTCAATCTCAGCGTCAGCCTTCGCAGCGGCCTGTTGCTCAGGTGTTGCGTCTTTGCCAAGGGCTTCGACTTTGAAACGAGAGCGCTGGTCAACTGCACCAGCCAGACCGCGCGCCACTTTGTCTTTCGACGTGACAGTGACGAACGTTCCGTCAGGTTGCGGCAACACTGTGTCTTCAGACTGAAGCGCGGGCAAGGTGCCGTCCGCCGCTTGCTGAATAAGGTCAGGTTCGACTTGCTGTATGTAGTTCGAGCCAGCCAATCGCTTCTGCTGTTGGTAAAGTTCGGCGCGCTGCTTCTCTAGGGCGTTATGGTTCTTCGAGATGATTTGCGAGTACGCAGCGCGCGTGATGTTCCCGGCTTTCATCTCTTTGTCCATTTGGTGCATCGTTACCATATCAAGCGCGCCCACTTCAGCAGTGAACTGCCAATCAGAAATGAGCGGTTGCATCCGCTTTTGACGATTGTCTTCGGAGCGGTTCGCGGCCTGAATACTCAGATTTTCAAACACCGGACCCATTATGTTCTTCAGCTTCTGGCCGCTTACATCGAACTCGCCGAGAGCTTGAACCTGCGTCGGATCGCCAGACATTGACGCTTGCGTCAGAAGGTTCTTCAGGACGTCGCCTTGCTCCTGAAGTGACATGCCGAGGAACTGTTCGTTCTCTTTAGCCATCTTGGTGATAGCCGCGAGACCAGCTTGAGGATCGCCGGGACTAGATGCCGACACCTTCGCCCATTCAGACGAGAACACCGCTTGTACGGTCGATGCTCTCTGTGTCAGTTGCTCCTTGACGCCGTCCTTGAATACGCCCTGCTTCATGTTTCCTAGAAATGGATCCATGGTTTCCGCCCAGCCGCGCATAGCTGTGGTGTTTCCAGCGAACTGCTTATTCGCTTCCTGCTGGTACTTGTCGTACAGCTGGTCCACATTGACCGAGCCGGGAGGCGCGTTGGCAATCTCCTGTTGAATCTTTAGCTGCACTTCGTTGGCGTAAGCCGTGCCTTGCCGAAATCCTAACGCCCGCGTCTCGCGTTCGTTCATGCCACGTGTGTCAATTGACGCAATGTCACCAGCCGATTTACCCATCGTTTGGAACTGGATACGCGCAGCTTCGTCCTGACGGCCCTGCGGGTCATTTTCTTCAGCTTGTAGAGTGTTAGCGAATTGCTGAAGGGTAGGGTTCAGCTTGCCGAGACCGGAGAGAAAATCTCCGATCCCTGAGCGCTCTACCACTTGTTCTGCGCGGACCATAGGTCGTGCTACTGCGTTTGCTGAAGGTGCAATGTTCACACCTTGAAGACGATCTGCCATTTATTTGAGCCTTGCGAGTTCGGATTTTCGAATGAATATTCCAGTGGGGAACTCTTATTGCGCAAATCGCTGAAAGCCGCCGCTTCTAGGCCAATAGCCATTTCCAGCGCTACCTGCGGGCGGCTGCGCGCAAGTTGGCCTGTGCAATTCCTAGGGAAAAGTCGTTAATCGATGCAAATGTTTGCAACAATGAAGGGCAAGGCTGGACCAAGATTAAAGCGACTGACGACGCTTATCCCACGAATGAGCTAGACAGAGACGCAATCGCACCCCGTTCGGAGCATTTTTAGGAGGAGCGAATGCGCAATCCGTTCAGCGCCTCCCTTTTCTGCTCACGGATATATCTTGCGAATTTTCTTGAAGACTTTCCCCGATGTCCACAGCTGGCTCTATTGACTAAAAATATCGACGCACCGACCGATTTTTAAGTCGCTGGATTTCAAACCAAATTTACATGATTTTTTGCGGTGGATAATTGACGTCAAGGGGTTGACTCGATTTGCTCTTGTCAAGATTCGCTCTACCCGTTATTAATTTTGCATTCTGATTTGAATATCAGAACGAAAAAGCCCCGCCTAAGCGGGGCAAGTCTCGGGATATCCGCTGGGTTTCAGGCGTTGTTCGCGGTGGTGCGCGGCCAGCGTCGGCAGTGTGAAATTACATGTTCCCACTGCCCCAGTCGGAACCGCCAGTAGTCAATGACTGAAACTGGACGGTATAAAGGGCAAGCAACTCGCATGGCCCTCTCCTTTCCTTTACAGGACAAGATAGGCTTGCCGCCTCCACGGTGATGACTTCACCGAAGCTCTCCTAAACGTCACCGTTGTGGGTGAAGCCGAAGGCGGGCATTTGCTTGCATTTTCTTAAATACCTTTAACGGCACCTGCTTACAAGCGACATTTCAAAGATACCCGCTAGAATCGTCATAAACGATCACTGAGGCGCACGGTGAAATACGCACATGTTTTCGTATTGAGTGGTCCATGCGCCTCTCACGGCCATTCTGGATGCGTTTTGAAGGCATTCTATGGATTGCGTCCCACGGACATTACCCACCGAAGCGCTGAGCGAAGGTTTGTTCTCTTTTTGGTCATGGTCTCGCCGTAAGGGAGCGATTCGCCCTACGTCAAGCAAAAGCTGGGAAACGTTCACTGCCTGTGCGCGTCGATGCCACACCCTCGAAAGAGCCTTCAAACGAAGTTGAGACACAGCGCTAGACTCTCCCCCTCTTTGAGCCGCTTCGCTCCCTTCAACAGAGGATATGATAAAGGCCACAGCTCAAATCAGCGTGGCCTTTCGTTTCTTAGATTTGTAATCAGCGAATAAGCAGCGCTAGTCAGTCGCGAACTAAGCCCATTCGAAAGACACCTGATTTATATGTGCGGGTTTTTAATGAGTAATACGATATCGTCAGTCCAAGGCTTTTATTCCAACAAATTTCATTTCTCCCAAACCGAACATAAATGCCGCCATGGCCCACCTCAAGAACTGCGACGTCACCCACTTCAATAGTCATAAGTATGTACCCCTACACGTGAACCAGCGCACTGCGCTGCTGAGTTGACGTGATACACATAACTGATACACACTGCAATTCAAAAATTAGGAAAAACTCAATAAAATCAATATCACTATCGAGAGTGAGACCCGTCCTCTTCTGGGCACCATTCCATTTTTGATCTTAGCCAGATCAAGAACTTAGCCGAAAAAACAGCAACATATAGCCGACCGGCAAACGCCGGGAAGCGTGTTGCTTTTTTCACTTTTAGCTACTCCCAGAAAAGCTGCAGGCACTCAGGGACAAGCGGCCTTCGTCCTCTTCGGAAGCCTCTATTCACAGCACAGACTCTTATGTGACCTGTCTCGTTACGGCTGAGCGTCTTTGTCGCCACTATTTTGCGAATGCTGTTCGCAGTTCGGCGTACAGGACAGAACGGTCCGCTCCGTCTGGCGGAAAACTCGCACCGTATTACCCTCATCGATAGAGACGAGAATGCGTTCATCCACGATTGGATTGCCGTCGGCATCCAGAAGCACGAGATTGGTCGTGCCGAAACTGCGACCCGTCAGAACAATCGTGGTGGCATCGGCAACTGTGGCATCGGCGACCTTGGAGTTGCCGACAATAACCTTGCTGACGGCGCGGTCGAGACGAAGGACACGGGCGTGATTCATCGAAACACGCAATATGTCATCTTCAGCAAAAGCGGGCTGCAGCGAACCTGATAGAAAGACGGACAAGCCGACCACAATTTTCGCCAGTTTTCCGGATGACACGCGTTTGGTCCTTGCTCACTACCCGCACTTATTGCTCCGCAGAATGCGCGGTTTTAGTGAATGAAGCGTTAAATGGCAGAAATCCGCGAGGCGGATGGTAACCATGCGTAATGTATTGATATTGCCGCGCCTCTCCGCCCCGCCTCAAAACTGAACATCTGCACCTCTTCCCAAGGAAACTTGGTCGGAAAAGACAAACTGCCAGCAGTTGAATATATTTGTTTATCCGCAAATATAAAAATGCAGGCAATACTTTTTGGTTTTATTTACCAAGAGAAACTCATCCTGCCGTTTACTTTGAGTTAATCGTTTTTTTTAAGCGCTTGGAAATCGCTCGGCTGTAGTTTGAACGCAACCGAACAACGGAGAACAGTTGTCGGCGTGCTGAACCAACACAAGTTAGGAGAGACCCTATGACCAAGATTTTCGCTCGTTTCCTCAAGGATGAATCCGGTGCTACTGCAATCGAATACGGCCTGATCGCTGCTCTGCTTTCAGTGGCAATCGTAGGCGGTGCAAGCATGGTCGGTACGCAGCTCGACGCACTCTTTGACGGCATCGGTACGACGATGCAGACGGCCCGAAACACGACGTTCTAATAGTTTTCGACCGCTGAATTGGGAATGCCGCTCAACCGTGAGCGGCATTTTCGTATTATACTGAATACCCGGATTCGTCTTCAATCCACCTGGAATTGGCCGAGTAAAAGGGAGTCTCCCTCGTGGTTATAGCCGCCATTTTTCTGACGCTTCCGCTCTGCCTTGCCTTCGCGGCATTCACAGACCTCTTGAGCATGACGATACCCAACCGGATATCGCTCATTTTGCTGCTGTCATTCATTTTGATCGCGCCTTTTTCCGGTATGGACTGGCAGACTTTTGCAATGAGCCTTGCAGCTGCCGCCGCCGTGTTTTTTGCCTGCTTCGCACTCTTTGCAGCCAATGTTATGGGTGGAGGAGATGCCAAGCTATTGACTGCCGCAGCAGTATGGTATGGCTTCAACCTGTCCCTCATAGAATTTTTACTTTCGGTGACCTTCGTTGGCGGCCTGTTGACTCTCGGCATTCTGCTCTTGCGGTCGCGCTCGCAGGAAATCATGGCCAGCGGCATTCCCATCCCCGATTCCTTGCTCGCAGCAAAAAAAATTCCCTACGGGATCGGCATCGCCATCGCCGGTTTTTTGACCTATGGCAACGCACCGATCGTAGAAGCTGCCATCGCCAGTCTTTCCTGAGCGAATACTGTAATTGCCGAAATTAAAGGCCTGTTAACCACAAATCCACGCATAATATTAACCATAATTATACCAATAGCGCGTCATCCTGAGGGGAGAAGAATCTGATTCCTTCAAGGATCGAGCATGAAACCGTCGCGTATCGTCATTCTATCCGTTGCTTTGGTAGCCGCCGGTCTTGCCGGTCTTGTCGCCATGAAAATTTCCGGCACAAAGCAGGTTATCGAAAAAGCAGAAACGATCATCCAGAAAGAACCGACGGTCAACGTTCTCGTTTCCTCGGTCAACCTGCCGGTCGGCAGTCGCCTGAATGATAGTTCAGTGCGCTGGACTCCCTGGCCACAGGGCAACGTCGTCGATAGTTTCATAACGGAAACGAAAAGCCCGAACGCAATCATCGAACTTTCCGGTGCCGTCGTACGGCTCCCGTTATTCGAGGGCGAGCCGATCCGACCGGAAAAAGTCGTCGATTCCAGCGCTCGCATCATGTCCTCGCTTTTACCCGCCGGCAAACGCGCTGTTTCGACAGAGATTTCGGTTTCAACCGGGGCAGGCGGTTTCGTGCTGCCGAATGACCGTGTTGACGTGATCATGGTCCGCAAAGGCGACAACGGTAACTTTTTGACCGAGAATGTTTTGAATAACGTTCGTGTTCTGGCCATCGACCAGCAGATCAAGGAAGGCGAAGACGGTACGTCGGCAGTGGTTGGCGCAACCGCGACACTGGAACTGACGCCGGACCAAGCCAAGATTATGACCGTGGCGCAACAGATGGCGGATCGTCTCACGCTGGCTCTGCGCTCGGTTGCCGATGCGCAGGAAAACGACACGCTTTCGGCTGATTATCTTCTCAATGGCGGCGCCGGGCAGCCCGAAATTCAGGTGATCAAATCCGGCTCGATCGTCAAGGGCGGTCAAGGAGCATCACAATGATCAAGGGGTTCATGGCAAGGCGTTTCAAACAACACCTGCGTTCGTCGATGCTCGGCGGGCTTGCGTTCTGCGTGGCTTTTTCCGGCATTCCCGGCCAGCGTTCATCCGAATTTTTGGGTATCGGCGAAGCCGAGGCGCAAAGCGCGAGCATTGTGCGCATTACTGAGAGCGGATCAGGCATTCGCAAGCGCCTGAAGCTTGGTCTCAACAAGGCGCTGGTCATCGACCTGCCCGAGGACGCGCACGACATTCTTGTCGCCGATCCCAGCCTTGCCGATGCGGTAACGCGCACGTCCAGACGGATCTATCTCTTCGGAAAAACGGTAGGACAGACAAATATCTTTATTTTCGGCGATGGTGGACGTGAAATTGTCAGCCTCGATCTGGAAGTAGAGCGGGATATCGTTGGTCTTGAAGACAATATTCGTCGCTTCATTCCTGAATCCGACATCAAAGTCGAGATCGTCTCCGACAACATCGTTCTCACCGGATCTGTGCGCACGCCGCAGGATTCCGCGCGTGCAGTGCAGCTTGCCGAAGCCTTTTTGAAAGGTGGTGAAGCCACCACCCGCAATATCTCGCTGACGGGCGGCGACAACGGGGGTGACGCCGCGATTTTTGCCGAAAACCGCCAATTATCGCAGATCGTCAACATGCTGACGATCGAGGGCGAGGATCAGGTGACACTGAAGGTGACCGTCGCCGAAGTCAGCAGGCAGGTGCTGAAGCAGCTGGGCTTCAACGGTTCCATCAGCAGTTCGACAAGCAACAACGGTTTCGAGTTCTCAAATCCTTCCAATCTCGGAAACGCAATCGACGGCGCGACGCGCATAGCCAGCGGAGCTATAGGCTCCGGCTCACTGAGATTTGCCTCCTACCTCAATGCCATGGAACAGGCAGGGGTGATGCGGACATTGGCGGAACCGAGCCTGACGGCGATCTCCGGCGAGCAGGCTAAATTTTATGTCGGCGGAGATTTTCGAATTGCTGCCGAACAGGATGTTTCGCTCGATAAGGAAACAGGCGTCGCGACCGTCAAACGCGAAACGGAAACAGTCGACTACGGTATCACGTTGAACTTCAGGCCAGTGGTGCTTTCACCCGGCAGGATAAGTCTCAAGATCGAGACGAATGTGTCCGAGCCGACCTATGAAGGCAATGTCGTAACCGGAAATTACGGTCGGGGCATTCCGGGCTCAACCTACATGTCTGTCCGCAAGCGAGAAACATCCACAACGGTCGAGCTTCCTTCTGGTGGCTCGATCGTGATCGCAGGGCTCGTTCAGGACAATATCCGTCAGGCCATGTCCGGGCTTCCGGGCATGTCAAAGATCCCGATTTTCGGCACGCTTTTCCGCAGCAAGGACTTCCTGCGCAACGAAACGGAGCTGGTCATCATCGCAACGCCTTATCTGGTTCGGCCCGTGGCCCGCAACCAGATCGCCCGGCCGGATGACAACTTCAACCCGGAAAACGATGCCGCCATGTATTTCATGAACCGCGTCAACAAGGTCTATGGCCGCAAGGACCAGGTTCAGGCGGCGCCCTATCAGGGGTCAGTGGGGTTCATCTACAAATGACGACACGCACACAAAATCCCCTCTTCACAGTAAGCCCGGTCAGGGCAGGAAACGTCATGAAGGAAACCTATTCCTCCTTTTTCCCCTGCCAGTCCGGAAGAAGGACCGGCCTCGTCGTCGTTGCCGCGCTTGCCGCCGGCCTGTTACAGGGCTGCGCACGCGATCCGATGACCACCAACGCCATTCCCGACGATTATCGCACACGCCACCCGATCACCCTGTCGGAGGCGGAGCATTCGCTGGACATTCCGGTCTCGGCCAGCGACAGCCGGCTGACCACGGCGATGGCGGATAACGTCCGCGGCTTTGCTCAGAATTATGCGTCGATGTCGACTGGTATCGTTAATATTCAGACCCCGTCGGGATCGGCCAATTCAGCGTCCGCATCACGTATGGCGAAACAGATTCGCTCGACGCTTTCCGGTGCGGGTGTGGCACCGGGCAAGATCATGGAAACGCGCTATGCCGCTTCCCCGAATGGCGACGCCGCCCCTATCCGCCTGAGCTATGTCGCCGTTACGGCCATGACCGGCCAGTGCGGTCAATGGCCAGAGGACCTGTCAGACAATACCTTCGCAAACAAGAACTGGTACAATTTCGGGTGCGCTTCCCAAAGTAATCTCGCGGCGCAGATCGCCAATCCAATGGATCTGGTCGGTCCGCGCGGTATGAGCGCAATCGATGCGGAACGTCGCGCGGTAGTCATCGACAACTATCGACAAGGCAAGACAACGGCGACGCCGAATTGATGCGGCTCCAACAATTGTTACGGCAGGAAAGACCATGAGCGCTGTAGAATACGATATCAAGCCAAGTGGCGGCGGCGAAGCCGAGCCGCCATTGCGCGCTGCCGATATGGACCACCTCCGGCCCCTGCCCCGCATTTCCGTTCACGCTTTCTGCGTCAGCGACAATATGCAGGCCGTCATGGATGCACTGTCCAGCGACCGGCGCATGAGCAAGGTTACCCTGCGGGTGACGAAGGGCGACATCAATGCGGCCGCCACGATGTTTTCCGCGTCGCCCACGCCCAATCTCATCATTCTTGAAACGGCAAGCTCAACCGCCTCGTTGCTGAACGATCTCGCGCCCCTGGCGGAGGTTTGCGATCCCTCCACGCGTGTCATCATCGTCGGCCGACACAACGACATAACACTTTATCGCGATCTCATCCGCAACGGCATTTCCGAATATCTCGTCGCACCGATCAATATGGCCGATCTCTTGGCTTCTATCGCCGCGATCTTCGTCGATCCCGAAGCGGAGCCGCTGGGTCGCAACATCGCTTTCATTGGCGCCAAGGGCGGCGTGGGTTCGTCGACCATTGCGCATAATTGCGCTTTCGGTATTTCGAGCCTCTTCTCCACCGAAACCATTCTGGCGGATATGGATCTTGCCTATGGCACTGCCAATATCGATTTCGATCAGGATCCGGCCCAGGGCATGGCTGAAGCGGTCTTCTCGCCGGAACGGCTGGACGAGGTGTTTCTCGACCGCCTGCTAACCAAATGTTCCGATCATCTGTCGCTGCTCGCGGCACCGTCGCTTCTCGACAGGACCTATGATCTCGATCGGCAGGCATTTCTGCCGATCCTCGAGGTTTTGCAGCGCAGTGCGCCCATTGCGGTTCTCGATCTTCCACACCAATGGTGCGACTGGACCCGGGCAGTCCTTGCGGAAGCCGACGAGGTGATCATTACGGCGGTTCCCGATCTCGCAAATCTGCGCAATACGAAGAATCTCTTCGACGCGCTGATCAAACTGAGACCCAACGACAAATTGCCGCATCTCGTTCTCAATCAGGTCGGCATGCCCAAACGTCCGGAAATCGCGCCTGCGGACTTCCTCGAGCCGCTGGAAATCGAGCCGATCGCGATCATTCCATTCGACGCACAATTGTTCGGAAATGCCGCCAATAGCGGCCGCATGATCAGCGAGATGGATGAAAAATCCCAGACGGCGGAAACCTTCTCGCAGATCGCCCATACCATCACAGGCCGCTCCGTTCTGCGCAAAAGCAAACGCGGCGGCCTGGAAAAACTGAAGAATATTCTCAAGCGCAAGTAGGTCTTCTGCCTGCGTCCTTAGACGGAAACGCCGATGTTCGGAAAACGCGGGCCTGAAGGCCCAGCCAGAAGCACGAAGCCGGAACCTGTTGCACCTGTGCCCATGCAGGTGGCGACAGTGTCTGAGCCTCGCTCTCTTGCAATTGACACTCTTGAGCCCGGCCAATCACCCATCACTCGTCAGGCTGCGGCGAGCCCACCGCCAGCGCAGAGAAAACGCACCCGCACGGAAGACTACTATAATACCAAGAGCCAGGTATTTTCCGCCCTTATCGATACGATCGATCTCTCGCAGCTCGCCAAGCTCGACGCGGAAAGCGCGCGCGAGGAAATTCGTGATATCGTCAACGATATCATCACGATCAAGAACTTCGCCATGTCGATTGCCGAGCAGGAAGAATTGCTCGAAGACATCTGCAATGACGTTCTGGGCTACGGGCCGCTGGAGCCGCTTCTCGCACGCGACGACATCGCCGATATCATGGTCAACGGCTCTGGCCAGACCTTCATCGAAGTCGGCGGCAAGACGATCGAGTCCGATATCCGCTTTCGGGACAATGCACAGTTGCTCTCCATCTGCCAGCGCATCGTCAGCCAGGTCGGCCGCCGCGTGGATGAGTCGAGCCCGATATGCGACGCGCGCCTGCCGGACGGATCGCGCGTCAACGTCATCGCGCCACCGCTTGCCATCGATGGCCCGGCGCTGACGATCCGAAAATTCAAGAGGGACAAGCTGACGCTCGACCAGCTCGTGCGTTTCGGAGCGATCACGCCCGAAGGCGCGACATTGCTCAAGATCATCGGTCGCGTCCGCTGCAATGTCGTCATCTCGGGCGGCACCGGCTCGGGCAAGACAACACTTCTTAACTGCCTGACGAGCTTCATCGACAAGGATGAACGTGTCATCACCTGCGAAGACACCGCCGAACTGCAGCTGCAGCAACCGCATGTGGTGAGGCTCGAAACGCGTCCGCCGAATATCGAAGGGGAAGGCGAGATCACCATGCGCGATCTCGTCAAGAACTGCCTTCGCATGCGGCCTGAGCGCATCATCGTCGGCGAAGTGCGCGGGCCGGAAGTTTTTGACCTGCTTCAGGCCATGAACACCGGCCATGACGGTTCGATGGGAACGCTGCATGCCAATACGCCGCGCGAATGCCTTAGCCGTATCGAATCGATGATCGCTATGGGTGGCTTCACCCTGCCGGCCAAGACCGTGCGCGAAATCATCTCAGGCTCGATCGATGTCGTCATTCAGGCCGCGCGTCTGCGCGACGGCTCGCGCCGGATAACGCAGATTACGGAAGTGATCGGCATGGAAGGCGACGTCATCGTTACCCAGGATCTGATGCGGTACGAGATCGAAGGCGAGGATGCCCAGGGTAAGCTGATCGGCAGACACGTATCAACCGGTATCAGCAAGCCGCATTTCTGGGATCGTGCACGCTATTACGGCGAAGAGAAACGCCTGGCGACCGCGCTCGATGAGATGGAAAAGACATCCTAAGGGAAAGTGACTGCCATGGACCCGACAATAATATTACTGGCCGTACTCGTCGCCATCTCGGCAGGAGCGCTCGCCTATGCCTTTCTTTTCCAGCAGATAGAGGTCGAAAAAAAGACCAACAACCGCTTCAAGCGGGTCCAGGCCGCCGAGACGGATCATACAAATATCAAAGCTGCACGAGACCGAGTCCAGGAACTTAGCAAACGCCGCAAATCCATGCAGGACAACCTGCGGGAAATGGAAAAGAAACAGAATGAAAAGGCGAAAAAAGCGAAGAATATCGGCCTGCGCGACAAACTGGTTCAGGCGGGACTGGTGCTTTCCGCTCGGCAATTCCATCTGTTGAGCGCCGGCGCGGCTGTTTTCTCTGCTCTCATGGCCCTTCTTTACGGCCTGTCGTTGCTTCTCGCTCTGCTCATAGGAATTGTCGTGGCGCTGGGGGTACCACGGTGGGCGTTGGCGTTTATTCTCAAGCGCAGGCAGAAAAAATTTCTTGAAGAGTTTCCAAATGCGCTTGATGTCATGTGCAGGTCGATCAAATCCGGCTTACCGCTGAACGACGCGGTACGACTGATCGCATCGGACGGCCAGGAACCGGTGAAAACGGAGTTTCAGCGCGTCGTCGATGCGCAACAGGTCGGCATCGGGATCCCGCAGGGGATCGAGCGTATGATGCTGACCATGCCGCTTTTTGAGGTAAGCTTTTTCGGCACGGTCATCAATATTCAAGCACAAGCCGGCGGCAACCTCTCGGAAGCGCTGTCCAATCTTTCAAAGGTCTTGCGTGACCGCAAGAAGATGCGCGCGAAGGTAAATGCCCTTTCGATGGAGGCGAAGGCTTCCGCAGTTATCATCGGCTCGCTGCCCTTCGTCGTCATGCTGCTGGTGCATTTCACATCGCCCGACTATCTGTCGGTACTTTTCACCGACTTGCGCGGCCACATTATTCTCGGAGCATCCGCGATCTGGATGCTGATCGGAATATTCATCATGCGCCAAATGATCAATTTCGATATCTAGGGGCGTGGTATGACAGGAAATCTTCTTTCTCGCCTGACTGACCCACAAACGATCATCGCTATTCTTGTGACGCTCGCTGTTTTTGCGACCTTTTATACCCTCATTATGCCGGTTTTTGAGCGGAAAGATTTCGCCAAGCGCATGAAAGCGGTATCATCGGAACGCAACCTCATCCGTAGCCGCGAGCGCGACCGCATGGCGACCGTCACCAGAGACGGCAAAACCTCCCTGCGAGGCAACAATAACAAATCCGCCCGCCGCATCGTCGAGAAATTCAACCTGCAAGAAGCGCTGGCCGATAAGAACACAATGAACAGGCTCCGGGCAGCCGGACTTCGTTCACAAAACGCGTTCAACACGTTCCTTGCCGCACGGTTTGTCTTGCCGTTTATTTTTCTGGCCATCGCCTTCACTTGGATCTTCATTCTCGGAAACCTCGCCGACAAAGCGTTTATCATCCGGCTAATGGCTGTGCTTCTTTTCGGTTATATCGGTTTTTACGCTCCCAATATTTACGTATCAAATCGCATGACCAAGCGTCAGGCATCAATCAAGCGGGCCTGGCCGGACGCGCTCGACCTCATGCTGATCTGCATCGAATCCGGGGTATCTATGGAAGCTGCCATGCGCCGCGTGGCGGAAGAGATGGGCGAGCAGTCACCCGAACTGGCGGAAGAAATGATGTTGACGACGGCGGAATTATCTTTCCTTCAGGACAGACGCGTCGCTCTTGAGAATTTCGGCACGCGTACCCAACTCGAAACCGTCAAAAGCGTGGTACAGGCGCTTATTCAGGCGGAGCGATACGGCACGCCGCTCGCCCAGGCGCTCCGCGTTCTCGCACAGGAAGGCCGCGACGAGCGCATGAATGAAGCCGAAAAAAAAGCTGCCGCGCTACCACCGAAACTGACTGTGCCGATGATCGTCTTTTTTCTGCCGGTACTGATCGCAGTCATTCTTGGACCGGCTATCATCCGCGTTCTGGACACATTCTGATAGAAAAATACCGCAAGGCGATTTGGGGCGATATTTGCGCCCCGGAGGCGACTGCTTGTCAGCCAGCCGCTGCACGCGGATGATCGAACGCATCAACCAGCCGGTTTGCCGTCTTTTTTCGCCAGCTGCTGCCAGGAGTTCTGCTGCGAAAGCATCGCACGCAGATAGGTGAGGTTCGCCTGTGCCTGCTGCGCAGAGAGTTCCTGAACCGCGATGCGTTCGGCCTCGGCAAAGCGGCCCTGAAGACCGACCACGAGCGCGAGGTTCTGGCGGACGCGGCTATCGGCGCCCGGCTGGGCGATGGCCGATTGCAGATATGTTTCGGCAGTGCGCGGATCGCTCGACAGGACATAGGACATGCCGAGGTTGGACAATACGCTCGGATCGTTCGGCTTCAGGTCAAGCGCCTGCCTGTATCGGGAACGTGCCTCGTTCGAGCGTCCAAGCTGATCGAGCACGGCACCCTCGGCGGAATATAGCCGCCAATCCGGCCGGTCCGGCGTCTGTGCCCGCTGGATGGTCGAAAGCGCCTGCTCCAGCTGGCCGGCGGCGGCCTGCGACTTGCCATAGGCCGCAAGGACATCGCGGTCGGCCGGATTGGCGATGGCGATCTGCTGCATGACGGCGAGAGCCTGTGTGTTCTTGCCGGTCATCATCAGCACGCTGGCATAATTCATGCCGACCGATTTATCCTTGGGGCTACGTTCATAGGCTTTGCCGGCGCTCTCTTCCGCCTGGCGAAGCTGCTCCATGTTCATGTTGTCATAGGAGCGTGTGGCGGCGGGAATGGAGCCGGTGGACATGCGATCCGGCTTGTTGGTGCTCGCGCACCCTGAAACCGCAAGAACCAATGCGGCAAGACATGCTCCCCGCAGCAACCCTGTCCGGCCTGTCTCGCCCAAAGAAAATGCAGTCATGGCAGCGCCCCCGCCCAAGAATGATCAATCTTGCGCCCGACAAACGACAGACTCACACGACGCAACTTTCGCTTAAGCAATAATCTGTTAACCCTAACAGAGCGTTAATCGCACCGATTCTCGACATTTACGGAAGCATACAATGGCGCCCTACCAGTTCATCGAACGCCCGACCCCCTTCAGCTCCAAGGCCGGCAGCACATTGCCGGTTTTCGCCGTCACGCCGGCCCATATCGAACAGGGTGCTATCGACCCTGTCGCACTGGACTGGGCAAAGAAGGCGGGGTTCAAGGCAGAGGCAGGCGCCATCCTGCTCGTTCCCTCCGCCGATGGTTCACTGGGCGGCGTGCTTCTCGGCCTCGGCGGCAATCCGTCCGAAATTCCCTTCATCACCGGGAAACTTGCCCGTGAGCTGCCGGAAGGCGAGTGGCATATCGAAACCGCACCGCTGACGGCAAATCGCCTCGCTCTCGGTTTCGGCCTCGGCAGCTATCGCTTCGACAAATACAAAACCACGAAAACCAGCGGGGCAAAGCTTCTCATTCCGCAGGATGCGGAAGACGGCGAGATCAAGCGCGTTCTGGCCGGCGTTTTCCTCGCGCGCGACCTCATCAATGTCCCGGCCAACGATATGGGGCCGGACGAGCTTGAGATCGCCTTCCGTGCGCTTGCCGCCCATTACAAGGCGAAGGTGAAGGTCACCACCGGCGACGATCTGCTCAAGGAAAACTTCCCGCTGATCCATGCCGTCGGCCGGGCCAGCGAAAGCGCGCCGCGGCTTCTGGAGATGAACTGGGGCAAGAAGGGCAATCCTCGCCTCACCCTCGTCGGCAAGGGCGTCTGCTTCGATACAGGCGGCCTCGACATCAAACCCGCCGCTTCCATGGCGCTGATGAAGAAGGATATGGGAGGTGCGGCCAATGTCCTCGGTCTTGCGCTGATGATCATGGATGCGAAGCTGCCGGTCGATCTTCGCGTTCTCGTGCCCGCTGTCGAAAACTCCATCTCCGCCAATGCTTTCCGTCCCGGCGATATCTACCGCAGCCGCAAGGGGCTCACCGTGCAGATCGACAATACCGACGCCGAAGGCCGTCTTGTTCTCGCAGATACACTAGCCTATGCGGACGAAGATGCGCCGGACCTGATGATCGACATGGCGACGCTGACGGGTGCTGCCCGCGTCGCGCTCGGCCCGGATCTGCCGCCCTTCTACACCGATGACGAGGATCTGGCGCATGATATCGCGGAAGCCAGCATCGATACGGACGATCCGCTGTGGCGCATGCCGCTCTACATGGGCTACGACAAGGATATCCGCTCACGCGCAGCCGATATCACCAACGCGCCTTCGGGAGGCATGGGCGGATCGATCACCGCCGCCCTGTTCCTGAAGCGTTTTGTCACCAATACCAGACGCTGGGCGCATTTCGATATTTACGGCTGGTCTCTGAGCGAGAGGCATCATTCATCGATCGGCGGGGAGGCGCAGGGT
This sequence comes from Agrobacterium sp. LAD9, assembly GCF_003031125.1. Taxonomy (NCBI): domain Bacteria; kingdom Pseudomonadati; phylum Pseudomonadota; class Alphaproteobacteria; order Hyphomicrobiales; family Rhizobiaceae; genus Agrobacterium; species Agrobacterium sp. LAD9. Next base: position 15,434 of record NZ_PHGS01000002.1, on the reverse strand, counting down.
ATCCGCGCACTATTCCATTACATCGCACACCAGTTCGCGAAGTAATCTGCTGATAAGTTCGGGCTTCCACGGGCGCTTCCTCAACAGAAGCGCCCGTTCTCAATTCAGAGCATTTCCGGACGGAAAACCGGGCTCCACTTTTCCTGGAAAAGCTTTAAACCAGAACCTTCTGTTCCTTGTGGTCCTCTTCACCAAAGAACTTCAGGTAACGCTCCACTTCGGCCGGGTCACCGGTTGCCTTTTGCGGATTGTCCGAGAGCTTCACGGCCGGACGGCCATTGGCGTCGCTGACCTTGCAGACGATGGAGATCGGCTTGAGGCTGGCGATGGTCTTCGGCGCGCAGCCGGCAAAATCATTCGTCAGATTGGTGCCCCAGCCGAAGCTCATGCGCACGCGGCCTTCGAAGTGCCTGTAGGTGTCGATAATGGCGTCGACATCGAGACCATCGGAGAAGATCAGCATCTTCTTGCGCGGGTCACGGCCCATCTTCTGCCACCACTCGATAATCTTTTCCCCGCCTTCGATCGGCGGCGCGCTGTCGGGGCGGAAACCCGTCCAGTCTGCCACCCATTCCGGCGCATTGCGCAGGAACGCGGCGGTTCCGAAGGCGTCCGGCAGCACGATCAGCAGGTTGCCGCCGTAAAGCCGGTTCCAGTCCTTCAGGACCTGATAGGGTGCTGCGGCCAGCTCCTCATTTGTTTGCGCCAGCGCCGCGACCACCATCGGCAGTTCATGCGCGTTCGTGCCCACGGCTTCGAGATCGGAATCCATGGCGAGCAGAACATTGCTCGTACCGGTAAAGGCAGGCCCGATGCCTTCCTTCAGCGCCTCGACGCACCAGCGCTGCCAAAGGAAGCTGTGGCGGCGGCGGGTGCCGAAATCGGAAATGCGCAAGCCAGGCAGCTCCCGCAGTCGTTCGACCTTCTCCCACATCTTGGCCTTTGCGCGGGCGTAAAGCACATCAAGCGTGAAATAACCGAGCGAGCGCATGGCGCTGCGCGAGCGCAGTTCGTTGATGATCGCGAGCGCCGGGATTTCCCAGAGCGTCGTATCCATCCAACGGCCATGAAAATTCAGTTCATATTGCCCGTCGCGCTTGAAAAGTTCGTATTCCGGCAATTGATAGCTCGAAAGCCAGGAGAGGAATTCCGGCTCGAAAATCTGCGAGCGGCCGTAAAACGTGTTACCCGCAAGCCAGATATTTTCTTTCTTGGAAAGACGCAGGGTGCGCGCATGATCCAGCTGTTCGCGCAACTCCATCTCGTCGATCTCTTCCGCCAGCCGCACTGTCTTCGTGCGGTTGATCAGCGAAAACGTCGCGTCGACTTCCGGATAGAGCTTCCAGATCATCTGCAACATCAAGAGCTTGTAGAAATCCGTATCAATCAGGCTGCGGACGATCGGGTCGAGTTTCCAGGTATGATTATGGACACGGGTGGCTATATCGGTCTTCGTCATACTCGCATTCCCCAATATCGGCCAAAGGTCAGAACAGCCGATGTCACTCCGCACCCCGGCAGGTATCAACCTGTCATGCGGAAAGATTTATCTGAAAAAGCGACAACAAGTCCAGAGCACTGGCCCGGCAAATGCCCGCCGCGACCGCCCGCGCATCGATTTTCCGAAGACCACAATGGGGTTTTCGGTCCGGTGTTCAAACATGCTGCTTCAAAAGGTCGGGTCTACGGGGTTTATGCCGGGATACCAGTCCTTGGAGACGGGATTTCTGCCGCCGAAACTGGAAATGCCGTTTTCGTCGGTGCAGCGATATCCCTGAACAGGAAGCCCACGGCTGCCGAAAACATCCCTGTAGGGACCTCGGGAATATCCGGTCACGCCGAGTGCGCTATGGCAGTTGTAGCGGACCTTTGGCTGCAGCGTGCGCGGATCCTTGACGCCGGGCAGGTTTGCATAGGCATCCGGAGCGGGGGCAAAACCGTTCTGGAAAACAGTCTGTGCCTGCGCCGACGCGCTCAGCAAAGCCGCCGTGAGGATCGCTGCCAATCGTGTCGCCGTTCTTGTCTTCATCGATGCCGGTCCCGTACCATCATTCAACCGATGTAGGCTGTCGGCGACCTCCACACAAAGGGCGTGGCAGGCACAATTTCGTGAAAGCCGCAGTCTCAGTCCTCCAACCGGCGGTAAGCAGTTGGCTTTTCATAAAGCCAGCCAATGCGCTCGATGGCCGCATCGAGATTTTCGCGTGCGACATTCATCGTATGGCCATTGGCATGGAGCAGCGTTTCCTCGTTTTCCATAAGGCCGACATGACCCTTCCAGAAGACGAGATCGCCGCGCCGCAATTCATCCCGCTCTATTTCCACGCCGAGCGACTTCACCTGCATGTCGGTATCGCGCAGGACCCGCCGGCCCGTCATGGCCATGGAAAGCTGCACGAGGCCGGAACAATCGATACCAAAACCGGAGCGGCCGCCCCAGAGATAGGGCGTTTCGATAAAGCGCAGCGCCACCGCCACATAATCTTCCTCAAGCGCCGCGTCGACGGCCTGGCAATGGGCAGCGATGATGCCTTCGCTCTTTTCGGTCAGCAGGTAACGGGTGCCGCGCGTCTCCGCTTCGCCGACGATGCGGATCAGGCTACCCATGGACAGCGCTGCGACCGGCGGTTTGCGCAATTCAGCGGCTGGGTAGAGAAAAGTGCGCGGTGCAATCACCCTATGGGTGGCGACAACGACATCGCCGATCGCCGTTTCCGGCACGTAACCGGCATACCCGTCCGCATCCGCCTGCACCCATGCCCAGCCGCTGGCCCTGTCGAAAACGCGGATGGTTTCGCCAAACAGCAACTCGGTATCGATGCCGGCGGCAAGATCGGGCGTCGGCCGCAGACCAGTAACCGGCAACACGATCTGGGCGGCCGTGCCGCTGACAAAACGTTCGGCCTGCACCACGCCCTGCAGTTTTTCATCGGCGAGGTCGGAGCGGAAGACATTCAGGCGGCGGTCGAGCATCATGGGTTTCACATCCAGAGGTTAGATCTTGCGCGCCTGATCAATAATCAGATCGCCGATTTTTTCCAGATAAAGCGCACCGGCCACCGTGCGTTTTATCACAACATTGCGCCTGTCCCGCTCATCCCGAACCCGATCGACCAGCCCGAGCGCGCCGAGACTGTCGAGCGCGCGGGTAATGACCGGCTTGGTGACCCCCAGCATGGCGGCAAGACCCCGGACAGTGTGCGGCGGCGGCACGAGATAAATCTGCAGCAGGATGGCGGTTTGACGCAAGGTCAAATCCGGCTGATCGTCAACGACCTGCGCCGTGGATACACGATGCCAGAGCCCCAAGGCCTCCGTGGGCGACAATTGTGCAGGCAAGCCGTGACCCTTCCAGTCGTTGTCCTACCGTTTTCATTCAACAGAGCGAAAAACTCAAGAACCATCCCGCACAAACAAAACCGCCGCACGGCGCAGATCCGAAAGATCGCGCGGCGCGGCGGCGTTTGTTGACCCGTTTTCGAGCCATAATGTCCCCTCTGGACTTGCAGAATGAGATGCAGGAAGCGTGCCAGTTTTGCTGCGGCGCACAAATATTCGCAAAAACAGAGACTTAAGGAGTATATTCTGCTTATGGCGAAATTTTCCGCAAAGAATTAATCGCAAGAAAAACAGGCAAAAAAGAATTTAATGCTTAAAAACTGCCTTCCGCCACGACAGCGGAAGGCAAGGACAATCGCGGATCAGATTTCCGCGCCGCGTGCGGCATCGACCGCATCGGCATTCTGCTGCCGGTTATAGCGGATCGACGACCAGAGCGAGATACCGATCAGGCCTGCACCGCCAAGGCCCGTGATGACCTCGGGTATATGCACCATGGTCTGCACGTACATGATGACGGACAGGATAAGGATCGCGTAGAAAGCGCCGTGTTCCAGGTAGCGATATTCGGCCAGTGTTCCCTTCTCGACCAGCATGATGGTCATCGAACGGACGTACATGGCGCCGATGCCGAGACCGATGGCGATGATGAAGAGGTTTTGCGTCAGCGCGAAAGCGCCGATCACGCCATCGAAGGAGAAGCTGGCATCCAGCACTTCGAGATAAAGAAACGCGCCGAAGCCGCCCTTTGCTGCACCTTCCAGCATTTCCTGGCTGCGGTCGAGAATGCCGCCAACGACTTCCACCAGCAGGAAGGTCAAAAGACCCCAGATCGCCGAATGGAAGAAGGTGTTGGCCGCTACCGGACCAAGCGCCGGATCATCGCTTGCGCCGATGATGCGGGAAAAGACCAGCATGACGACAAGCACGAAGGCGATCTCGATGCCCTTGACAGAGGAATAGATCGCCGCCTTTTCTTCGATCCAGCGCACCCAGTGCACGTCCTTTTCATGGTCGAAGAAGAAGTTGAGGCCGACCATCATCAGGAAGGTGCCGCCGAATGCCGCAATCGGCAAATGGGCGTCCTGCATGATTTCCGCGTAACGTTCCGGCTGCGTGGCCGCCATCACGATTGCCGTCCACGGGCCGACATTCGCGGCAACGACGACGATGAGCAGCGGGAAGACGATACGCATGCCGAAAACGGCAATCAGGATACCCCAGGTCAGGAAGCGGTGCTGCCAGACCGGCGTCATATCCTTGAGCTTGTTGGCGTTGACGATGGCGTTGTCGAAGGAGAGCGAAATTTCCAGCACCGCCAGAACGACGCAGATGAAGAAGATCGTCGCCGTGCCGCCTACCGTTCCGGTCATTTCCCAACCGAGATAACCGCCGAGGATCAAACCGACCACGGTGACGATAAAAGCCCATTTGAAGTAGGAAAGCGTTTTTTTCTGGGTGGCGCTCATGTCCGGTCGCCTCCCAAAACGAGGGCGTTTGCAGACCGACGCGGGGCGTCAGGCCGCACGCAGAAAGCACGCGCGCGAAGCACATTCAGGTTTTTCATAGTTTTTAATCCGCCGGCCAATTTTTGCAGGCGGTACCGACATCGCGAGAGCGCCGTAAAACTCTCGCCAGAGGGGCCCGGCACCTTTGTTTCCTCTGCCCTTGCGAGACAAATCATCGCAGGGCCCCTTCTTACTCCCTGAAGATCACGCCGTCGTCAAGTCCCGTGATTGTGACCAAAGATCAAACCTGCTCCGCAGCCAGTCTTTCGGCGGTTTCAAGGCGGCGCTTGAGCGTATTTTCGCGAAAGAAGATGTAAAGACCCGAAAGAACAATCAGGCCCGCGCCGACGACGATACTCGTCTGCGGCACATCACCGAAGAACAGCCAGCCGAAAATCACCGCCCAGAGCAGCAGCGTATATTGCAGCGGCGCGACGGTGGCGGCATCGGCGAGTTTAAGCGCCCGGTTGACCAGCACATGCGCCGCCATGGCGACGACACCGAGCAGGCCGAGGAAGGCCAGATCGAAACTGGACTGAACCGGCAGCCAGCCCGAAGGCGTGAGGAACACCGCGACAATGCCCGCAAGAGCCGCACCAATGATCTGCCAGAAGGCGAGCACCGTATCGGGCGTATTGCGCAGCTGGCGGCCGGACAACATCATGAAGGCGAAGGCGGCGCTGCCGAGGATGGAAAAGAGTGCGGCGGAGGTGAGGCTTGCCGAGCTGGGTTTGAGCGCGATGAGAACGCCGACAAAACCGATGGCGATGGCCGTCCAGCGACGCCAGCCGACCTTTTCTCCGAGCAGAAACGGCGAGAGCGCCGCCACGTAAATCGGAGCCGCAAGCCAATAGGTCATGACGTCAGCCAGCGGAAGAGACGCAACCGCGAAATAGAAACAGAAAAGCTCTGCGGTGGAGAAGAAGACACGCGCCACCTGAAGGCCGGGCCGCTCGATTTTCACGAGGCCGGAAAGGCCGGCTCTCCAGACGATCGGAACAAGGATGACAAGCGCTGCGGCGCTGCGGATGAGGATCACCTGACCCTGGCTATAGGTAGAGACGAGCCATTTTCCCATGGCGTCGTTCAACGCGAAAAGCAGCATTCCAAGCAGCATGACGGCCACGCCGAGGCCCGTCGGCGAAAGCTTTCGTATCATAGTCGACATGTCAGTTCCGATCTCCCAATGGTTGCATTGGTCGTCCAACCAGCCGTCCTTTGTCAAGCCCCGAACGGCCGGGTCCGTACAATTAATAGTACTAATATATCGGCATGCAGATATCAGGTGAAGATGCGCCGCTCTTCGGCCACGAGTTCCTGGAGAAAGTCGACCACCGTTCGGACCCGGACCAATTGACGGGCGGATTCGTGATAGGCCGTCCAGTAGGATCGGCTGATGGTGAGATGGGGCATGATCCGCAGAAGCTCGGGATATTGCCCGGCGATGTAATTATGCAGGATGCCGATACCCGCACCTGAACGTACTGCCTCGGTCTGACCGGTAGCGCTCGAGATTTCAAAGGCGGCATCCCAGTCACGCATGATCTCGCCGGTAAAATTCAGCGAGGGCGAGAAGATCAGGTCTTCCACATAACCGATCCGCCGGTGGCGCTTCAGCGCTTCAATATCCGCGGGCGTTCCATATTCGGCCAGATAATCCGCCGAGGCGTAGAGACCCAGCGAATAATCGGTGAGCTTTGAAAACATCAGCCTGCCCTGCTCCGGCCTTTCGATGGTGATGGCGATATCGGCCTCACGCTGCGACAGGGAGAAAGAGCGCGGCACCGGAACGAGCTGGATTTTCAGATCGGGATAACGCGCCGTCAGCCGGCCAAGTCGCGGCGCGAGGAAGGAAACACCGAGGCCATCTGGCGCGCCGATGCGCACCGTTCCCGCCACTGCCGTGTCGACGCGGCCGAGATTGGCCTGGGCGTTCAGCATTTCGGTTTCCATGCGCTCCGCCCCGGCAAGCAGACGCTGGCCTTCCTCCGTCAGCTCGCAGCCATTGGTGCTTCGCAGGAAGAGTTGCGTGCCGATCGCCGCTTCAAGTGCTGAAATCCGCCGGCTGAGGGTGGCGTGGTTGACGCCGAGCTTTCTGGCGGCGGAAAGAAACTGGCCGCTTCGTGCCACGCTTAGAAACAAACGCACATCATCCCAGTTCACAGCACTCTCCTTATGTGCATTTTTGCACAATGGATGCTTATTTCAGGCGATTGATTTGTGCAAATCGAAAGGTAATGCTGCGCCATCACATTCTGGAGGAAAACCCATGAAGGAAATCGGTCATTTCATTAACGGCAAGCATGTGCCCGGCACCAGCGGCCGCACATCCAATGTCTACAACCCGGCCACGGGGGAAGTGCAGGCGACTGTCGCACTTGCGAGCGAAGCCGAGCTGCGCGCCGCCGTGGAAAGCGCCAAGGCTGCGCAACCCAAGTGGGCCGCCACCAACCCGCAGCGCCGCGCCCGCGTTTTCTTCAAGTTCGTCGAACTTCTGAACCGCGACATGAACGAGCTGGCGGTGCTGCTCTCCAGTGAGCACGGCAAGACCGTCGAGGATTCCAAGGGCGATATCGTCCGCGGCCTCGAAGTCTGCGAATTTGTCTGCGGCATTCCGCATCTGCAGAAGGGCGAGTTCACCGAGGGCGCAGGTCCGGCCATCGACATGTATTCGATCCGCCAGCCGGTCGGCATCGGCGCGGGCATCACGCCCTTCAACTTCCCCGGCATGATCCCGATGTGGATGTTCGCCCCGGCGATTGCCTGCGGCAACGCCTTCATCCTGAAGCCATCTGAACGCGATCCGTCGCTGCCGATCCGCCTTGCCGAACTGATGATCGAAGCCGGTCTTCCGGCCGGTATCCTCAACGTCGTCAACGGTGACAAGGGTGCCGTCGATGCCATCCTGACCGACCCTGACATCGGCGCGGTCTCCTTCGTCGGTTCGACGCCGATCGCCCGTTACGTCTACGGCACCGCCGCCATGAACGGTAAGCGCGCACAGTGCTTCGGCGGCGCGAAGAACCACATGATCATCATGCCGGATGCCGATCTCGACCAGGCCGTGAACGCATTGATGGGCGCAGGCTATGGTTCGGCCGGCGAGCGCTGCATGGCTGTTTCCGTTGCGGTTCCGGTTGGCGAGGAGACGGCAAACCGCCTCGTTGAAAAGCTCATCCCGCAGATCGAAAGCCTGAGGATCGGCCCCTATACCGACGACAAGGCCGATATGGGCCCGCTCGTCACCAAGGAAGCGCAGACGCGCGTCAGGGGCCTGATTGACAGCGGCGTTGAACAGGGCGCGAAGCTGCTGGTCGATGGCCGCGACTTCAAGCTGCAGGGTTATGAAGACGGTTATTTCGTCGGCGGTTGCCTGTTTGACCACGTCACCCCTGACATGGACATCTACAAGACCGAAATCTTCGGACCGGTTCTGTCGGTCGTTCGCGCCAAGAATTACGAAGACGCGCTCGAACTGCCGATGAAGCATGAATATGGCAACGGTGTTGCGATCTACACCCGTGACGGCGACGCTGCCCGCGACTTCGCAAGCCGCGTCAACATCGGCATGATCGGCATCAACGTTCCGATCCCCGTTCCGCTCGCCTATCACTCCTTCGGTGGCTGGAAGGCTTCGAGCTTCGGCGATCTCAACCAGCACGGCACGGATTCGATCAAGTTCTGGACGAAGACCAAGACGATCACCTCGCGCTGGCCGTCGGGCATCAAGTCGGGTGCCGAATTCGTCATGCCGACGATGAAATAAACCGAAAAGCCGGCAATCGGAAAAAAGCCCCGCTGTTTTTGCAGCGGGGCTTTTTTGATTAAAAGAAAACCAAAATCATCAAGTTTTTCCTTCAAAATATTTCCACTTAAAGATGTTATGGCGTAAGACAGCCGTTGCGGCGTGGGGACGCCGCCAAACCGACGATAGCGGGGAAGCCTGCAACTCAATCTGCCCGGAGAGGGGCATGCCATGAGGGACCATTATGAGTGACATCTCTGTCAGCGTGGATCAGCGCGCAATCGAACGCGGCTCGTTCAGCGGAAATGCCAAGGAATATTTTGGAATCTGGATCGTCAATATTCTCCTGACGATCGTCACCATCGGCATTTATTCCGCTTGGGCGAAGGTGCGCCGCAAGCGTTATTTCAACGGCAACACCGTGCTGGCCGGCCGCGCTTTCGGTTACCACGCCACCGGCGGGCAAATCTTCAAGGGCCGCCTGATCGCCTTTGCCTTCATCGTCATCTCGCAGCTCATCGGTCTTATCCATCCGTTTCTGGTCTTCGTACCGGCAATCCTGCTGATGATCTTCTTTCCATGGCTGATCACGCGCAGCATTCGTTTCAATGCGCGGGTGACGAGCTATCGCAATGTGCGTTTTGATTTTGTCGGCACGGCGTGGGGCGCTTTTGTCTCCATCCTGCTTGGCAGCCTCGTTGCGTTCTTCTCCTTCGGCATTCTGGCGCCGCTGTCCAGCCGCTGGGCAAACCGCTATATTTTCGGCAACCTGCGTTATGGCGACCGCCCCTTCAGCGCCGACCCCAAGATTGGCAAGCTCTATCGCGCCTGGATCATTCCCGCGATCATGGTGGTGATCGGCGGCATCGTGGTCGGCTTCTTCGGCCTTGCAGCCTTTGCGGCGAACAGTGCGATGCTCGAGGACGAGACTACCGCCATGGCCACGGCGCTCGCATCGCTCTATGTGGGCGTTTTCGGCGCATTTCTGGTCTATGGCCTGGCCGGCGTGGTTTATCGCACCGGCGTTCGCAATGTCGTCATTTCCTCCATGCTGCTGGATGGAAAGCATGACCTGCACAGCGACCTGCATCGCGGCCGCTATCTCTGGATCGTCATCTCCAACCTGATCGTCACCGTTTTCACCCTTGGTCTGATGCGGCCGTGGGCGGCGGTGCGCGAAGCGCGTTATACCGTGGAGCGCACGGCAATCCGTTTCAACGGCGATGTGGGCGAGGTCCTCTCCTCGATGGAAGCAACGGGTGCCGCCGTCAGTGCCGAATATATGGATATGGAAGGTTTCGAATTTGGTTTCTGACACCGGAGAAACCGTTTCGGGCGAGTGGCATGCCGTTCGCTCCAACCTTTCCAGTGCCGCCAGGCTGAAGCTTGGCGGCACGGTCCTTCTCGTGCTCGATGCGAAGGACAACCACGTCAGAACCCAGGCCGAGATAAAAACGGTGGAGATCAGCCACCGGGTCGGCACCATCCCGCGGGAGTTGCATTTTCCCGACGGGTCGCTGTTCGAAACCCGCGACAATGACGGCGTGGACCGGCTGCTTGGCCAGCACATTACCAAGCGATCCGGTTTCGTGCACTGGCTGGAACAGTTTCGCCCGCGGCTGATCGGCATCACCGCCGCAGCCGTTCTTCTGGCTTACGGCACCTACAAGCTGGCGCTTCCGGCACTCGTGGAACTGGCGGTCGCGGTAACCCCGCCGATCGTTCCGCGGGTCATGTCGGCCAGTACCATGCAGGCCCTCGACCAGGCAGTCTTCTCTCCAAGCGAACTTCCCCAGGAAGAGCAGGACGCCATCCGCTCTGAATTTGCCCGGATCGCCGCCCATGCGGAAGGTTCGCCTGACGACTACAAGCTGAATTTCCGCAAGGGCGGTTACATCGGCCCCAATGCCTTTGCACTGCCGGATGGCACGCTGGTATTGACGGACGAGCTGGTGGAGCTGGCCGGCAACGACAGGCAGATGATCACCGGGGTTCTCGCCCATGAAATCGGCCATGTCGAATATGAGCACAGCCTGCGGCAGCTATACCGCGCCGCCGGGGTTGCCGGTCTTGTCATGCTGATTGCCGGCGATGTCGGTTCGGCCATGGAGGACATTCTTACCCAGGGCGGCGGCCTTCTGGCGCTATCGCACTCGCGCGATGCCGAGCGGCAGGCGGATCAGCGCTCCGTGGAACTGATGCGCAAGGCCGGGCTTGACCCCACTGCCATCGAACGCTTCTTCGCGCTGCTGGAAGAAAAACTGGGCGACAAGGGCGGCACCAGCATTGTCTCCACCCATCCCGGAACGCCGGAAAGGCGCAAGGCTATCCTCGACTACAACGCTTCACTGGACAACAAGCCGGCGGGTAACTGACCCGCCGGTATCCGGAAAACGGCGTCAGTTGGTCGGGCCGTCGTTGAAACCGACTTCATCCACCAGTTCGGATGCCTGCTTGCGACGGGCGGCGATGTCCGTCAGCGGCAGCTTGTCCGGATGGATGGGACCGAAACCCTTCACCACGTCGGAAGGCTCGGCACCGGGCAGCACCGGATATTCGAAGACTTGTTTAGCGTAAATCTCCTGCGCCTCGCGAGAGGCCAGGAATTCCATGAGCTTCAGCGCGTTGTCCTTGTTGGGTGCGTATTTCGTCAGCGCCATGCCGGAAATATTCACATGTGTGCCGCGATCGCCCGCATTGGGGAAGATCACCCGCACCGATCCCGCCCATTCCTTTTCTTCCGGTTCGCGATCATTGGTCAACATCAGGCCTACATAATAGGTATTGCCAAGCGCGATATCGCACTCGCCGGAAAAGATCGATTTCGCCTGGCTGCGGTCTGTTCCGTCAGGCTTGCGGGCGAGATTGTTCTTCAGACCCGTCAGCCACGTGCGGGTATAATCGACGCCGTGATGGGCGATCATCGAGGCGATCAACGCGATATTGTAGGAATGCTGGCCGTCGCGAATGCAGATCTTGCCCTTCCACTTGGAATCAGCAAGCTCCTCATAGGTAATGTCCTTCTGTGTCACCCGCTCCTTCGAAGCGTAGACAACCCTACCGCGCGTCGTGAGACCAAACCATTCGCCCTCGGGATCACGCAGGTTGGCGGGGATATCCTTTTCGATGACGGGATCGCCCAGAACCGGCTGGGTAACCTTGCCTTCCTTCGCCTCGACGAGGCGGGCGATATCAACAGTCAGCAGCACATCTGCGGGTGAATTGACACCCTCGGCCTGGATGCGTTCGACCAGCCCCTTGTCGAGGAAAAGTACATTCGCCTCTATGCCGGTTTCTTTGGTGAAGGCATCGAGCAGCGGCTGGATCAATTCAGGCTGGCGATAGGAATAGACGTTAACCTCCCCCTCTGCCAGAGCGGCGGGCGCGAAGGAAAGGATCGTCAGCCCTGAAAAAACGGCAGCGGAAAAGTATGATTTCAAGCTTGCCATTATGAATGCCTCCATTACATTCCAATTCTTGACTTGTTTGTTCATGAATCATCAGGACGGTCAACACGGCTGTTTAAGAAATATCTGATGGGTGCCAGTTTTTTCAGTTTCTGGAATTGTTCTAAACTGAAAAAGAGACTATATAACTCCACATTGAGAGTTAGGAGACCAGCATGCGCTTGACCAAACAGACCAACTATGCCGTTCGCATGTTGATGTATTGCGCCGCCAATGAAGGCCATCTGAGCCGCATTCCTGAGATCGCCAGAGCCTATGGCGTTTCGGAGCTGTTCCTGTTCAAAATCCTGCAGCCGCTCAACAAGGCGGGCCTGGTGGAAACCGTGCGCGGCCGTAACGGCGGCGTGCGCCTTGGCAAACCCGCTGAAAAAATCAGCCTGTTCGACGTGGTGAGAGTGACTGAAGACAGCTTCGCCATGGCCGAATGCTTCGAGGATGGCGCTGTGGAATGTCCGCTTGTGGACAGCTGCGGCCTCAACTCGGCGCTTCGCAAGGCGCTCAATGCGTTTTTTGACGTTCTGGCGGAATACTCGATCGACGATCTCGTCAAGGCCCGGCCGCAGATCAACTTCCTGCTTGGCCTGGACACGGAAATGCCGAAGGTCGCTGCCCTTCCGGCTGCCTGATCATCCCATTTCCTCCTCGGCAATTGTCATAGCCCGTGTCCTTGAGGTCACGGGCTTTTCTTTTATGGAAGACGCGCGAAATATAATATTTTTGATCCCGCGTGTTGACGTCGCGAACGGAAGCGGCGCATTTGGTCACGAGCTTTTTCAAGCAACCAATCAGCGTCGCAATGATCATCAAGCCTGAATTCCATACATTTGCGCTTACCGCGCTCATCGGCAGCATAGGTGCGCTGCTCGCCAGCCTCATCGATATCCCGGCACCCTTTCTGTCCGGCCCGGCGCTTGCGGTGACGATCACGGGGCTCGCCGGCATAAGGCTTGGCGTTCCCGCTTTCATCCGCAATGCCTGTTTCGTCGTCGTCGGCATTTCGATGGGAACGAGCGTGACGCCCTCCGTGATCGACGCCGCAAAGACCTGGCCCGTGAGCTTCGTCGTCGTGCTCGTCGCTGTCGTCATCATGCTCTATATCGCTTACTGGATCCTGCATTACGGCTTCGGTTACGACCGGACAACGGCGATGCTGGGCGCCTCTCCCGGTCATCTCAGCTATATCATCAGCCTTGGTGCCGAGACGAAAAGCGACCTTGCAACCGTCAGCATCGTGCAAAGTGTGCGGGTGCTGGCGCTAACACTTTCCGTGCCGCTGATTGTGGAATATTTCGATCTCGTCAGCACGGAACCGCTTGTCACCAACCCGCCAATGGGCCTGTTCACGCTGGCGCTGACCATCGGCGCCTCGCTTCTGACCGGCTGGCTTTTCCTGCGCTGGAAGTTTCCGGCCGCACTGCTGCTGGGCGGCGTCGCCATTTCCATCAGCACCCACATTACCGGCCTTACCGAGGGTGGTGTTCCCACCTGGCTCAGCCTGCCGGTTTACGTGCTGATCGGTTGCCTTATCGGCACACGCTTTTCGAATGTCTCGCTGATGGACGTGCGGAAAGGCTTTCTGGCGGGTTTCGTCGTCACAATCGCCGTGATGCTGATTGCCGGCAGCATTGCCTGGATGATTTCCGGTGTGACCGGCGTCCCGCTCAATGCCGTCATGATCGCCTATTCACCGGGTGGCCTGGAAACCATGGCGGCGATGGCAGTGATGATGCATGCCGATACCGCCTATGTCGGCTCCCACCACGTCATCAGGCTTCTCTTCCTCTCCGTTCTCATGCCGCTCGTCATGGGCAAGGATGCGCGCAAGCGGGACGACGAAGCCTGACGAAAGCGGCCATCGGCACCGACGGGAGCCATCGACGCGAAAATGCGGATGGCGTGCAACCTTTTTTCTTTCCGGTCGTTGATACTCCGCCGCAATTGCGGCGGCGATCTTTCGCCTGTTCGGCAGGCTGACCCACCGGAGGAACATTCATGAACCGCTTGATGACGTTGACGGGCGCCGGACTTGCGCTTGCCTTTTCTGTTTCCATCGCTCAGGCGCAGGTGGTGGTGTCGTCGAAGATCGACACGGAGGGCGGCGTTCTTGGCAACATCATTCTCGCTATCCTGAACCAGAACAAGATCGAAACGACAGATCGCATCCAGCTTGGCGCCACACCGGTTGTGCGAAAAGCGATCACCGCGGGCGAAATCGACATTTATCCTGAATATACCGGCAACGCCGCCTTCTTTTTCTCCAAGGCGGACGATCCACTCTGGAAAGATGCCGCCAAGGGTTATGAAGAGGCCAAAACACTCGATTACGATGCCAACAAGATCGTCTGGTTGACACCATCGCCGGCCAACAACACCTGGGCAATTGCGCTACGCAAGGATGTCGCGGACAAGAACAATCTGAAGACGCTTTCCGACTTCGGCAAATATGTTGCCGATGGCGGCGAGGTGGTCCTTGCCGCTTCTTCCGAATTCGTCAATTCCGCCGCAGCGCTGCCTGCATTTCAGACCACTTATGGCTTCACCATGAAGCCTGACCAGCTGATCACGCTTTCCGGCGGCGACACCGCGGCCACGATCGCCGCCGCCGCCAACCAGACGAACAACGCCAATGCAGCCATGGTCTATGGCACGGATGGCGGCATCGCCCCCTCCGGCCTTGTGGTGCTGGAGGACGACAAGCATGTGCAACCGGTCTATCAGCCAGCACCGATCATTCGCGAAGAAGTTCTCAAAAAGCACCCCAATATTGAGGAACTGCTGAAACCGGTGTTCGAAAAGCTCGATCTGGCAACGCTGCAGGATTTGAACGCCCGCGTGCAGGTGGGTGGCGAACAGGCCAAGACCGTGGCGCTCGACTTTCTGACCAAGAACGGTTTCGTCAAGTAACACTCGCGGCGCTGGAGCGGGCTTCGGGAACGGAAGCGTTCTCCTGGTCCCGCCCTAACCTAGGGGAGGGAAGCTGGATTTGACGAAATGGCCTGACAAGGTGGGCATACTGATTTCGTGCCTGCTTCTTTATGCGCTTTTTATATCACCCTTCATGACATTCCGCGCAAACCGGATCGTTCAGGGCGAAACAAGAACGGTCTTCGAAGCCCTTCCGGCTGCGGCTGCCGCCGTTCTCACCACCATCATTCTCCTTGCGGCTTTCATCGCATTTTTCCGCTTTCCCGCGCGATTGAAGCTCATAGTCGCGCTGGCCGGCCTTGCTGCACTGGCGGTTTTTGTCGGCCAGGCGGCGTCTTTCCTCACGCCGCAGGGTAATGGTTTTGCCCGGGTTTCGCCCGCCAGCGGTTTCTGGCTGATATTTGCCGGACTGGCTCTGCTCACCACGGATTGTATTGCCCGTCTCCAGCC